>CAKRPJ010000011.1:0-60827 GCA_934376955.1 uncultured Lachnospiraceae bacterium | reverse complement strand
TTATCCATCAGTTTGGTAAAGAAACCCATTCTTAATTCTCTCCCATCTATCTGGAACCGAATATTCCGGTTCCTACTCTTATCATGGTTGCACCTTCTTCGATGGCAACTTCAAAGTCGCCGGTCATCCCCATCGAAAGCACACTCATAGTACCATTATCAATGTTTTTACTTTTGATGTCAACATATAATTGATACAATTTTCTAAAATATTTACGATTTTCCTCCGGAACCTCAACATTCGGTGCGATCGTCATAAGCCCCTTAACACGGATATGCGGAAATTCACGGATCATTTCAAGGGCCGGCACTACTTCTTCCAGCAGCAGGCCGAATTTACTCTCCTCGCGGGCTACATTGACCTCAAGAAGGATGTCTGCTGTGATCTGACGTTTTGCTGCTTCCTTCTCGATTTTTTCTGCGAGATGGACACTGTCCACCGAATGGATCAAAACGACCTTATCGATGACCTGAGTAACCTTATTCGTCTGAAGATGTCCGATCATGTGAAATCTGGCGTCCTTTGGCATTTCCGGATACTTTTCACAGATCTCCTGCACCTTGTTCTCACCAAAATCTCTGGCTCCCTCCTCATAGGCTTCCGACAAGGCACTTAACGGCTTTGTCTTGCTCACTGCGATCAGTGTTACCTCATCCGGGCTCCTGTCAGCCCTTTCACATGCCTGTAAGATCCGGTCATTTATTTCGTGTAAGTTTTCTGAAATAGACATACAAATCCCTCCGATTATTGATATATGATCACACCGTTTTCTGAAACGGCCTTTGCATCCAAAACGATATGGTCATACACGGAAAGGCCGTAATCCGTTCCTTTTTTGATCGTATAATATTCGTCATTGGATGTGAGGATCTCGATTTTTCTGAACACAGTGTATCCTCTGTTGATGTTATAAACTCCCTGTAGTGTACCCTTGGCGCCGACCTGATAGCGTTCTCCCGTGTTTTGGAGTACCAGATAGTCACCTGCCTTAAGTACACTGTCCACTCCGGCATCCACATAATAATATGTATCGTCCGAGCCATAGACCGTGCAGGAAACAACCTCTGCTCCGGGACCGCCATCCGAGTAGGTTTCCTTTAAAAATCCGTTCTGCTCGGTAAGAAAATACTCCTTCGGAATGAGATAAAACTCTACATCCGTCACAGCACTTCTCGGTATCTTTAAGCCGCTCACTTCTTCCGTGATCACTTCAAAATCCACGAAACGCTCCGATACAAATTGCTCCATATATTTATCGAAATCGAGTTTTCCATAAAGATTTCCGTCGCTGCCTGTGATCGTTGAATAAGCCGCCGATGTCTTTAAATCCTTCCCCGGGAATTTGACCAGAAGCGACTGTTTTCCATTATATAATGCAGCCTTATCCTCTGTCAACGGAAATACGATCGACCAGTCCTCTGCGGTGACGAGCTTATATACCGGCTCACCGACCCCCACGAGATTCCCCGATTTCACAATATTCTTTTTGTACTCTGTCCGTGCAAACATCTCTGCGTTTACCTGTGCAGGCGTCACGTTTTCCATCGAGTCGATGGCATAGGAAACGATCCCGGATTCATCGGCCCGCACCTGTTCAAAATTGATGCCCATCTCAGCGATGACACTGTCTAAGTTTTTTAGCGTATCTGTGCTGACATACTCCAAGACCTCGGAATCGAGAGAATATCTTGTATCGTAGACTGTCTGGAAGCTTTCCTCGGTAAACGTCTGGCTGAAGGAGGAGAGCTGTTTTTTAAGGGACGATAGATTCTCCTTTGAGAGAACAGTATCTCCCTCCTTTCTCTCTGCCAGAAGCTTAGAGAGCGTTCCCGTCTCGTCAATGGAATAGATCCTCGTGCCGACGGCTGCCTTCTTCCCCTCACGCAGATAATAATTGATATTGCCGGCCGTTGACGTTTCCTTCACCTTTTCTGTCCGGAAAATGATCCCGTTGTATCTCTGGTCATTCACGATACTTCCCTCGGCAACCTCGTAAAACTCGATTTTATCCCGTTTTAAATAAGTATAAACATAAAAAGACATATAGGCAAAGATCAATGCAAAAAAGATCATTCCCACATTAATATTCAGTGGTTTTCTATAGCGTATCACTTTCTTGTTTTTCTTTTTCGCCATCAAAGCTCCTCCGATCCAAGTCGAACCTGCGACTGAGTTCAAGTCTAACGTCCGTGGGAGATCAATCTCCGACGGAGATAAACCCTTCTTAACTGACCTGTATTATATATGGATTAAATGAAAAGTTCAAGTTATTCTTTCCTATAGAGCTTTTTATGTAACAGGAAATTCCAAGGAATTCCCTGTTACATAAAAAATGGCACAAGCCATACAGCTCATGCCATTGACATCCATATTAAGGAGCGTTCATTTATAAGGCAACCAGAACCATATCCTTTGCAGAATCCGGGAGCTCATCACCATCCATAGACACGCTCAGAACGAAGTTCACATGATATTTTTTGCTTACCTCATCCAGTTCTGCAACTGTTGCGGAAATGTCCTCGCCCTCTAAGCAGGAAAGCTTAAGGAAACTGTCTAAGAACATTGTTTCAAGATCATGATCCTGGGAAAGAATTCCGCTGATAAAACCAATAAAGCCCTCACTGTTATGTACCGGAAATTCAGCTACATTGATCAGACGAATCTTGTTGCTGAGTTCGTACATATGTTTTGCACTTTTATCTAAATAAACGATAGAACCCTTGGAATCCTTGACAGCATTATTTGCCATATCCAGTAAATATTTTGTTTTACCTTTTCCTTTTTTGCCAGCGATGATCTGCACCATAATGATCTCCTCCTTGGATTTATATATTTTGTATAAAAAACTCAATCGTTTATGCTATGATTATAGACTATTTGCCTGAAAAATGCAATGATTATTTTACAATATTCTCAATTATCTTTGTCATATTTTTATATAAGCCATCACGATTTTCTGCTCCCATGATAACAGAGGCATATTCTCGGCCGGTATTGTCACGGTTCCCCATAATAAGACAATATCCGGCTGCCTGGGTCGTACCTGTCTTTCCGCCAAATACGGTAAGCCCCTCCGGCGCCTCGGCCTTTCCGTTCATGTAGTAATTCCCAACGCTCCAGACCGCAGTTTTTTCCTCTCCATCTGCTCCTCTGTAAGAAGCGGTATAGGAATGGGCACCAATAATCTCACGGAACAGATCATACTTTAAAGCCTCATGAAACATAAGATACAGATCATAAGCGGTCGTATAATGATCGGGATCCGTCAGGCCATTGGCATTGGCAAAATGTGTCTGCGTGGCACCGATCCGTGCGGCTTCTTCATTCATAAGCTCCACAAACTGATCGATGGAGCCCCCAACGTGGACAGCGATGGCATTTGCCGCATCATTCCCGGAGGGGATCAAAAGACCGTATAAGAGATCCTTAAGAGACATTACGTCTCCCGGCTTCACCCCCGCCATGGAGGAACCGGCTTCATTTATTACCGATTCCGATGGTATCTTTACCATATCGGTAAGGGTACCGTATTTTAACGCAACGATGGATGTCATGACCTTTGTTGTACTGGCGGGATTGACCCGATCGAGCAAATGCTTCTGATACAGAGCCGTTCCGCCGTCAAGGCTTAATACACCGGCTGCCTTTACCGATAGCTCCTCGCCGGTACTGTCTGACAAAGCAGGGACTGCCACATCCGCAGCAAATGCGGGGAAGAAGTTACTCTCCCCGGTGGATGAAAAGGAGTTTACACGCTCCTCAAATGAATATTTTCCGGTCAGCTCACTTTTCTTCCCGCATCCAAAGATACACGACGCTGTCAGTAAAAGGATCGGGCAGAAAAGAGCATAACGCTTTACTTGTACATTTCTCGCCATTCCAGATCTCCACGGTCAAGAGCCTTGATCAATAGCTCAGCGGTTGCAAGGTTTGTAGCCAAAGGCACGTTATGGATATCACAAAGCCTTACCGCCTTGTTTACATCCGGCTCATGGGATTTCGGAGACAGAGGATCTCTAAGGAAAATAACAAGATCCATATCATTATTTTCGATCTGGGCTCCCATCTGCTGCTCTCCGCCGAGGTGTCCCGGCAGATATTTATGGATATTCAGGTTTGTTACTTCCTCTATCAATTTTCCCGTTGTTCCGGTTGCATATAACGTATGCTTACAAAGAATCCCCTTATATGCAATACAGAAGTTCTGCATCAGTTTTTTCTTGGAGTCGTGCGCGATCAGTCCTACATTCATATTGTTTCCTCCTAAAATTCCAGTTTATTTTGCTGCAGGCCGACATTTAGGACAATACCTATTCCTATATATAAGCTTACCAGAGAACTAACACCATAGCTGATAAACGGCAGCGGAAGGCCGGTATTGGGAAAGATCCCGGTGGCCACCGCGATATTTGTAAATGCCTGAAAACCAACAAGAGTACCTACGCCGGTACACAAGAGCTTACCGGCCATATCCCTTGCCTTTGATGCCATACGGAAGCATTCAAAAACAAACAGCAATAATAAGGCAAGTACGATCATGCTGCCGACAAATCCCATCTCCTCCCCGATAACAGAAAAGATAAAATCGGTATGCTCCTCGGATAAAAAATTACCATTTTTAACGGAAACAGAGGTGTTATTAAACAGCCCTTTTCCATATAATTGTCCGGATCCGATCGCCATCTTAGAGTTGTCCTGCTGCAGATTGAGCTCTGCATACTTTCCGGGATTAATAAAGGCAAGGATCCTCTTGATCTGATAACCCTCCAGAAAGGGCATAAGGCCATGCTGCGACAGAAAAACGATCAATGCAACGCCGGGTATTGTTACCGCGGCCGCAAACAGGATCCATTTATAGCTGATCCCTGCCGTATATACCAGACAAAGGATTGTAAAAACGATCACGATGCTGGTAGACAGATCCGGCTGCTTTAAAATAAGCAGCAGCGGTATAGCCGCAAATGCGGCTAGCAAAAGCAACGTGGAGGGCTGATCGATCTTTTCCTGATACTTTTGAAGGAACCAGGAAAAGAATATGATCAGACCGATTTTAACAAATTCTGACGGCTGGAAACGCCCGATCACCGGAAGATCGATCCATCGTCTGGAGCCGGTGCCCGCGCCGCCCAGCTTGCCTGCAAGGATTACCGCAAGAAGTATCACAACGCAGCCCAGATAGATAAGGCTGCTGCATCGGAGTACATAGCGGTAATTGAGTAGCGAAAGGACTACTGCGATCAAAAGACCGCCAAAAAGACCGATCAGCTGACGGTTAATATAAGATTGTTGTCCGTTTTCGGCGCTTGCTATAACTGCAATTCCTATCCCATTCAATACGAGTACATAGAATAGAAGGCGGAAATTAAAATTTCTGAAATTGTATTCTGAAAGCATTAAAGATAAGTCCCCTTAGTAAGCAAAGTGCGGATCGGGATACTGGCATACAAGACCGGAAGACGGTCGGAGCCTTCTAAAGCCTCCATCTGCGTGATCTTGACCTCCAGTCCCTTCGCATCTATCTCCATGTATTTCGATATGGCTTTTATCATATCGTCCTTGATCAGCTCAAGAATTTCCGGTGTACAGCCGGTGCGGTCAGTTATCAGAAGAAACTGAAGCCGTTTCTTGGCAATATCCCCGGAGTTTCTTTTTGTCAGGATCTCAAACAGATTGATCTTACTCAAGCTCTTTTTAAAAATCCCGTGAATCTGGTAAAGAATCCTCTGCTTCTCTCAAGCTCCATTAGCGGTACCTCCTGACCGAGTATCCGTCTGCAGATATTGAGATAGGCTTGTCCGGAAAAGCTATTCATACCAACCAGCGGCTCCCCCTGATTCGTGGAAATAACGATCTCCTCATCATCCGGAACTGCACCGATAACAGGTATGCCGAGAATGTCCGTCACATCCTCGATCGACATCATATCCCCGCGGCGGACCATATCCATCCGGATCCTGTTTACGATCAGGTCCGTCTTTGTGATCTCATTGGCCTCAAGCAGGCCTATGATGCGGTCGGCGTCACGGATAGCCGAAACCTCCGGTGTTGTAACAACAAATGCCCGGTCAGCTCCGGCAACGGCATTCTTAAAGCCCTGCTCGATCCCGGCCGGGCAATCAAGAAGTATATAATCAAAATCTTCTCTTAGGTCTTCTACCAGCTTACGCATCTGACCGGGAGTCACAGAGGACTTGTCCCTGGTCTGGGCAGAAGGAAGTAAAAACAGGTCAGGATATCTTTTGTCTTTTATAAGGGCTTGCTTCATTCGGCAATTTCCCTCTACCACGTCCACAAGATTGTAGACGATGCGGTTCTCCAGTCCCATTACCACGTCAAGATTTCTGAGCCCGATATCGGTATCGATAAGGACTACCTTTTCTCCCAGCATGGCAAGACCGGTTCCGACATTCGCAGAGGTCGTCGTCTTGCCTACACCCCCTTTACCGGATGTGATCACAATGACTTCACTCATAAGAATATCCTCCTGTATTCAATTGTCCGCAGGAAATAGGCTCCTGCTACCCATATATTTTACATGATAATCAGAAAATTTTCCAGTATTAAATGAAATTTAATGCATTTAAAAAGCTCTTTTTAATTGGTTCCTCACAAATTCTCCCATTTTCTACAAGAACCATCATCGGGCCGCGGGAAAGAAGCCTGCCCTTTCCCGCCTTCTGAAACGAAAGATCGGAGATCTTGATCTGGGTGGGTGCCATTTCAAATGCCACGACCACGGCATTCAGATTTCCGGTGATGCCTGCGAACACGGAGCCTTTAAGACTGCCTAGGATGATGACATTTCCCTTTGCAGCAACCCGGGCTCCTTTTTCCACGTCTCCGATGACGACGATACTTGCCTCCGATTCCAGAACGTCCCCGTTTCGCAGGTTTCCTTTATAGAACTGGCCGGTTGCGGCAGACAGCTCCATCAGCTTTTCATTCAGTGCTTTCTCACATCGTTGGATCCGTTCTCCGTCGGGATCAAGAAGGCACAGGATCTCCACATTGGAGTTTTCCGTGATCGTATTTACGATCCGGAATTCCTCCTCTGCAGTCAGTCTTCTTCCCTCCAGGGTAAGCGTCATTTGGACAGATCCCCAGAAGCGTGAGGTTTCCCTGAATTTATTTTTTACAGCCGTAAGAAGCTCCTCAAAGGGAAGCTCCGGATCTAAGATCACACTCATACCGGCTTTGTTCCCTTTAATTACTACCGCATTTTTCATACAAGATCCCCCTTTAATCTCCGATCTCCACATTGGATACCTTCAATGCGCTGTTATTCAAAATGTAATTCAGGTCTGTATATCCATAATAGTAACGATATATATTCTTGGCTGCCGTTGCCGCATTCGTTGAAGCATATCCGTAAGGGATATTTACCGTCACTGCGATCTCCGGGTTCTGATACGGTGCAAAGGACACGAAGAAGGCATGGTTGATCGTATGGCCATTCTTCACTTCCTCGGCCGTTCCTGTCTTTCCGGCGATATCCACTTCAAGATCACTGAATATCTTTTTCGCTGAGCCGTCAGAAATTACCTTTCTCATGCCGCTGTGGACTACATTCCATGTGCTGTCAGCAATGTCGACAGTGGAACGAAGCTGCGGTGTGTAATCCTCTAATAGCTCTCCCTGAGAATCCGTCACCTTATCCAGAAGGCTGAGCTTAAATACATTTCCCTTATTTGCGATCGCGGTGATATAACGTGCCAGCTGGACGTTGGAGTAGGAATTGTTGCCCTGACCGATGGAGGAAGCCTCCGGTTTTTCTGTTGTCATCTGCGGCGGCTTCTCCGATATTTCGATCCCCGAGGCCTCATCAAGACCAAACATGGCTGCATATTTTCGGATCTTTTCGATTCCCAGCTCCGGTGAATAGCTTCCATTTTCATCCATGGAAAGTCTGTGTCCCATTTCTGCAAAGAAAACATTACAGGAGTTCATAATGCCGTGCTCTACATCCAGAGGGCCATGCTGGCCCGGGTAGATCCAGCAGCGCAGATGCGGAGTGATCTCTCCGTACTGACCCGTACAGTTGATGGTCTCCGTAAGCCCGACTGCTTTTTCCTCCAGCGCAGCGACGGCGATGATCGGCTTAAAGGTGGAGCCGGGGGCCTTCTGTGCCTGTGTCGCATTATTAAACAGCGGCAGGGACAGGTCATTATTTAATTTATTGTAATACGCTGCATCTACCGTTCCCGAGAATTTGTTATTGTCATAGCTCGGATACGTTACGAGTGCTCTCACCTCTCCTGTGTTGACATCCGTGACCACACAGCTGGCAGAGCATGGATCTAAAGCCAGCTGTGCCGGTGTAATCTCGATATCGGATATCTTGCTGCGGATAAACTGAAAGGCATATTCATCTCCGTTTGCCTCCAGCATCCGTACTTCGGACTCGTCATAGGCCAGAATATTCTGAGAAAACAGGGCAAGACAGATCTCTTTTCCTGAGATCGTTCCGTTGTTGATCAGGTAACGATATATTTTCTTTGCAAACGCCGGATCTGTTTTAAGATCCTCCGATACATAGTCCACGATGATCTGATAGATCTTATCCGCATCGGAATACTTATCCTCGATCTTAAGCTTTGTTGTATCGATCCAGCTCTCGGCGATCCCCCGGTAAAGGTAATCTTTGAGGCTGATGGTATCGGCCTTCCACGCCTTATAGCTCTCGGAGTTTGTGTCCATCCGGTCTGTCTTTATAATATCCGAGCTTACTAAGAAGCTGTAGATGTATTGCATATATGCAAACATATCCTCCGGAAGATCACAGAGCATGGATGCATTTTCTTTCATCAGCTCATCTTGGATCCCGGCAAGGATCTGCTCCCGGGAGCGGCTGTATTTACTGTAGATGGACTTTTCCACCTCAGATGCCTCCTCAGCCGAAAATTCGCTCATATCGAGAACATTGTTATTGATGAGCTGGAAATAAACGTCCTTTACCGGAATGGGGATATTGGATGCCTTTCTGTAATCCCCCTGCTCCAGATCCCGATTTACCAGCTTATTGGTAATGACACCCGCCAGCTGCTGCTCTAAAATATGATAGATACCGATCTGAAGATCTCTGTCTATCGTAAGGTAAACATCCTTTCCTGCCTGAGGCTCCGTGCGGCTTACTACTTCAAGAATACGACCAAGGCTGTCCACATACATGGTCTGAGATCCTTTTTTTCCCTGAAGCTCGTTCTCCATAGAAGCCTCGATACCGGTCTTTCCCACAAGATCCGTGATCTCATAGTCTGAGTTAGTTTCCTTTAGCTTGTCCAGCTCATCATCCCAGATCTTTCCGATATAACCGATGATCGGGGCAAAATAGATGCTGTCGTTATAGACTCTTATCGTCGTCTTTTCGATATCAACACCCTTGAGGCTTGCAGAGTTTTCAAGCACATCTGTCATTGTTTCCTTGCTCACATTTGTGGCAATGGTGGTGGACTCATATTTTCGGTACGCCGTAAAGCCCATCGTGTAGCGGATATTGATGATCGAAAGGGCTTCCTCATCGGATATCTCAAGAGGAGCTCCGGTTTCATCGGTAAGCTTGTCGAGGCCATAATATTTTACTTTGCTCTCAAAGAGCTCTCTAGGCGTCACATCAGAGGGTGTGGAGCCATCCTCTTTATCGAGCTCTGTCGGAGATTTCAGTCCATAATAATCACTTAAAAAGCGGCGTTTTGCCGTATCACTCGTTGTTGTAAAGATCATCTCACCGGAAGAATCCAGCCCAATAGAAAAGTCTCCCTGCACCTTTTCTCCATGGCGAGAAAGGATACGGACAAGCTCAAGAAGCATCCGGTTTCTTTCGGCCGATCCGGAATAATCTCCCTTATCCTGTATCGTGACATTATAGGCAAGCTTATTATAGGCCAGTACATTGCCGTTTTTATCGAAGATATTTCCTCTTGTGCTGGCGATCCGAACCGTCTTTTCCGTCAGGGTCATGTAGTCATTCTGGTAATCCTCTCCTTCAATGATCTGAAGCCGGAACAGCCTGATGACAAGCGTGCTAAATAAAAACGTAAACACGATACCGAGGATAAACGTTCTGGATGTCAGAAGCTTTTTCACATACTCCTTAAGTATTTCAAATAGATCCCTAAACAATCGTCGTGTCTCTCCTTTTTCCTATTTCTTCCATCTTGCGGCTGATAAACAGGAACACCCGGTACACAGCCAGCGTCGTTACCACCGTAAAAATGGTTTCCGGGAGAATATTATTGATCAGATAATATCCAAAGCTTAAGCGGCCGCGCAAAAGGAAGCCGAATACATAAAGATACAGATTATATGCCAGCTCATTTGCTGCGCTCAAAGCCAGCGGAAGTGTAATGTAATCCTCATAATAATATTTGGTTCCGATTCCGTTCACATATCCCATCCAGATAAAAAACAACGTATAAAACCCCAGAGCGCCTCCGGATGAAAGATCCATCAAAAGTCCTGCTACTAAGCCGTATGTCATTCCGGACGCACTTCCCCGGATAAATCCGAAGGAGAAGATCAGGATCAGCATCAGATTCGGATAGGCTGATAAAAACGGTATCAGCGGAAACACACAGGTCTGTATGGAAAAAGCAAGTATGATAAGGATCAGATTCAGGCTGATCTGTTTTAAGCTACTGTTCATTAAATTCCGGCCCCGCATTTTTTAAATCCGTAATCACGAGAACCTCCTGCAGCCTGTCGAATCGGGCTGCCGGGATCACATATCCGGATTTTGTCAGATTGTCATTGTAGTCAACAGTTATATCCGTCGCGTATCCGATCAGAAGCCCCGGAAGAAATTTTTCACTGATATTGGAGGTTACGATCATATCCCCATCCTTGATGTCGTCATCCTTTTCCATATATCCCAGCTTAAGCCGCCCCTCATTGAACAGCTTAAGGTCTCCCGATACCATACAGGTATCTCCGGATTGCTGTGCCATGGCGCTCACGCGGCTGGAATCATCGATGATGGATCGAACCGTGGCATAATTGGCTCCTACGTCCGTGACGATCCCGACAAGACCGCCGCCTGCGATCACATTCATGTTTTCCATGATGCCGTCATCGGATCCTTTATCGATACGGAATACGGAGAACCAGCTTCCGGTATCCTTTGCAATGATACGCGCACCTACTTTATTATACTGCATATACTGGCTGTCCAGTTCATACAATTCTCTTAATCTTTCCAGCTCCTGCTGTTCACTTCGCAGTCTGGTGTTCTCCTCTGTCAGTTCGTCGACTCTTGCCTTGAGCGCTTCATTTTCCTTCTGTGCTTTTTTCATCGTGCCGAGGTTTCTGACCTCATTATATATTCCGCTTCCTGCCCGGTTGATCCCTGACTGGATCGGCACGAGCACATAGCCGACTGCGTCTCTTAGCGGATTTAAAAGCCCGCTGTTAAGAGTCGTGATACCGATCATACAGACGCAGAGTATAGACAGGCCGAATAAAACATATCTGGTATTTTTCATCATTTACAAAATTCCCCGTTCTTTCAGGCTCACATAAGAAGTATCCCCGATAATAATGTGATCTAACAACGGAATTCCCATAAGCTTCCCGGCCTCCTCAACTCTGCGGGTGAACAGGCAGTCCTCGCTGCTCGGCTCCGCATCACCGCTGGGATGGTTATGGATCAGGATCACAGAGGTTCCGCGATACCTGAGCGCCTCGATAAAGATCTCTCTCGGGGTGGCTAAAGACGCATTTACCGTTCCTTTCGATAAATTAACTGCTTTTAAAAGGATATTTTTTGTGTTCAGTATCAGAAGCTTGATATTTTCCTGCTCCTTATGACGCATATCCTCCATAAAATAATCAGCGATCACAGCCGGATGGGAAAAGCACAGCTCCTCGCCGGTGCGGGCGGCCTTCCAGATCCTTCTTGAAAGCTCGCCGATGGCAGCAAGCTGGATCGCCTTAACATTTCCGATCCCCCGGATTGCCTTAAAATCCGGCATGGTATGATGCAGGAGTCCGGAAAGACCCGGCGGATCGCCCAGTGACAAAACCTCCTCCGCCAGATCCCTTGCTGTAAATTCCCTTGTGCCGCTCCTTAGGATAACAGCAATAAGCTCCGCATCAGAAAGACTCTCTGTCCCGTATTCCAGTGCCTTTTCATAAGGACGCTCCGAGACCGGGAGCATTTTCATTGTTTTTTTTGCTTCCTGTTTCATATTGGTACACCTGATCCTTTCGGCTCTCCAAGTACCTTCTGATCCTGATCCCCTAAATGAAACGATAGGCAAGGACTGCAATGATAACACCGATGATGCTGGCCATGGTGATCCGGATAGTAAGACCAAACGTGATCACAAGAATTCCAAGATTTAAGACCAGCGGATCCTTAAGGCCAAAGGATTCTCCGAAATTCAGCCATGAAAGGAACGGGATCCCTTCCGCCATCTCTCCGATAAATCCTCCGAGAACGATCCCCGACAATATCATCAGGAGCAGTACCCACGAATTTTTAGACCGCATGCGCTGTCACCTCCGATCACAGTGTAACAAGACCGGCATCTAAAAGCTTCTGAAGTGACATCTGGATTCCAAACTTTGCATGATACCAGGTAAGACCACCCTGGAAATATACGGCATAAGGCGGCTTGATGGGGCCGTCTGCAGACAGCTCGATGGAGGAGCCCTGAACAAACGCACCTGCTGCCATGATAACATCGGAATCATAGCCCGGCATAGCCCACGGCTCCGGTGTCACAAAGCTGTCTACCGGTGCGGCTGCCTGAATGCCCTCACAGAAGCGGATCACCCCCTCCGGGGTTCCGAAGGTTATTGCCTGAATGATATCATGTCTGCTCTCTGTTCCGTTCGGAACAACGCCAAAGCCCAGCTTTTCATATATGTTGGCAGCAAATATTGCTCCCTTAAGAGCGCCGGCAACGACCGTAGGAGCCAGAAACAGTCCCTGATATAAGGACTGGCTGACGCCGAGGCTTGCTCCCACCTCCTTGCCGAGTCCCGGAGCCGTAAGACGGTACGCAGCACGCTCGATACAGTCCTTTCTGCCGACAATATATCCGCCGATGGGGGCAAGGCCGCCGCCCGGGTTTTTGATCAGGGAGCCGACGATCATGTCTGCCCCGACATCGGTAGGCTCTATCTTCTCAACAAATTCTCCATAGCAGTTATCCACCATGCAGATCACGTCCGGCTTGATCGCTTTGATGAATGCGATCAGTTCACCGATCCGTGCTACCGATAATGTCGGTCTGGTCGCATAGCCTTTAGAACGCTGGATCTCGATCAGTTTTGTTTTTTCATTGATGGCCTTTTTTATGTTCTCATAATCAAAATCACCGTTCTCCAGAAGGTCGACCTGGCGGTAGGTGATCCCGTACTCCTTAAGGGAACCGACAGAATCCCGGATTCCGATGACTTCTTCTAAGGTGTCATAGGGCTTTCCCACCGGAGACAGGATCTCATCACCCGGACGGAGATTTCCGGACAGTGCCACCGTAAGTGCATGTGTTCCGGAGATCAGCTGCGGGCGCACCAGTGCATCCTCGCCGTGGAATGCCTTTGCATACACGGTCTCCAGCGTATCACGTCCAAGATCATTATACCCGTATCCGGTCGTTCCGGCAAAATGGATATCGCTGACTCTGGCCTCCTGCATTGCCTTTATGACCTTAAGCTGGTTATACTCTGCGATCTCGTCGATGGCCTCAAAGCGCTCCTTTAACGATGCCTCGATTTCCTTTGAAAATTTTAATACCTTCTCGGACACTCCGAGCTGTCCGTACATTTCTGTTAGCTCCATGGCTTATTCCTGCTCCTTTTCTAAAATTCCCCTGCTTTTCAGATCTTCCATCATCCATTGCAGGATCTTTTCTTTATCGAATGAAAACTTCTCCTGATCGATCCATTCTACTTCCCGCTCTCTCTTAAACCAGGTCAGCTGCCGCTTGGCAAAATGCCTGGTATCGCGCTTTATGATGTAGACAGCTTCCTCCAGACTTATCTCTCCATTCAGATAGTCTAATATCTCCTTATAGCCAAGCCCCTGCATGGAGACCATTTCTCTGCTGCAGCCAAGCTCTTTTAGCTGCATGACCTCCCTTAAAAGCCCGTTTTCCATCATCATATCCACTCGCCGGTCGATCCGCTCGTAAAGGCGGGCCCGTTCCATTGTAAGGACATAATATGCAAAATTGTAGGGGGACTGTCTGTTTCTTTCTTCTTCATTATGGGCAGATATCTTTTTTCCGGTCTTCTTATAAAACTCCAGCGCCCGGATCACTCGCTTCGTGTTATTGGCGTGGATCGCTTCTGCCGACTCCGGGTCGTTCTGCCGAAGCATTTCATGGAGATACTCTGCTCCCTTTTCACGGGAAAGTGCCTCCAGCATGCTCCTGTATTCCGTATCACTGTCATTTTCCGTAAAATCGATATCATTTAAAAGTGCCTGGATATAAAACCCGGTTCCGCCGGCTACGATGGGGATATGACCGTTATCTCGTATCCTTTTGAGGGCCTCCTTTGCCATGGTCTGAAAGCGCACCACATCAAAGGGCTCCTTCGGATCCAGCACATCGATCAGATGATGTGGGACTCCCTCCATCTCCTCCTTCGTCACCTTGGCCGAGCCTACATCCATATAGCGGTAGACCTGCATAGAATCGGCACTTATTATCTCTCCGCCGATCCTTTTTGCGAGGCTTACGGAAAGGGAGGTCTTTCCGGAGGCAGTGGGGCCTGTCAATATAATTAAAGGCTGTTTCATCATAGGATCCTCTTAAATTTCTTTTCCATCTCATATTTACTGATAGAAATAATGGTCGGACGTCCGTGAGGGCAGGCGTAGGGATTCTCAAGCTTTAGAAGCTCTCCGATCAGCTCATGGGCCTCCCTCTCGGAAAGACGATGATTTCCCTTTACCGCAGCCTTACAGGACATCGAGGCGATCCGGTCATAGATCGACTCTGTGCTCTGTCCGTCGCTGACATCAGACAGGTTATCCAAAAGCTCGGTAAACAGCTCTTTTTTTGCCAGAGAAAACAGATTATCCGGAACTGCGTAGATCGCGTATTCCCGCCCTCCAAAGGGCTCGATCTCAAAACCCAGCTCCTGAAATACACTAAGGTGTTTCTTTAAACGCTCCTCCTCCTGCATGGACAACGTGACAATGAGAGGCGGGCTGATATACTGGGAGGTATACTCCCTTGAGCTTAAGGTCGCGTAGGTTTTTTCAAACAGAACCTTTTCATGAGCTGCATGCTGATCGATGATGTAGAGATTGTCCCTGTACTCCACAAGCCAGTAGGTATCAAATACCTGTCCGATGATCCGATGCTCCTCTCGCGCCTTCTCAGAAAGGAGGCGCCCGTCAAACATCTCCAGCTGGGAGTATGCCGTTGCATTCTGCGGCACGGTCGAAGCAGCGGGCTCCTGTGGCCTTGGCGGTATAGGCTGTGCTGCAGGCATCTGCGGCCTTGGCGGCATAGGCTGTGCTGCAGACACCTGCGACATTGGCGGCATAGGCTGTGCTGCAGGCTCCTGCGGCATTGGCGGCATCTGCGGCTTCCAGACTTTTGGTGTTTTCTGCATAAGCCCGGGGGCTATTGCTTTTGCGTATTCGCTTTGACCTTCTTTCAGAGCTTCCGCATTCGTTATAGCGTCGGATAGGCGCATTGTCGTACCTGCACCAGCCGATAATTCCATCCTCTTTCTTTCAAAGGGCTCAGGAGCGCGATGTGGGGATTGTCCGGCAGCCGTCTCCACCGACGGGTTTTCGATGGCTGCTTTCGATACCTCCGGCTCCTTTGCGATGGTTGCCTCCGGAATGAGCTCCCTGCCGGAGAGGACTTCCCGGATCCCATTCGACAGAACGCGGTATATCTCCTCGCCGTCCTTAAAGCGCAGCTCCATTTTTGACGGATGCACATTGACATCAATAAATTCCGGCTCCACAGAGATATGGAGCATGGTAAAGGGATATTTATGCTGCATCATATAGCTCTTATATCCGTCCTCGATGGCCTTTGAGATCAATCCGCTTTTAATATATCTGCCATTGATAAAATAGCTTTCATAGTTTCGATTTCCCCGGGCAACGGAAGGGTTGGCAATAAATCCCTTCACTCTGAACATTTCCGTTTCAAGCGTAAGGGGGATCAGATTTGCTGTCAGCTCTCTGCCATAGATCGTGTAAATGATATCCTTCAGATTATGGTTTCCGGAGGTGTGGATCTTGTTCTGATTATTCACGATCAGCCTTATGGAGATCTCCGGATGGGAAAGTGCGATCTTTTCCACCAGATCGGCCACATGGGCTCCCTCCGTGGCGGCAGTCTTTAGAAACTTTCTCCGTGCCGGTGTGTTAAAAAACAGATTTCTTGATATAAATGTGGTTCCGTCGGGAGCTCCTACCTCCTCAAGACTTTTTTCCTTGCCACCCTCGATCTGATAGCGGGAGCCTGTAAGGCTTTCCGGCGTTTTTGTGATCAGCTCCACCTGAGAGACCGCAGCAATACTGGATAAAGCCTCTCCCCGGAAGCCAAGAGAAGAAACCGTTAAAAGATCCTCTGCCGTCCGGATCTTGCTTGTCGAATGACGTAAAAAAGCCAAAGGAAGCTCCTTTCTGTCTATCCCGCAGCCGTTATCCGTTATCCTGATAAATCCGATCCCGCCGTCGCGGATCTCCACCGTGATGGCTGTCGCCCCCGCATCGATGGCGTTTTCCATCAGCTCCTTCACGACGGAAGCCGGACGTTCCACGACTTCTCCGGCGGCGATCTGGTTTATCGTGCTCTGGTCAAGTACCTGAATCGGCATGGTATCTCCTCCTCTCTGCCGGTCTTACCAGCGGTTCTTAAGCTTTGTCTGGATCCGGTACAATGTATTTAAAGCATCGATCGGCGTCATCGTTGAAAGCTCCATATCCGTGAGCTCTTTGATGATGTCATCGTCCTTAACGGTATCAAATATCGTAAGCTGGTTCAGATCCACCTCATCCGGCTTCGTGACCGCTTTTCTGGCTCCCGTATTGGAGGACAGCTCCGCAATCTCTCTGGCATGTGAAGTGATATCGGCGCTGGAAAGCTCCTCGACCAGCTCCTTTGCACGGTGGATGACCGACTCCGGGACACCCGCCAGCTTCGCAACCTGTATTCCATAGCTCTTATCGGCTCCGCCCTTTACGATTTTTCGCAGGAACACGATATCATCCCCCTGCTCCTTGACCGCGATACAGTAGTTATTGACTCCGCTGATCGTACCCTCTAACTCAGTAAGTTCATGGTAATGGGTCGCAAACAGTGTTTTTGCTCCCAGAAGCCTCGGATTGCTGATATGCTCGATCACCGCCCAGGCAATAGACAGACCGTCAAAGGTGCTTGTTCCCCTGCCGATCTCATCCAGAACGAGAAGACTGTTCTTTGTCGCGTTCCGCAGGATATTGGCAACCTCCGTCATCTCCACCATAAAGGTACTCTGGCCGGAGGCCAGATCATCAGAAGCGCCTACACGGGTAAAGATACGGTCGCATATCCCGATATTTGCTTCTGCGGCAGGCACGAAGCTTCCGATCTGGGCCATCAGAACGATCAGGGCTGTCTGCCTCATATATGTGGATTTTCCTGCCATATTCGGGCCGGTGATCACCGATATCCTGTTCTTTCCGTTATCCAGATAGGTATCGTTTGCCACAAAAAGATCGTCTCGTATCATCCTCTCAACGACCGGATGTCTGCCGTTTTTGATATTGATGATCCCCTTCTCGTTAATTTTGGGCTTTATATAATCATTTCGCATGGCAACCGCAGAAAGAGAGGTAAATACATCAATCCCGGCAATGGCCTTTGCGGAAGATTGGATCCGCATGACCTCGGCGGCGATGGTTTCACGAACCTGACAAAACAGGTCGTACTCGAGGGAATAGAGCCGGTCCTCCGCCCCCATGATGATCTCCTCAAGCTCCTTTAACTTATCGGTCGTATATCTTTCCGCATTGGTTAACGTCTGTTTTCTGATAAAGTAATCCGGAACCAGCTCCTTAAAGGAATTGGTAACCTCAAAATAGTAGCCGAATACTTTATTGAATTTTATCTTCAGGCTTTTGATCCCTGTTTTCTCCCGTTCCTCAGCTTCCAGACCGGCCAGCCAGCTTTTCCCATCTGTCTTTGCTTTACGGTATTTGTCTGCCTCCTCGCTGAAGCCGTCTTTTATGATATTTCCCTCCCGGACCGTGATCGGCGGATCCTCAACAATCGCACGATCGATCAGGTCATAGAGATCCTTAAGCTCATCGAGCTCATCGTGAAGCTCCTTTAAAAGCCCACAGGAGAACTCCCCAAGGATCTGCTTGATATGCGGAAGCATTGCAAGAGAATTTTTAAACGCCAGAAGATCTCTGGGATTTGCGGTACGATAGCTGATGCGGCCGGAAAGGCGCTCCAGATCATAGATCGCATTCAGGTATTCCCGTATCTCCTCCCGAAGAATGTAATTCATATTCAATTCTTCTATGGCTGCCTGTCTTTTCTCGATCTCCTCCCGCAGGATCAGGGGCTGTTCAATAAAGGAACGGAGCATTCTTGCCCCCATAGCCGTCTTCGTCTTATCAAGGACCCATAAAAGGGAGCCTCTTTTCTGCTTTTCCCTCAGTGTCTCCACAAGCTCCAGATTCCGTCTGGTCGACGTATCGATCATCATGAACTGGCCTGTGGTATAGGGTGTGATCTTTGTGAGCTGGGAGAGATCGTTTTTCTGAGTTTCATAAAGGTACTGGAGGACACAGCCGCCAGCGATCATCCCGTTTTCATAATCGGAAAGGCCAAGGCCTTCTAAGCTCATGACCTTAAAATGCTCCTTCAGTACCCTCTTGCAGGTTTCATCCGAGAAGAAGCGGCCGTCAAGAGAGGAAACGGCAATATGATATCTGTTTTTGATTTCCTCCATATTCAATCCCGACATGAAAAGAGCCTCATTGCAGATCAGCTCGGAGGGAGTGAACTTATTGATCTCATCTAAAAATGCCCGCTCGGAGGGAACCTCCGTAACGAAAAAATCCCCGGTGGTGATATCGACGGTTGCAATCCCGTAGCTGCTTCCGGTATAGACGACAGCCATCAGGTAATTGTTCTTTGTTTCGTCAAGAGCCTGGGCGCTGAGGATCGTTCCCGGCGTCACGACCCGGATCACCTCCCGCTTTACCAGCCCCTTTGCAAGCTTCGGATCCTCCATCTGCTCGGCAATGGCCACCTTATAGCCCTTCTGGACAAGACGGCTTAGATACCCCTCAACAGCATGGTACGGAACACCGCACATCGGTGCCCGCTCCTCCATGCCGCAGTCCTTACCGGTCAGAGTCAGCTCAAGCTCCCTTGAGACCGTCTTTGCATCCTCAAAGAACATCTCATAAAAGTCCCCAAGGCGGTAAAACAGGATACAATCCGGATACTGCTTTTTCGTTTCTAAATAATGCGTCATCATTGGTGATAACTGTGCCACGTTTTCACCCCTTATTCTGCCATGCTTCCCATAAAGTAGAAGCCCTTTGCCTCATCTAAGGAAACATTTACGATCGTTCCGATAAGGGAGGCATCTCCCTTAAAATGAACCACCGTATTGTTGGCAAGACGTCCTGTGACAAAGCCCGGTTCATGGGAATCCACATCTTCCACAAGAACCTTGCGGACTGTCTTTTCATCTCTCTTGACAACTTCTGCCGCGATATCCTGCACTTCCTTAAGGAGGCGGTCAAAGCGGTCCTTTACCACATCCTCCGGGATCTGATCCTCCATTACCGCAGCCGGTGTGCCGGTACGCTTTGAATAGATAAAGGTAAACGCACTGTCATAGCGCACTTTTCTTATTACAT
This sequence comes from uncultured Lachnospiraceae bacterium, assembly GCA_934376955.1. Taxonomy (GTDB): domain Bacteria; phylum Bacillota; class Clostridia; order Lachnospirales; family Lachnospiraceae; genus CAKRPJ01. Next base: position 40,984 of record CAKRPJ010000011.1, on the reverse strand, counting down.
CCAACGTTTCCTGAAAATCCTCCTCCGTCTCCCCGGGGAAGCCGACGATGATATCCGTCGTAAGTGCGATATCCGGCACAGCCTTACGAAGCTTGTCCACAAGCTCAAGATACTGCTCCTTCGTATATTTCCGGTTCATGAGCTTTAAGATCCTGCTGCTTCCTGACTGCAAAGGAAGATGAAGGTGATTGCAGACCTTCTTTGATTCCTTCATGACCTCAATCAGCTCGTCGGAAAGATCCTTCGGATGGGAGGTCATAAAGCGGATCCGCTCCAGTCCCTCTATCTTTTCCACACGCCGTAACAGCTCCGCAAAGGAGATCGGTGTATCCAATGTCTTGCCATAGGAATTTACGTTCTGGCCTAAAAGCATCACCTCCACAACGCCATCCTTTACAAGGCCTTCTATTTCACGGATAATATCCTCGGGATTTCTGCTCCGCTCGCGGCCGCGCACATAAGGTACGATGCAGTAGCTGCAGAAATTGTTGCAGCCAAACATAATATTGACCCCTGATTTAAACGGATATTTTCTCTCGATGGGTAGATCCTCTACGATCTTATCCGCCTTATCCCAGATCTCGACCACCATTCCCTTTGATTTCATGCGGCCATAGATCAGCTCCGCCAGCTTAAATATGTTGTAGGTGCCGAAAATAATATCTACATGGCGATAGCTTTTCCGGATCTTTTCAACTACCAGCGGTTCCTGCATCATACAGCCGCAGAGTGCGATCATCATTTCCGGATCCTTCCGCTTCAGACCGCTTAGATAGCCCAGTCTGCCATATACCTTAAGGTTCGCATTCTCTCTCACCGTACAGGTATTATAGAGGACAAAATCTGCCTTTTCATCGTCCCCCTCGATAAATCCGATCTGCTCTAAGATGCCCAGAAGCTTTTCCGAGTCTCTGGCATTCATCTGACACCCGAAGGTGGAAATATGACAGAATCCGTAAGCCCCTCTCTCCTTCAGAAGCTTAAGTTTGTCCTCCCCATATAATTCAAGGGCTCTGCCGGAGGCTAATAATGCCTGGAATCTGGCCTTCAGCATATCCCGCACGATCCCGATGTAATAGTTCTGTCTCGCAGGCTCCTCTAAGGGAGCTTCCTCGTCGATCTTGTGAAAATCAAAGTTCTGTAAATAATCCTTCATTCCGGTTTCCTTTATCGTAATAATAGTTATTTTTACGGACGGATCTGTCCGTTTCCGTAGATGATATATTTGGTGGAGGTGAGTGCCAGAAGCCCCATAGGGCCACGGGCATGCAGCTTCTGGGTGCTGATGCCGATCTCCGCACCAAAGCCAAATTCAAAGCCGTCGGTAAAACGGGTGGAGGCATTGACATAGACAGCGGCCGCATCTACCTCATTCAGGAATTTCTGTGAATTTTCATAGCTAGAGGTAACGATCGCCTCCGAATGGCCGGTGTTATACTTATTGATGTGGGCGATTGCCTCGTCGACAGAGTCTACGATCTTTAAGGAAAGGATATAATCCAGATATTCCCTGCCCCAGTCTTCTTCAGACGCCTCCTTAAACTCAGGAACGATCGCTCTGGAGGCTTCATCTGCACGAATCTCAACATGCTTTTCCTCCAGACGCTTTTTCATCATCGGAAGAAAGCTTTCTGCCACGGCTCTGTGTACCAAGGTCGATTCGCAGGCATTGCAGACGCCGATCCTCTGGGTTTTGGCGTTAAAGAGGATATCCAGCGCCATATTAAGGTCTGCGCTCTCATCCACATAAATATGGCAGTTTCCGGTGCCTGTCTCGATCACGGGAACCGTACTATTCTCGACGACTGTGCGGATAAGACCGGCGCCTCCCCGCGGGATCAGGACATCCAGATAACCATTCATCCTCATAAATTCCTTCGCGGTTTCTCTGCTGGAATCGGTAAGAAGCTGGATGCTGTCCACCGGAATGCCGCAGATTTTAAGTCCGGTACGGATGCATTCCGTGATCGCCATATTGGAATGGAGAGCATCACTGCCGCCCCTTAAGATCACAGCATTGCCGGTCTTAAAGCAAAGGGCAAAGGCATCTGCGGTTACATTTGGTCTTGCTTCATAAATGATACCGATAACTCCAAGGGGCACTCTTTTTTGTCCGATCAAAAGACCGTTCGGCCTTTTTTTCATGGAAATGACTTCACCGATCGGATCCTCCAGCCCTGCAACCTGACGCATTCCCTCGACCATGGAGGAGATCCGCTGCGGAGTCAGCCTTAAGCGGTCTACAAGCCCTTCCGCCATTCCTTTTTCCTTTGCGTGCAAGATATCGATCTCATTTGCCTTTAAAATTTCTTCCTGACCGGCAAGGATCGCATCTGCTGCGGCCAGAAGGCCCTCATTTTTTTCCTGCGATCCCATCTTTCCTAAAAGGAATGAGGCTTCCTTTGCTCTGCGTCCGATTTCTATCAATTCCATATTCGTACCTGCCTTTCCAAGATCAGCTTTTCGTATTACCGATGTTTCCGTATTTTTTTCCGAGGTCTGTAATAGAACCATCCTTTTCCTTAATGGAAATATTATTCAACGTTCCTCTTAAATTTCTTCGGACAGCCTCCAGATACTCTTTTCTGAGCTTTGCCTGCTCTATTTTTTCTTCCTCTGTAAGTCCCACAGACTGGGATTTATGATACAGTTCATTGATCCGGTCGATATTATTTGAATTCATACTTTTTCTCCTCTCTAGGGATGAACGCTTTCGATATAATCCAAAAGTGCAAAATCCGTACTCTTGTGGGCGGTAAACAGAGTTCCCGCTTCCTCTCCGGAAAGAATGTCCCAGATAACTTCAACATGGTCTCCGTTGGCAACGATCATATCAGCGCCGCTGTCGGTTGCGATCTTTGCCGCATAAAGCTTTGCCGCCATACCGCCGGTGCCCACGCTGCTTCCGGTTGTTGATTTTCCCATGGACATAAGCTCCGGTGAAAGATCGTCCACCTGACCGATAAAAACAGCATCCGGATTCTTTTTCGGGTCATCAGAATAAAGACCGTCAATATCGGAAAGCAGGATCAGAAGATCTGCTCCGATCAGTGCCGTTACGATGGCGGAAAGTCGATCATTATCGCCAAACTTGATCTCGTAGGTGGAAACCGTATCATTTTCATTTACAATGGGAACGGCTCCCAGCTTTAAAAGCTCATCGAAGGTGTTTCTGGCATTTCCTCTTGAAACATTATCGACAATCGTATTTTTTGTCATAAGAATCTGTGCTGCCGTCTGGTTGTATTCGGCAAACAGCTTCTGGTATACCATCATGAGTCTGGCCTGTCCGACCGCAGCGTATGCCTGCTTTTCCGCCACGGTTTCCGGCTTCTGGCAGCCTAATGCCTGCCTTCCGGCTGCTACTGCACCGGAGGAAACAAGAACGATCTCCTTTCCCATTCCCCTGAGATCGCTGATCACTCGGGCAAGATGCTCGATCTTCGCCAGATTCAGATCTCCGGTCTCCTCATGGGTCAGGGATGAGGAGCCGATCTTGATCACGATCCTTTTTTTATCTTTAAGCTGTGCTCTTGCGTTGTTTTCCATATCTGCATCTCCAATCTCAATGCTTATGTCTGCTCTTTTGTCTGTGTATTTGTTTACCATGCAGGGCGGAAGCGGGAAATGATCCCCTCTGCCACCTTAAGTCCATCCATTGCTGCGGAGGTTATCCCACCGGCATATCCGGCTCCCTCCCCACAGGGATAGAGACCGCGGATATTGCTTTCCAAAAGCTCATTTCTTATGATCCTGAGGGGGGAAGACGTCCGGCTCTCTATCCCGGAAAGGATCGCATCCTGACGGTCAAAGCCGCGGATCCTTCTGCCGAACTGCTCCATTCCCTCCATAAAAGCAAGGTTTAATTCCTCCGGCATAAGCTCCCGCAGATCCGCAAAGGAATGCATTCCGCAAAATTGTGGGACTACGTCCTTAAACTCAGAGGACTCGCGATGTCTGCAGAAATCACCATAGAGCTGGACGGGTATCTTCCCGTTACCGAGAAGGAAGGCCTTTTCTTCAAGCTTCCGCTGAAATTCGATCCCTCCAAGGGGCCCCGGCTTAGGAAAGTCCTCCGGTGTGACGGCAACGATGATGGCGCTGTTTGCATTTAAACCGTCACGGCGGAAATTACTCATTCCATTGACAGCCAGACGCCCCTTTTCTGAGGAGGCATTGACCACATATCCACCCGGACACATACAAAAGGAATAAACGCCCCTGCCGGACGAGGTTTTCGCCGTCACCTTATAGGGAGCCGCTCCCAGATTTTTTGCTTCCTCCCTGCCGTACTGGGAGAGGTTTATCATATCCTGAGGGTGCTGGATCCTTAGTCCTACGGCAAAGGACTTCGGCTCCATAAGGATCTTTCTCTCCTTCAGGCAGCGGAACAGCTCTCTGGCACTGTGTCCGACCGCAAGGATCACCACTCCGGCCGCGATCTCTTTTCCGTCTGAAAGGCACACGCCAAAGATCCGGCCATCCCGGATCAGAAGATCCTGTACCTGACTTTGAAAGCGGATCTCTCCTCCCAGATCTAAGATCCGTTTTCGGATATTGATAACGACCCTTCGCAAAACATCTGTCCCGATGTGGGGCTTGCTGTCGTAAAGAATCGATGGATCCGCTCCTGCCTCCGTGAAGGTTTTTAAAACCATGCCGTTTCTTCCGGAAACATCCTTTACTAACGTATTCAGCTTTCCGTCCGAAAAGGTACCGGCTCCGCCCTCACCGAATTGGACATTCGAGCGTATATCAAGGGCTTCGCTTCCTTCTTTCCAGAATTTCTCCACCTTTTCCGCCCGGATCTCCACTGGGTCACCCTGCTCTAAAAGTAACGGTTCGTATCCGTTTTCGGCAAGAGAGAGGGCAGCAAATAGTCCGGCCGGGCCTGCTCCGATTATGACCGGACGTTCCTTTAACGGCTCCTCCCCGCGTTTGGGATACCGATAGGGTTCCTCTGTTTCGATCTGAATGTTTACATTTCCTGCGTTTTTAACTACAGCTTTCTGTTTCTTTTCGTCCTTCAGCTCCACATCCACGATATAGCTGAATAGGATCCTGTCTTTTTTTCTTGCATCGATCGATCGTCTGATGATCGTGATATTTTTTATCGCCGTCTCCGGAACCTTTAAAAGACGGGAGGCCTTTTTTCTTATGGCATCCGGGCCATGCCCGATCTCAAGGGCAAGCTGATTGATTCGGATCATCTATGTAACGCTCCTCTTTGAAGTTTCGTCTGTTTCCTATTTTCTCTTTTCTGCTTTGTTGTCTGCTGCGTTGTTGTCTGCTGCACTGATCCCGGCCAGATAACCGCTTGACCATGCCCATTGAAGGTTATAGCCGCCGCAGATCCCGTCTACATCTAAGATCTCTCCGGCAAAATAGAGTCCCGGGGCAAGTCTTGATCCCATTGTCTGGCCATCTATCTCCCTTGTGGATACTCCACCCATACAGATCTGTGCTTTATCATACGGATTTGTCCCTGTTACCGGGATTTCCATTTCCTTCACGATATCGCAAAGTGTCGAAAGATTTTTATCGGAAAGTGTCTCCACCTTTCCGTCTCCGCAAAGACCGGCAGTTTTTAAAAACAAAGCCGCCAGCTTTTTATGAAATATCCCATTTAAAAAGCCCGATATGTTTCTTCCCTTAAGGAAACCTCTCTGCTCCCTTAAAAGCCTGAAAAATTCTTCCCGGCTTAAGTCGGGGAAAAAATCAACGATAGCCGTGACCTTTTGATCCCGGTCAAGTGCTTCCGCTGCAAACCGGCTCACCTGAAAGACAGGAATACCGGATATCCCGTAATCTGTAAGCTGCAGTTCTCCTCTGTCCGACGCCAGAAATCTACCGGTCGTTCCCTTTCTTCCGCTTGTATATAAGGAAACCTCCGCCTCTGTTCTGACTCCCGATATGGATTTAAAGTAATCTCCGCGGCATTTTAACTGAACAAGGGCGGGAAGCGGCTTAATGATCCTGTGGCCTAGGACTGCCGCCAGAGCATATCCGCTCCCATCCGATCCGGTAGCAGGTGCTGCCTTAGAGCCGGCCGCCAGAATGACCCGGCTGCACCTAAGGGGCTTAGCAGAGGTCCGGATCTCAAAGCCTGCCGCATTTTTTCTGATCTCTTTTACTTCACATTCGAGGATCGTTTGGATGCCTAAGCTCTCTGTTTTCTCCCGGAGTGCATCAAGAACCGTCTGGGCCTGACCGGAGGCCGGATACACATAGCCATTTCTTTCTGTTGTCACAACACCCAGACGTCGGAAAAATCGTAATGTTTCAGCCACCGGGAATTTACCGATCACTTCCATCGGAAACTCAGGCTGAGAACACCGATAGCAGGAGGCAGAGAGATTCCGATTCGTAAGATTGCACTTTCCGTTTCCTGTTGACAGGATCTTCTTTCCCACTCTCTGTCCATGCTCTAAAATTATCACACGGGCGCCCCGTTCCGCAGCAGCGATCGCCGCCATCATTCCGGAAGCGCCCCCGCCGATCACAACAATATTCTGATCCATTTTCTCCTCCGCCACTCCTGTATCCTTAAGCCTCGGGCTTGCATACCCTTTAGTATATCGGTTCGATGTGTAAATTTCAAGTATTAACTGGTGTAAGATTCCAGATAGCTGAAGATTTCTGCCATCGTTGCAAACCATATCCCTTCCATCAGTTTTTCCTGCTCCGGCACGGGAAACTCTGCTAAGGCGATATGAGTGAGCAGATTTACTGCCTTTTTTTCTCTGTCATATACGATCAGATACCCCTCCTCTGAAACGAGGCAAAAGTTATCCGGCACGGTCTTTGGCACCACATTTTGCTGATTTAACACAACATGCACTTTTTCCGCTTCTTCTTTTTTTGTATCTTCCTTCGCAAAGGCCGGCTGCTCCACGGATTCCGTTACCTGTACCTCCGTAACATCCTTTGCCTCCATGCCCGCAGTGATAAAAAAAAGTGATAAGAGACAGCCGGCTGTTAAAACAAAAAAGAAAAGAAAGCAGGATACATATTTCTTCATGGAAAATCCCTCCTTTGGGAATAAGTATCTGCTTTCTTTTTCAATTTTAAACCATTACATCAGGTGAATTTTCTGCAAAACAGCCAATAATCTTGTTCCGCCCGGCATCTGATGAAGCTCCTCCTTGCCAAGGGCTCCGAGCCGGATCAGTGCGATGCCGTAAACAACGGCCGCTGCCAGGATCGCCGCTGCCGTACATACGGCATTGCTCCTTACCGCCAAATGGATCAGGCGGTATGTGCCCCAGGCGGCAAGTCCCATGACTGCTGAGGCTGCCATCGGGATCAGGATCGATTTCTTCATTTCCTGTTTGTACCGGATCTCCCTGCATATCGAACGATGGTTAAGAATACACATAAATACAGCAAACAGGATATTGGCATAGACCATACTGAAAATACCCATCTTAAAGCCTAACGACATGATCTCCAGTGCAGCCAGATGGAGTACGAGAGAGATGATCGCATGCCGGATCGGAAGCCGCATCCTGTCGATGCCCTGAAGGATCGCATTTGTTACCGTCGATACGGAATAAAAGACTACTGCGATCGAACCGTAAAGCGTCATCCGGATCGCCAGTTCATTATCTCCGGAAAACAGAAGGTTATTGACCGGGCCGGCCAAAACGGTAAGTCCCACCGTGGAGGGGATGGCGATCAAAAGAGAAAAGCGGATCGCCGCCTCTACCTTTGAGCAGACAAGTCTCCGATCCCCCATTGCCACCGCTCGGGATACCGATGGGATCAGGGAGGAGGAAAGTGCGTTGGAAACTGCCATCGGAACGTTGATCAGAAGGTGATATTTTCCTGTATACACGCCCCACTGTGAAACAAACTCTGAATCCAGCCCCTGCTTTGCAAAATTAAAGGCCAGGATACCGTTGTCCAGAACACTGTTAAGATTATAGATCGCGGAGCTCATGACTACCGGCACGACAGTAAAAAAGAGAATCCTCGTGATCTCACCATAGCTCTCCGTTTTCCCGGAGCGGTCCCTTCGTACCTGACGCTTCATCGTCTTACGATAGAGGAAAAGCAGAAGGGCCATAAATAAAAGGGCCGTGAACGCACCTGCACCGGTGCCGATTGTCCCGCCTGCGGCTCCCCAGGCATTCGAGTATCCCGAGCCGCTCTTTCCTTTAAGGATCTCCACACGCAGGGCCTGGTTAAACAGATAGCTTCCTGCCGCCACACTGACGATCGCGTTTACGATCTGCTCAAAAACCTGGGAGAAGGCAGTGGGAACCATTGTTCCCTGTCCCTGAAAATAGCCGCGGAAAACGCCCAGATAAGCCATGATCCAGACAGTCGGAGCCAGTGTACGCAGAGCAAATGCCGCATAAGGCATATAAAAGATCTCCCGGGCAAAGAAGTCTGCTCCAAACCAGATGATCGCGGCTGCGATCCCGCCCACCAGCGTTGCATAGCACAATGCCGCCCGCAGGATCCTTACCGCATTCCGGTACTGCTTTCCCGCAAGTCTGGCCGACACCATTTTGGAAACTGCTAACGGAAGACTGTAGGAGGACAGGAGCAGCGCAATATTATAAACATTGAACGCGGTGCCGTAATAACCCATGCCCTCATCGCCGATAATGTTGATCATCGGGATGCGGTATGCAATCCCGATGATCCTTACTACTATAGATGCAATGGCAAGAATACTGCCCTGCACCACAAAATTCGATTCTTTCTTACTATTTGCCATAAATCTCTGCCTTATTGTACCGGTCTGTGCCTATGATACAGATCCATGTTTTTCCTTTATTTAATGTGATCTCATTGCCATCCATGTCATAGTAGCGGGTCACACCGAATTCCCCATCCTTTTTCCATGTGATCTTCTGGACTTTTCCGTTCGTAAAATAATATCCTTCATGTCCTTTATGAACGTTGATGTTAAGATAATCCGTAGTAGCGTAATGTCCCCACTCCACGTACTGGAAGATGATATTTTTGACGGCGATCAGCCCCTCATTTCCCTTGTGCTGTCCGCCATACTGGAAACGATGGTAAAGGCCCTCCTTCTCCTGATATTCAAACCACGGCTTATTCATCGGATAGCCAGGAACAACCTTATAGGCATCCTCACCGTCCGGTGTATACTGTTCCTTTCCCCGGGCAAATTTAAAATGTCCTTCATAGGAGTCCTTATATTCGGTGCGGTAGCCCAGCTTTGCGATCGCCTTCTTTATTCGTTCCCCGCTTGCATAGGCGTTATGGGGAGCCTTTCTGTCCTTCGTGCGGTAGAAGGCCTCACTGCCTATCCCATCGATGCCGTTGATATTATCCACGTTTTTCAGGTACGGCTTTGCAAAGGTGCTCTGCCCAAAATGAGCATAGATCGCATCATACTCCCGTGCAAAGTATGTATAATAGGTGCGGCAGCTTCTGACCGAACCGATCCTGTCAAGATCATCATAGTTTTCGATGATGGCCATGTACCGGTTCATTTCTCCCTCCACCGGTGCCTCATAGACGATATCGGCACGATTGATCCCGTACTGAGGAAGGGATTCCTTGTCGTTGCTCATCATAATTGCCAACGGCCGCCTGTTTCCGACTGCCACATCCACCATCTCGCCGGTAAGGTAGCTGCGGATCTTTCCGTTCACCTCTACCCGCTCCTCCGGCTCCTCCGGTTCCGTCTCCCGGGTTTCGGTCTCCGTTTCCAGCACAACACTTTTTTCTGCTGTCGTTTCTTCCGCAGATGAGGTCTCTGCCTCTGTGGAAACTGCCACTTCCTCGTATTTTTTTCCGCAGCCGCCAACGGCTGCGAGCATCATTAACGCTGCCAGTGTAAGTAAAAGCTTTTTCCCCTGCTTTTTCATCGTCTGTAACCCCTCCGTTCTAAGATCTCCCGCTGCATATCCTCCATTTTCAGCCGCTCATCTTCCTCGATATGGTCATAGCCGCTTAAATGCAGCATGCTGTGGGCCACAAGAAAGGCCAGCTCTCTGGTTTCCGAATGACCGTATTTCTCCGCCTGCTCCTTAACTTTGTCCACGGAGATCACGATATCTCCCAGCATCAGCTCACCGGTATCCGGGTTAAAATACTCCTCCGGCGTATCCTCTAAGTGGGAGAAATCCCCGGGTTCCTCAAAATCGCACATCGGAAACGAAAGTACATCTGTCGGGCTGTCGATCCGGCGCATATCCAGATTGATCTGATGGATGCCCTCGTTATCGGTGAGAAGTACATTTACCTCCGCATCATAAGGGCATTCCACATAGTCAAGAGCTTCCTCGATCACGTTGCGGATGATCTCCTCACAGGGAAGCTCCAGCTTTTCTTCTGTTTCATAATCAATGGTTACTGTCATGCTTTTTATCCCTCCCGGCCTCACGGCCTGCCTTTTTTATATCCCTGCCGCGGGATTCATACTCATCATAAGCCTTTACGATCTTCTGTACCAGCGGATGACGCACCACGTCCTCGCTTGTAAAGCAGCAGATCCCGATATCATCAATATTTTTCAGGATCTTTAATGCCGTGTCCAGACCGGAAACAGTTCCCGCCGGAAGATCCTTCTGGGACTGGTCACCGGTGATGATCACCTTGGAGCCAAAGCCGATCCTGGTTAAAAACATTTTCATCTGGGCCTGCGTCGTATTCTGTGCCTCATCGAGGATGATAAAGGCATTATCTAAGGTACGTCCTCTCATATAGGCTAAGGGAGCGACTTCGATCAGTCCCTTCTCTGCATTGTGCAGATAGCTTTCTGCCCCCATGATCTGATAAAGCGCATCATAAAGCGGTCTCAGATATGGATCGATCTTACTTTGCAGGTCACCCGGAAGGAAGCCCAGCTTTTCTCCGGCCTCGATGGCCGGGCGTGTCAGGATGATCCGGTTTACCTCTCCGTTTTTAAATGCCTGAATTGCCATGGACATACCAAGATACGTCTTTCCGGTTCCGGCCGGGCCCACACCAAAGACGATCATCTTTTTTCTGATGAGATCGATATACTGCTTCTGGCCCAGAGTTTTCGGCTTGACCGGCTTTCCGTTTATTGTATGGCAGATAATATCCTTGTCGATCTCCAGCAGAACATCATCTTTCCCGTCAAAGCAAAGCGTCAGGGCATAATCCACATTTTGCTCGCCGATCTCCTCGCCGCGGGAAGACAGCTTTATCAACGTAGAAAAAACGCTCTTTGCTTTTTTTACTGCATGCTCCGGACCGATGATCTTGATCTCACCGTCCCTCGCCACAATTGATACATGGAGCGTTCTCTCGATTTTTTTTAAGTAACTGTCGAACTGTCCGCATATTTTTCGTTCATGCTCGACCGGAATGTCGATCATTGTTTCAATTACACTCATTTACTGTCTGCTTCTCCTCATGTTTTTCCTGAATCGGCACCGGACTCGCAATATTTTCAATGACATGGATCGTCTCCTCCAATATCCATCCGGATTCACTTTTCTCTATTTTACCATCATTTCCGATAATTTGTATACCTTTTTCCGATAGATTTTCCATATATGTCCGGATATTCGTTTCTTTTATTGCTTCCGCCTCCGTTTTTGTGTAGTTTTTTTCATAGGGAACATATTCAAAGGCGTGTATGGTGCCGAAATATATCGGAAGATAGAAATCCTCAAACAGCTTAAGCTGCCACTTCTCTGACACGATCTCCCAGCTTCCGCTTCCCGGAAGCAAAAAGGTGAAGGGCATATCAAACACACAAAAAGTAAAGCCACGCCGGATCCGTCCTGTCCTCGCTCTTACCGGATGGGTATCCGGAAGCTCTGCCCGGAAATGATACTGTGTTTTTGCAAAAATCTCCGCATCCGCCGATTGTTCATGCACGGTTACCAGCGTTTCCGAGTCATCGTAGATCGGGATCGTTCCGTCCACGAGAAGCTCTCCCTCCGTTACCTCGTCCCCTGCCTTCACCAGACAAAAGCCCTTTCGCACCACGCAGCCCGTAACAGTTCCCGCCTTCCCGGCCACAAGATCACAGGGTTCTTTTTCTCCCTGCCTCACCGGAGTTTGGTTTTCATTTTCCCGGATCCGGATACAAAGTCTCGTCCCCTTTATTTCAGCGGATACCCATAATATATCCGGAAAATGATTTCTTATCATCTCCTCCAGTCCTTCACAGGAGATCTCCTTCTTTCTCATGCCACAGGAAACCGGAAGCGTACTCATATAGTGAAGAAGCATCTCATCCGTAAATCTGTAGTTTCCTTCAATGGAGATATCCCAGATAAAAAGAGAAAGGACATAAAGCAGGATAAAAAAGGTGAAAATACCGGCAGGCATAAGCTTTCTGTTCCGGTTCCGATGAAGGAAAAACGGCAGTCCGTACTTTTCTTTTATCGAAAGCCTGACTCCTGCCTTTCTCGCCGCCGGCTTCATTCTTTTAAACTCCTCCGGAGTTGTAAAGAAGGCGATCCGATCTGTATCCAGCTCGCGAACCCCAAAGATCATAAGCCGGTTTCCGGCTGCAATATTTAAAAAACGCTCCCGGCCACGGCCGGTAAGGATCACATATACACCGCCTGAAATAAAAAACCGTTTGCGAAACATGTCCTGTCCTCCCTGCCCTGATAATATCGACCTTCTACTCAAAGCTCACTGTCCCGATATTTCCGCGGATCTCCATCTCATCCTTGTCATAATAGCAGATAGACAGCTGCCTGCCGTCAATGCAGACCTTATATCGTTTTGCCTGGATCCGGATCGATGTATCCGTAAAGGTCAGTATGCTCCTGTAATTTTCTATCCGCAGTATGGATCGTCCCGCAAAGGTAAGGATCGTTTCTCCCAGACATGCATCCCTAGAAAGATGCAGGGATTCTACCAGCACATTTCCTTTACTCTCCTGATTTTTCAAGCTTCCTCCCTGCCCATCCTTTTGTTTCATGCTACTATATGCGTAAACGCGAAAAAAAAGAAGATATCCCTAAGAATATCTTCTTTAATCACGCTTGCACACTATTAGTTATACTTACGCTTTCTTGCAGCTTCAGACTTTTTCTTACGTCTTACGCTCGGCTTCTCATAATGCTCTCTTTTACGAATTTCCTGCTGAATACCAGCCTTCGCGCAGTTTCTTTTGAATCTGCGTAAAGCGCTGTCCAGACTTTCGTTATCTTTAACGATTACGTTTGACATAGCTCACACCTAACCTCCCTCCAGTTGTGTAATTGTGCATAATACAACTGTTTGGGTATTTTTTAGCACTGGTATGATTATATCATAAATTACACATTCGTCAACATATTTTTTATATTTTCTAATGTTTTTTTTAGAAAAAAGCCGTATTATGGTATGATCCTTTCAATCCGGGGGTAAAATATTTTTTTATGATGCCGATCCGTCCTGAATCCGGGACAGATCAATGACCCTCGTACAGATGCGGGAAGCCAGCGAAAGATTGTGGGTAACAGCCAGCAAACCGATATTTCTCTCGGCGGTTTCCTTTAGCAAAAATTCCCATATCTGAGCCTGAGTGATCACATCTAACATCGTTGTCATCTCATCTGCGATCAGGAATTGAGTCTGCGGTGCAAGGGCGCGGGCGATACAGAAACGCTGCAGCTCTCCTCCTGACAGCTCGATCGGCCAGCGGTCCATCCATTCCTGCTCGATGCCGATCTTCTTAAGAAAGCTCTCCTCCGGCATCCAGCCCTCCGACAGGATCCGCTTCATGCGCCAGCGTGGATTGACTGCACGCTCCGGATGCTGCCAGATGAGCTGCATCGGTGCATATCCCTTTTGGGGGAGCGGCTCTCCCTTCCATAGCACGCTTCCGGAAACCGGCTTCAAATATCCTGCCATGATCTGAGCCAATGTACTTTTCCCATATCCGGAGGGGCCGACAAGTCCGACTCTCTCCCCTTCTTCGATCTCAAGATTTATATTTTTCAGGATCCATGGGCCTTTTGGATACCGAAAACACACATCCTTTAACTCAAACAGCTTCAAAGCATCTCACCATCCCTCCGCGAAGATTCCGCATTTGGGGCATAGCCTCAAGGCATCTGTCTGTACGATACCGGCACCTCGGTGCAAATACGCACCCCTGCGGCAGGCTCCCTGCATAGGGCTGGACACCCGGAAGCCCTTTAAAGGAGGTCTGGGGCAGGGCATCATAAAACGCTCTGGTGTATGGATGCCGAAGCCGCCTTCCTTCCTCCGAAAAATCGGATACCGGGGCAATCTCAAGGGTTGTTCCCGCATAAAATACGGCAATGCGATCCGCCACCTTCAATGCCAGATCGATATCGTGGGTGATCAGCATCACAGCAGCTCCGGAATCTGCAAGCTCACGAAAACAGCTTAACGTCTCCATGGCAAGATCAATACTTAACCCCGGTGTGGGCTCGTCCGCGATAATGAGCTTTGATCCGTTGATAACAGCCGTTGACACAAGAACGCGCCGTGCCATCCCGCCGGAAAGCTGATGGGGATACATTTTCTCGACATTTTCTCCAAGCTTAAAGCGTCGGAATATACTCCTCTGCTGCTCCTTTGTCCCATTGATCCCCTGCACCTGCCGCCCTGTCTTCATAAGGGGATCCAGATAGGAGACGGATTGCGGAACAAGAGAGATCTCTTTTCCCCGCAGCTTTTCCTGCCTCTTTTCCGTCAGGGGTTCCCCACAGTAGGCCATCGCACCGGATACAGTGGCATTGGACGGAAGGATTCCCATCACCGCACTGGCAAGGATGCTTTTTCCGGAGCCGCTGGAGCCCACCACCGCTAAGATCTCCCCGGCATATACCTCTGCACACAGGCCGGAGATCACCTCCAGCTCACGCCTTTTTGTCCCCTGTGCATACATACTGAATTTTACCGACAGGTTCTGCACCGATAAGACCGGCACTCCCCTGTCAGATCTTTGTTCTGTCTGATTTTCCATCTGTTTTTCCATTTGCCGCCTCATTTCTGCCCGGTGTACGGATTGAGAAGCACCTCAATATTTTTTCCGAGAATATTAAACAGGATCACCACCGCGATCAGCAGGGAGCCGGGTAATACCGCAAGCCACCATAAGCCCACCGTCAGATATTTCATGGATTCCGAAAGGATCACACCGATCGCCGGAGAATCCATGGAAAGCCCGAAGCCTAGGAACGTGATCGATGCCTCATGCATGATCGCATGGGGAAACATAAGAACAAGACCCACAATAAACTGTGGGAACACATGGGGGAAAATATGGAACAGCGCAATCTTTAACCGACTCTGTCCCAGCTTTTGTGCCGTGCGGATAAAGGTAGCCGTCGAGATCTGCTTGACCTCTGCTCTCACGATACGAGTTATGCCGGGCCAATGCGTCAGGGCCACCGCCAGCGCCACACCTTTAGCACCTTTCCCCACGAGCATGGAAATCATGATCATCAAAACAAGATGCGGTATACTCATGCACAGATCGATAAGCCAAGTGATCAGGCTGTCCGCAAAGCCCCCTAAAAGTGCGGCGGCAAGCCCCAGTGCAAGAGCCAGCACGGCACTGACGATCGCAGAGCCGAGCCCTATCTTTACACTAGTGGACAAGCCTTTCAGGCTGCGGAACAGCATATCCCTTCCGGCTGCATCCGTGCCAAACAAATGCTCCAATGAAGGAGCCTGCTTTTTGATCCTAAAATTCTCGGCATAGAGCTCCGAGGGGATGCAGTCTCCCGCAATAACGATCGCCGCCAGCAAAATAAGGATCAGTATCGCCATCCAGAGAAGGCGTTTTCGGTAATTCATGCCAAACAACGGGCAGCCTTTTGCTTTACTGGACATCCTTCATCCTCTCTCTTTCCCTGATACGCGGATCCAATACCCCGTATAGAATATTTGCGATCAGATTGCCTGCAAATACAAAGATCGCACTGAACATGGCCAGCGCCAAAAGAAGCGGAACATCTCCCTTTGAAGCCGCCTTTACGGTAGCATTGCCAAGACCGGGATAAGAGAATATCTGCTCTGCCAGCAGGCTTCCTCCAAACAGCTCGCTGAAGCCTGAAAACTGGATCGTTATCGCCGGGATCGCTATGTTTCGTATCCCATGACGCATGATGATCTGCTTTTTGCTTTCTCCCCGCGCCTTTGCAAACAGAACAGGCTCACTCTGTAAGACGTTAATCAGCTTTTCCCGTGTATGCAGCGTGATCCCGGAAATGCTTACGATGCTCAGGGTAAATGCCGGCAGGATCAGGTGATAAAGCCGGTCGCCAAGGGTCACATCCTCCGCCGCCACTCCGAGAGGAACCGCCATTCCCATCGGAAACCATTTCAGCCTGACTACAAACACCATCAAAACAAGGATCCCGACCCAGAATGCAGGTGTTGAAGCAAGGATCAGGCAGAAGCCCTTTACGATCCGGTCGAACAGGCTTCCTTCATACGTTCCGGAAAGCACGCCGAGGAAAAATCCCAAAACGCCCGATATGACCCATGTGGTCAGCATGAGCATAAGTGATGTTAAAAAGCGTTCGGAAATCACTTGGATCACAGGCTTTCGATAGGCGATGGATTCTCCGAGATCTCCATGGATAAGATTTTCTGCCCAGATCACAAAACGCTCCGGGGGCTTTTTATCCAGCCCCCAGTATTCTACAATGGCCTCCCTCTGCTTTTCAGAGATCGCTTTATCCGGGCCGATGTACGCTTCTACGGGATCGATATCTGATGATACGATCAAAACAAAGGATATGACCGTAACGGCGATCAAAAGCCCCAGAGAGCGTACAAATTGCTTAAAAATATACTTTACCATTTTATTTCCTTATTCTTCCCATTTCCATTCGTTCATGGAGCCGATGATCGGCGCTCCGTGACCGTGGGGGTTCGGAATGATCGTACCAAGATCC
This sequence comes from uncultured Lachnospiraceae bacterium, assembly GCA_934376955.1. Taxonomy (GTDB): domain Bacteria; phylum Bacillota; class Clostridia; order Lachnospirales; family Lachnospiraceae; genus CAKRPJ01. The sequence continues at coordinate 24,143 of CAKRPJ010000011.1, read as the reverse complement.
AGACCGTCGCGTACAAAGAGACAGTGATCCATATTTACAAGGAAAAGGTAGGGTACATCCTCCGCCGCAATGTTCTGGGCCTTCTTCCAGTATTCCATTGCCTCCTCCTGTGTAGTGGAGTTGATGGCCGCATCGATGGCCGCATCCACCTCCGGATTGGAGTAATCGGCACAGTTCATCATAACGCCTGTATAATACCAGCCCTTGATCTGATGGACCGTATATTCTCCAAGTCCGTATACGATACCGCTGCTGTATCTGTTTTTGCGGATCACATCGGAGGAATCTGCATAGCAATTGACCTGGATGCCAAGCTCCTTCGCCTGGTTTGCCATTGCCAGAGCACAATAGTAACGCTCCATCTGGAAGGAGAAGGCATATACATCAAATTCTGCCTTAATGCCATCCTTTTCCCGGATACCATCCCCGTCGCTGTCGACCCATCCGGCCTCCTTTAGCATCTGCTTTGCTTTTTCTGTCTGTCCGTCCTCAAAGGGCTCCATGGAGGACCATGAGGTGGCCCAGCCGTAGCCCGGCTTTCCAAAGCCGTTATATGCTTCCTCTACGATCTGCTGACGGTCGATCCCGATATTGAGAGCTTTTCTGATGGCAGGATCGCAGGTGACATCATTTCCGATCACCGTACCGTCCTCACGGGTCGTTCTCGGGACTGTCGGCAGGGTGATGACACGGGTATCGACGGTATCCAGAGTGACAAGATTCATCCCGTCGATCTCCTCTAACGCATACTCACAGCTGATATCCGAGACATCAAGCTCACCGGCCTTAAGGGCCGCAAGGGCTGCCTGCTCATCAAGATTCACAAAGGTGACCTTTGTAAAATACGGCTTCTCACCATAGTAGTATTCGTTCGGGACAACGATTGTCTGCTGATCCACATCACATTGAAGCATTTTCCACGGGCCGGAGCCGATACCGGTGGCGGCATAATTCTCATCGTATTCATTCTTCGGAACGATGCCGACAAGGCCCAGCTGGTCGATAAAGGAGGACTGGGGCTCAGTAAGGGTGAAGCGCACGGTATGATCGTCAAGGGCCTCTGCCACATCGAGGTTGCTTACATCAACATCAGTTCCGGCATCCTTCATCTTATTAAAGGTAAATGCCACATCTTCCGCAGTAAGCTCGGTTCCGTCAGAAAATTTGGCATCCTCACGGATATGAAAGGTATAGACAAGCTTGTCGTCACTGATCTCATGTTCACCGACTGCCAGATCATTCTGAAGAACCAAATCGGCATCATATTTTAAAAGAGAGCTGTGGAACATAAAAAATCCCTGCACCAGAAAGCCCTGAAGCGGATCAAAGTTTCCCGATGTGATGGGAGATCCCGGTCCTGCACAAACAACCAGCTCTGTCGGTTTTTCTGATGCTTCCAAAGCATCTATACTCTCTTTTTCTGCTGCGGCTTGTTCCGTCTGTTCTGTCCCTGCCTCTGTCTGAGACTGTCCTGTCTTTTCCTTTGCACAGCCAACGCAGGCAAAGACCATGGAAGCAATAAGTAATGCTGCTAATTTTCTTTTCATTGTTTCTTTTTCTCCTCGTAAACTTGATTAGCTTTCCGCGTGTGTCTCCAGCTTCTTTCCGATGATGATGATCCGGTGATACGGATTCAGCAGCCGATATCTAAGAGGCATTGCGGCATTTTCCGCTGCCTCCACCTCTTTTGCATCTGTCACAGATACCGTGAGGCCGACAGAACCCACAAGCTTTGGCGCTGCCTTTGCATTTTCCGGCTTCGTCATAGGAAGACTGTCGGAAATGCCGGAGGACTGACTGCCAAATTCATTTTTATGCTCGACCAGTAATAAAAGCAGCTTTCCGAAAAAGATCTTCAGATTATTGCTCCACAGATCGTAATGCCAGTCTCCGTCGATAATGATCAGGCGTCCGCCCGGCTTTAACACCCGCGCCCATTCCGAAACAGCCTGCTTCGGATTCGGCATGGCCCAGAGCAGATGCCGGTTGATCACGATATCATACTTCTCTGAGGGCTCCTCCAATGCCTCCGCATCTCCCTCGGCAAATTCTATATTGCCAAGCTTCGCAGCTGCGGCCTTTTTTCTCGCTTTATCCAGCATTCCGGGAGAAAGGTCGACTCCCTTCACCTGATGTCCCTGTTGTGCCAGCATAAGGCTTAAGAAGCCGGTTCCCGCCCCTACGTCAAGTATCCTTGCATTTTTCTCCGGGATCAGCTGAGCCAGAAGCTTCATCCATGCCTCTCGCTCCCCGGCACTCTTTAAACCGTGCTGGTATTGTTCATCATAATCTTTTGCATGAACATTCCAGTTTTCACGAACTTTTTGTTTAAACGCATCCACTTCGGTCAATTCCTCCTGAAATTCAAACCTTCCACCTTCTTTTCCTGCCCGCCTGAATAATTTCGCAGAAAAAAGAAGGTATAGCAATCACGCTATACCTTCTGGTATAAAAATCAGTTCCTCTGATCGTTCTATTTACCGATTACTTCGATAATCCATACCCGTGCCGGTCTCTTGCGACAGTCTGCATCTTCGCGCGAGTGCAGATTACTTCTGTAATCTTACTGTACGCTTCCTGCGTACCTGTGCACTGAATTATTTAATCTGTTCTTCCACCGTCTCTGTTACCTTTGCAAGGGCAGCATCAACGCCTTCCGGATTCTTGCCGCCGGCCTGAGCCATATTCGGGCGTCCGCCGCCGCCTCCTCCTACAAGACCTGCGATCGCCTTGATCAGATTTCCGGCATGGCATCCCATTTTCTGAGCGCCCTCTGTTGCGGTAGCCATCAGGTTGACCTTGCCATCCAGCACGGAGGCGATCACGATCACGCCTTCCCCAAGCTTTTCCTTCAGCTGGTCGCCCAGATTTCTGAGGCCGTTCATATCGACACCGTCTGCTCTTACAGAAAGCACCTTAACGCCCTTGACCTCTTTTACCTGATCCATAACATCACCCATTGCTTCCTTGGCAAGCTTATTCTTAAGCTTTTCATTTTCGGAATGAAGGGCTTTGATCTCCTCTGCCATTGCCTCGATCTTAGCGGTAAGGGCATCCGGTGTTGCCTTGGCAGCAGCTGCTGCCTCATGAAGCTCACTCTCCACCTTCTCGTAGTGTGCCAGCAGTCCGTCAGAGGTTAATGCCTCGATACGTCTTACACCCGCAGCAATTCCTGCTTCAGACAGGATCTTAAAGGAGCTGATGGAGGAGGTATCTGCCACATGGGTACCACCACAGAGCTCTGTGGAGAAATCTCCCATTCTTACAACGCGCACGGTATCGCCGTATTTTTCACCGAACAGGGCCATTGCTCCTGTTTTCTTTGCCTCATCAAGGCTCATGATGTCCGTGTGGACCTTAAGATCTGCCCGGATCTCTTTATTTACGATCTCCTCTACCTTCTTTAACTCCTCCGGAGTCATGGCAGAGAAATGAGTAAAGTCAAAACGGAGTCTGTCCTTCGTCACAAGAGAACCGGCCTGCTCAACATGCTCGCCGAGAACCATTCTGAGAGCCTTGTGAAGAAGGTGGGTCGCACTGTGGTTTCTTGCGGTCAGTGCACGGTTTTCCTCGTCGACCTTAAGGGTAACTGTCTCACCATTCTGAAGCATTCCCTTTGTCATTACACCGACATGGCCGATCTTTCCGCCCTGAAGCTTAATTGTATCCTCAACCTTAAACTCTCCGTTTTCCGATACGATCACACCGATATCTGCCTGCTGTCCGCCCATGGTAGCATAGAAAGGTGTTTCCTCCACGAGGATCGTTCCCTTCTGTCCGTCGGTAAGGGCTTCCACGATCTCATCTGTCGTTGTAAGGACAACAATCTTAGATTCATGGCTTAAACGGTCGTAGCCCACGAATTTTGAGGTAATGGCAGGATCGATCGACTGATATACGGTAACGTCAGCACCCATATAGTTTGTTGTCTTTCTTGCCTTTCTCGCCTTATCCTTCTGCTCCTTCATGCATGCGGTAAAGCCGTCCTCATCCACCTTGAAGTTCTTTTCCTCGAGGATCTCCTTGGTAAGGTCGATGGGGAATCCGTAGGTATCATAAAGCTTGAAGGCATCTGCGCCCGGAAGAACAGAGGACTTCTCCTTTTTCATTTCTTCTTCCATATCGGCAAGGATGGCAAGTCCCTGATCAATCGTCTTGTTGAATTTGTCTTCTTCCTCTGTGAGGACCTTAAAGATCATGATCTTCTTTTCTTCCAGCTCCGGATATCCGTCCTTGGAAAGCTCGATCACGGTATCGGAAAGATTTGCCAAGAACTTTCCTTCAATTCCGAGCTTCCTTCCGTGGCGTGCCGCACGTCTTAAGAGACGGCGGAGCACATAGCCTCTGCCCTCGTTGGAGGGCATGATCCCGTCAGAGATCATGAAGGTACAGGATTTGATATGGTCTGTCACGATTCTTAACGAAACGTCTGTTTCATGATCCTTCTGATACTCTTTTCCTGCAAGAGCACATACTCTATCGAGGAGAGCCTTATTTGTGTCGATCGTAAAGAGGGAATCCACATCCTGAACAATCGTTGCAAGACGCTCCAGCCCCATACCGGTATCGATATTCTTCTGCACAAGGTCTGTATAGTTTCCATGGCCGTCATTGTTAAACTGGGAGAATACGTTGTTCCAGACCTCCATGTAACGGTCGCATTCGCAGCCCACCGTACATCCCGGTTTTCCGCAGCCGTATTTCTCACCGCGGTCATAGTAGATCTCAGAGCAGGGGCCGCAGGGACCTGCACCGTGCTCCCAGAAGTTGTCCTCACGGCCAAAGCGGAAGATCCGGTCTGCCGGAATGCCGATCTCCTCGTTCCAGATCTTAAACGCCTCCTCGTCATCCAGATAGATAGACGGATACAGGCGGTTCGGATCAAGACCCACCACTTCTGTCAGGAATTCCCAGCTCCAGTGAATTGCCTCTGTTTTAAAATAATCTCCGAAGGAGAAGTTTCCAAGCATCTCAAAGAATGTACCGTGGCGGGCTGTCTTTCCGATATTTTCAATATCGCCGGTACGGATACATTTCTGGCAGGTGCAGACCCTGCGTCTCGGCGGGATCTCCTGACCGGTAAAATACGGCTTTAACGGTGCCATACCGGAGTTGATCAAAAGTAAGCTGTTATCATTATGGGGAACAAGGGAGAAGCTTTTCATTGCAAGATGCCCTTTGCCCTCGAAAAAGTCGAGAAACATTCTCCTCAGTTCGTTTACACCATATTTCTGCATGGTTTTATGCCTCCTAGGTTACTGTTTATTGCTAGTTTTTCTGTCCTTGAATTTTTTCCCGCAGACAACTCCTGCAATCGCGATTGCTCCAAGGATCACAAATTTTAAAGCGGTCTCTATTGTTGTACTGATAATAGCTGCCATAGAATTTCCTCCTTAAAAAATAGCTTGTATTCTATCATAATCGCAATTTATGATATATGCAAGCTATTTTTGACTTTATAATTGCTTTGTATGAGCTTAGTATGGGCCGTTATTGCCCTATCTCATCGCTTTTTAATAATTCTTCATATTCCTCTAAAAGATAATAGCATCGTTCTCTTGTCATCCGGGCGATAGTGCCGGAGACGCCCTGAGAATGACCGGATGCTTTTCTTTCTTCAGCTGCCTGCGCTCCCGCGCGTTCTCTCTCCTTAAGCCACTCCAGCTCCTGATATTGAAAGTCATCTGCTTCTTCCGGTGTCATCCGTCCCGTGATCGAGCCTGCGATCTTACTTAACTCCCTGTCCCAGATCAGCCGCTCTCGTTCCGACATTGCATACAGAAGGTCCGGGTTCGTTTCGGATTCCTTATTCTTTCCCTGCTCTGCCTGTTTTTCCGCCTCACTAAGCCCGTTTTCAAGCTCCTCAAATCCATATAGCTGTGACTCTGTGCTGTTATCGGAAAACATAGCCTGTTTTCCTTCCACACCGGGATCCGGCTCTAACGGAGACTTGACGGTTTCCTTGTATGCAGATAACACCTGATCGCCGGCCTCAGCCTGACCGGACGCCTCCGTATCTGATTTTTCTGTATCGGCTGCACCCGGTTCGGCATTTTCCGCATTGACTCCACCGGCAGCTTCGTTTTCTGCATTAGCTTCACCGGCGTCCGCCTTAAAAACCGCCCTGTCTTTTTCCGCTTCCGGCTCCACCGCTTTTTCCGGCTGTATTTGATCGCCGTAGGCGGATGCTGACAAAGCCTGCTCTCCCAAAGCCAACGCAGCCATTTCCGCTTCGCCTTCCGCTCCTACAAACTGCCTTGTCATCCTTGTGGTAAAAATACCGGCCGCCAAAATGCAGAGTATTACAGCCCACATTCTGATATATCTCATTTTATTCTGCCGCCTTATTAAGAATTTATGCTATAACCATAGCACAAACCTCACCCCATGGGAATAAAAAAATGTACTCGGAAACAGATTGTAAGATTATTGTAATTTTTTACACGATACCGGCATCGGTAAGCAGCTCTGTACCGTCTGCGGCCGTTGTTGCCAGACGGTCGCAGCGTTCATTTTCCGGATGTCCGTCATGACCCTTTACCCATAGGAAGGTTATCTGATGGGGCTCCATTGCTGCCAGCAGTCTTTTCCACAGATCTACATTTTTTACGGGGCCGGTTTTTCTTTTCCAGCCATTTTTGATCCAGCTGTCCACCCATTTCTGATTGAACGCATCCACCAGATATTTGGAATCCGAATACAGCTCGACCTCACAGGGCCGATTAAGAGCCTCTAGGCCGGCGATGGCCGCCATAAGCTCCATACGGTTATTCGTTGTTTTTTTATAACCGGCCGATAATTCCCGTTCATGCAGGAGCCCCTGCTTGTCCCTATACTGGAGAACAGCTCCATATCCGCCCGGCCCGTCGGGATTCCCGCGGGCCGCCCCGTCTGTAAATAACGTCACCTTCATTCTGAAAACTTCCCTTTACGCTTCTACATATCCCATTTATCGCAAAGGGCATTTACCTCCGTTGTGAATTTTTTAATATCCTTATTTGCACAGTCCTTGTTCTTTCTGATCACCCGCATCAGGCGCTCACCGGCAGCCAGCAGCAGCTCAAAGATACCTCTGTTCTCCTTCTGTCTCTCTGTTTCCTTCTTGATCGGAACACCGACGGTCTGCTTGATCCATACGCCCTCGGCAAGATCATAGACAGAACCGGAAAACGGAGCATCCGCCTCAAGCTCAAGATCAGATCTTAAAAGTCCGGAAAAGCTGGTGCATACCGCATCATCTCCGTGAACGGTAAAGACGTGGAACGGTTTTTTCTTAAAGGCCTGTATCCAGGTAAGAAGTCCCTCTTTATCTGCATGGCCCGAGAGTCCCTCCAGCTTCTCAATATGTGCTTCCACCTCGATGGTCTCACCAAAGAGCTTAACAACCTGAGCGCCATCGATCAGGGCACGGCCCAGGGTGCCTACTGCCTGATATCCCGCAAACAGGATCGTACATTCCGGTCTCCAGAGATTATGCTTTAAATGATGGCGGATACGACCCGCATCACACATTCCAGCAGCAGAGATGATGACCTTCGGCGTCATGTCAAAGTTGATATTTTTAGAATCATCACTTGTTACGGACAGCTTAAGACCGGGGAAGGTAATCGGGTTGATGCCCTTTTTGACTAACTCCATTGCCTCCTCATCGAAGCAGTCGATAATGTTTCTGTTGAAAACGTGAGTTGCCTCCACAGCCAGCGGACTGTCCACATATACCTGAAAGCCGTCATGGCCCTTTATGATTTCTTCCTCTTTGATCTTTCTCATAAAGTACAGGATCTCCTGAGTACGCCCCACTGCAAAGGCCGGAATAACGAGATTTCCTCCGCGGTCCAGCGTTTCCTGCAGGATCCTTGCAAGCTCACTGATATGTTCATGGGTCCGGTCATGCAAACGGTCACCATAAGTACACTCCATAACTACATAATCTGCCTCATCTACATAAGAGGGGTCTTTGATAAGAGGCTTGTTTTTATTTCCGATGTCCCCCGAAAAGACGATCTTTTTTGATACGCCGTCCTCGGTCATCCAGATCTCGATGGAAGCCGAGCCTAAAAGGTGGCCGACATCCGTAAAGCGAAGTTCAACTCCCTCGGTAAGAGTGTAGATCTCGCCGTATCTGCAGGGAACAAAGTGGGTCAGGACACCGGCAGCATCATTGACCGTATAAAGCGGCTCCACCTCCGGCTTGCCTGCACGGCGTGCCTTACGGTTTTTCCATTCTGCCTCCATTTCCTGAATATGGGCACTGTCCTTCAGCATGATATTACACAGGTCACAGGTTGCCTGTGTCGCAAAGATCTGCCCCTTGAAGCCCCGTGCATAAAGCAGCGGAAGCAATCCGGTATGATCAATGTGGGCATGGGTGATCAGGATATAATCCACATCTGCGACCGGCACCGGGAGATCTGCATTCTCGTATACATTTCCTCCCTGCTCCATACCATAGTCGATCAGGATCGTTTTTCCACAGACCTGCAGGCAATGACAGCTTCCCGTAACCTCATGATCCGCACCAATAAATGTTAATTTCATAATGATACCTCCTACGTTTACTCTCGTATGGCATATAGCTATTCTAAAGCGAGTATAGCACATTTGGGAGAAGGTCGGTATGGTCAATCCGTCAGGTATGACCAAAATGTTTTCATGCGTCTGCTTTTGTATGACATATAGTTATTCTAATGCGAGTATAGCACATTTTAGATGATTATGCAAATCATCCCGCCCTTGCTGTCATTAATAATTTTCTGCAGCGTATCCTGAAGCTTTGACTGGCAGTCCTCGGTCATCTGGGAGATCTTTGCCTGCATGCCGTCCTCCACGATCTGTTCTACCGATTTTCCAAAGATATTCGTATCCCAGACACCATTTTCTGTTTCTCCGCTTGTTTTTATGTAGGAGATCAGATCCTTTGCCTGCTGTTCACTTCCCACGATGGGAGCGATCTCCGTCTCGATCTGGGCCTTGATCAGGTTGATGGAGGGAGCCTGTGCATGGATCTTCACGCCGTATTTGCTTCCGTGGCGGATAAGCTCCGGTTCCTCCAGCAGGATCTCTCCCTTATCCGGAAGCACGATCCCATATCCTCTCTGCCTTACCAGATTTAACGCCTCTCTGACCTTTTCATATTCCGACTTCATGCTGGAAAGACCGGTCAGCGTATGGAATAATCCATATTCATCCGGAATGGGAAGTCCTGTCAGCTCACTTAAGACCCGGTAATAGCAGTCCTCCTTAAGCTCTACCTTAAAGGATACCGTTCCATCCGCCATATCCATCCGTTCCACGGAAATATCCCGGATATTTTCCCCCTGGGGCTTGATCTCCGTTTCTGACACATCTCTCATCTGCTCCGTCTGCTTTAAAATCCTTACGGCGTTTTGGACGGCCTCCTGCTTAAGAGGATGCTCCTCAGGAAGAAGCTCCATCCATTTCGGAATATGAAAATCCAGCTCGGTCACCGGAAATTCCCGGAGGATCTTCGCTAAGATCGTTTCGATATCCTCCTTTTTTAACTGCTCACAATTCATGGGAAGCACCGGGATCCCATAGCTTTTCTCCAGCTCCTTTGCCGTTTCCTCTGTCTCCTCTCCGTAAGGCTTAACCGAATTTAACAGCATAAGAAAGGGCTTTCCGATCTCTTTTAATTCTCTGACTGCAGTTGCCTCGGCCTCCACATAATCCCTTCGCGAAAGCTCCCCGAAGCTGCCGTCACTGGTTATGACGATCCCTATGGTGGAATGATCCCTTATCACCTTGCGCGTTCCCAGCTCTGCCGCCTGGGTGAATGGGATCTCATGATCGTACCACGGTGTTTTCACCAGTCTTTCCGCTCCGTTCTCCTCATGTCCGGACGCCCCCTCCACCATAAAACCGACACAGTCGATCAGGCGCACTCTGGCCGTTATCCCCTCCTCTAACGTGATCTCGGCGGCCTCCTTCGGGATAAATTTCGGCTCCGTTGTCATAATGGTCTTTCCGGCGGCGCTCTGGGGAAGCTCATCCCTCGCTAAGAGCTTTTCCTTTGCATCCGTAACCCCCGGTAAAACCATAAGCTCCATAAACCGCTTGATGAAGGTGGATTTTCCGGTGCGGACCGGTCCGACCACGCCAATATAGATCTCTCCTCCGGTACGGGCTTCGATATCTCTGTATACATGGAAATTGTCCATAAAAATACCCCCTTGTTATACTGCTAGAGTATATGCAAGGGGGCTTTTTGATATGCCGTGCATATGGTAAAGCCGCAGGGGCTTTAAGCCATCGGATATTTATGCTTCCCACGGGAGTGAGCTGTGCTCGATCCGCTTATCACGCATCATCAGATCGGTCACGGCCTCTTTTGCGGGTTTTCCTTCAAAAAGAACTCGATTGACCTCCTCGACGATCGGCATCGGAATGTGGTATTTTTCTGCCAGCGCCCTTCCGGCCTTAGCAGAATACACACCCTCAACGACCATCTGTACTTCCTTCATGGCTTCTTCCATTGTATAGCCCTTACCGATCAGGATACCGGCGCGGCGGTTCCGGCTGTGCATACTGGCACAGGTCACGATAAGGTCACCGATCCCGGTAAGTCCGCAGAAGGTTTCAAACTTTCCGCCCATGGCTGTGCCGAGTCTTGCGATCTCTGCAATTCCGCGGGTGATAAGAGCCGCCTTTGTGTTATCGCCGTATCCCAGTCCGTCTGCGATACCGGCTGCCAAAGCCACCACATTTTTAAGAGCAGCTCCGACTTCGATGCCGAGAACATCCGGGCTTGTGTATACACGGAAGACCGGACTCATAAAGACATTCTGGATATACTCCGCAACTGCCTTTTTGTGGGCACCTGCCACACACGTTGTCGGAAGACCGCGGCTAACCTCCTCCGCATGGCTGGGGCCGGAAAGAACAGCCGGCTCACACTGCGGGATCTCCTCTTTTATTATCATGGACATTGTATACAGTGTATTTTCCTCAATACCCTTTGCCACATCCACGATGATCTGTCCCTCGCGGCAAAATTCCTTCATGCGTTTTGCCGTGCTTCTCACAAATACGGAGGGAACCGCCATGACAAGAAGCTCTTTATCCTCCATTGCCTTTTTAAGATCTGCGGTATAGCAGATCTCCTCCGGAAGCGTTACCTCCGGAAGATTCTTATGCTTATGTGTTTTCTGCATCTCCTCGATCTCTGCGGGGATCGCAGACCAAAGATCCACCTCATGTCCGTTGTTATAAAGCAGAACAGCAATCGCCGTCCCCCAGGTACCTGAACCGATCACTCCAATTTTTCCCATAAACCTGACTCCCTTCTGCTATTTCGCCTTATTTCCCCACAGCTTACTCTCCGTGCCGGAAAGCAGACGTTTGATATTCGCTCTGTGGCGCCAGATCGCCATGAGCATCAGAAAAGCGGCGACTGCGAAAAATTCAGGAATTTCTCCCACAGTTACCCGAAATTCTCCCCGCATACCGTAGTAAACGATCTGAGCAAAGAACGATATTACCACTAAGATGGATCCCAGTGATACATAGCGTGTGATGATGACTGCCCCAAGAAAAAACGCCGCACAGACCAGTGTGATGCGCCAGTCCATGGATACCAGTATCCCCGCCATGGAGGCGATCCCCTTTCCGCCCTTAAACCGCAGGTAGAAGGGGAAATTGTGTCCGAAAACCACACCGAGTCCTGTATACAATACATACAGATCCTCATTGGGATCGCTCTTAAATATAAGCCTTGCGATCAGACAGGCAAGGAAGGTCTTTAAAAAATCTCCGAGGAAAACGATCAGTCCTGCTTTCTTTCCCATTACACGCAGGGCGTTCGTTGTACCCGAATTTCCGCTCCCATATTTTCTGATATCAATATGATGGAGCCTTCCGTACAGATAGCCTGTCTGGAACATCCCAAATACATAGCCCATGAGAACACATAATATTCTGGACATAATTATTCCTTCTCCTTCCGCTCTCGGACAATGAATCTCAATGCGGTTCCCCGGAAGCCGAATGCTTCTCTGATCTTATTTTCCAGATATCTGGTGTAGGAGAAGTGCATCAGCTCCTTGTCGTTGACGAAGATAACGAATGTCGGCGGCTTTACGGAAACCTGGGTCACATAGTAGATCTTCAGGCGTTTTCCCTTATCGGACGGAGGCTGCTGCATAGCCACCGCCTCTGTAACGATCTCGTTGAGGACACCGGTTGCGATCCTTAAGGTCTGGTTTTCCCGAACCATATCGATCAGGTCATAAAGCTTATTCATCCGCTGTCCGGTCAGGGCAGAGATAAATACATATTCCGCATACGGCATATATGCAAGGGTTTCCTTAAGCTTATTCGTATACTCATAGATCGTCTTGTCATTTTTTTCGATCGCATCCCATTTATTGATAACGACGATGATGCCTTTACCTCTGTCGTGGGCAATACCGGCGATCTTTGCGTCCTGCTCTGTGACGCCCTCTGTTGCGTCGATGACCATAAGCACGACGTCGGCACGATCCACTGCCGTAACGGTGCGGATAATGCTGTAGCGCTCGATATCCTCCTTTACCTTGCTCTTTCTTCTGAGACCGGCCGTATCGATGAAGATATATTCGGTTCCGTTATGAACCACCTCTGTATCGACGGCATCTCTTGTCGTACCGGCGATATCGGATACGATCACACGGTTCTCACCGATCAGCTTATTGATGATTGAAGATTTTCCTACATTCGGCTTGCCGACGATGGCGATCCTCGGGCGGTCATCCTCCTCGTCACCATACTGATCCTGGGTAAAATAGCTTGTCACAACATCTAAGAGATCTCCAAGACCGAGACGTGACGCTGCAGATACCGCCACCGGATCCCCGATACCGAGGTTATAAAATTCATAAATATCGTTTCCGAACTTTTCAAAGCTGTCTACTTTATTAACGGCAAGCACCACCGGCTTCCTTGATTTTCTGAGCATGTCAGCGACCTTGGAATCAGCATCCACAAGGCCCTGTCTGACATCTACGATGAAGATGATAACATCTGCCGTATCGATGGCGATCTGGGCCTGCTCACGCATCTGGGATAAGATAATATCCTTGGAATCCGGCTCGATACCGCCTGTATCGATCAACGTAAAGGAATGGTTTAACCACGTACAGTCCGCATAGATCCTGTCTCTGGTAACACCGGGAGTATCCTTTACAATGGAAATGGTGCTGCCGGCCAGTACATTAAACAGGGTGGATTTTCCCACGTTCGGGCGGCCGACAATGGCTACTACTGGTTTACTCATATTTTTTTGCTCCTATTCTTCTGTTTCAAGGATCTCTCCGTCTTCTGAGAGCTCCAGATCTTTCAATTCCGGTTCATACATGCCATGCTCTACTGTCTGCTCACGAGCGGCTTCGGGATCAAGGATGGCACTGACCAGATCATATCCGCTTGATTTTACTATATTTATCGGAATCTGTAAAGCGGCTTCTGCCTCAGACCTTGTCACATCATCTAAGAATACCTCCTCGCCGCTCTTAAACATAACGGAGGGAAGAAGAAGCCGTTCCCCAAGCTCCTTTCCTTTAAGCTGGGCAATAAGATCCTGCCCCGTGATCAGTCCGGCAACGGTTATGAGCTCACCGAAGAAGTCGTTTCGGATCGCATACAGATGGATCCTTCTTCCCGGATAAACACGCCTTACCTCATCAAGGAAGCGGGAAAGATAGGGATAGGGCAGGCGTCCTGTGGCAATGGAGATCTCCTCACTGATTCCGTCATCCTCTTTTCCGTCGAGGGCATCCATCACTTCCTCTTTAAGAAGCCGCAGCATCCCCACGCCGTTTTCGAGCTGGATATAGCCATCATAACGGGATTCCTCCGGAAGCTCTCTCCTGGCAAGAAGATACCATTCGTCACTGGCATGGATGAAATGGATCTTATGCTTAGCATATATCTTTTTCTGCCAGCCTTCGATCAGATCGATCACCCGGCACGCATCTTCTTTTGTAAAGGGCTCCAGCGGATACAGACCATCACGATATTTAGAAAGTCCCACCGGCACTACAGAAACACTCTGCATATACGGGGCATACTCAGAAAGCCGGCTGATGGTATATTCCAGCTCCTCTCCGTCATTTACGCCTTTACAGAGCACCACCTGACCGTTCATTTCCGTTCCCGCTTCATAGAGCCTGTCCAGCTTTTTTAATGCCTCACCGGCAAAACGGTTGTTTAACATTTTACAGCGGAGTTTGGGATTCATTGTCTGCACCGAGATATTGATGGGAGCAAGATGGAAGCGGATGATCCTGTCAATATCTTTATCGCTCATATTGGTAAGTGTCACATAGTTTCCCTGAAGGAACGAAAGTCTGGAGTCATCATCCTTAAAATAGAGCGTTTCCCGCATCCCCGGGGGCATCTGGTCGATAAAGCAGAAAATACACTTGTTTCTGCAGGAGCGGTATTCACTCATCAGACCGTTTTCAAAGGTAAGGCCCAGATCTTCGCCTCCGCTCTCGATCTCAAGCTCCCACTCCTCTCCGTCTGCCTTTCTGACCAGCATAACGAAGGACTCACTGTCTGTCATATAATCATAATCGAAAATATCTTCAATTTCCTGTCCGTCTATGGAAAGCAGTATATCACCGGGCTCTAGCTCCAGCTCCTCACCGATCGAGCCGGGAGCGACTGCCGTGATCTTATGTCCTTGATTCTTCAATATCTTTGCCTCTCTTAATTTTATCATTTCACCTCAATAATACCAGCACCCCTTTAATTTGTAAAGAAATGATATGGATTCTTTTTCATTTTGCTATTGACGAGATTAATCGAAAAATGTTATAACGGATGGGAATATATCATATCACTACGATAGATAGCGGAGGAATCTTTGAAATGTCGAATCAGTACGTTTTCAACGACCGGCTTCCTATTGCGCCGTTAAAAATCGCCGCACTGGAAAGCTGCAACGACCTTGCAAAAAAGGTCAATGACCACATTGTGAACTTCCGTCGCAATGACGCGGAAGAATTAAAGCGCAGACAGCAGAACCTGCAGTACAGAGGCTATGATGTAGACTCTTACCTTCTGGATTGTGCCTGCCCGCGTTTCGGAAGCGGAGAAGCGAAAGGTGTTGTAAGAGAATCTGTACGCGGTACAGATCTGTTTGCAATGGTGGATGTAACAAATCATTCCCTGACATACAAAATGTCCGGCTATGTAAACCACATGTCCCCTGATGATCATTATCAGGATCTTAAGAGGATCATCGGTGCCTGTGCATCTACTGCACACCGTATCAACGTGATCATGCCGTTCCTTTATGAGAGCCGCCAGCATAAGCGTACAAACCGTGAATCTCTCGACTGTGCAATGGCCTTAGAAGAACTTGTAAATATGGGCGTATCCAACATCATCACCTTTGATGCACACGACCCGAGAGTCCAGAATGCGATCCCGCTGTCCGGACTGGACAACTTTATGCCGACCTACCAATTTGTAAAGGCACTGTTCCTGCATGACAGCTCCTTAAAGATCGATAAGGATCATCTTATGGTCATCAGCCCGGATGAGGGTGCCATGAACCGTGCTGTATATCTTGCAAACAACTTAGGTGTCGATATGGGTATGTTCTATAAGAGACGTGACTATTCCAAGGTCATTAACGGAAGAAACCCCATCGTAGCTCATGAGTTCCTCGGAAGCTCCGTGGAAGGAAAGACAGTTATCATCATCGATGACATGATCGCCTCCGGAGAAAGTATGTTAGATACAGCAAAGGAGCTGAAGGAAAGAAAAGCTGCCAAGGTAGTCGTATGCTGCACCTTTGGCCTGTTCACCAACGGCTTTGAAAAATTCGATGAGTTCTATGAAAAAGGTTATATCGACAGCGTAGTTACCACAAACTTAAACTACCGTGCTCCGGAGTTATTCACCCGTGACTGGTATGTGGAAGCAGATATGAGTAAGTACATCGCTGCCATCATCAACTCCTTAAACCATGATGTATCCATCAGCAATGCTCTGTCTCCGACAGGAAAGATCCAGAAGCTGATCAGAAAATATAACGATGGTGTTTACAGCAAGTAATCACTGAATATTCTTGATTATACACCGCCAAAAAGAGGCGGGAGTCTTATCTGACCAAGATAAGTCTCCCACCTCTTTTATATTCTTCTTTTATCTTCTCTATACCGTTAAATGCGCCCGGGTTCCCCGTCCCATCGTTTTCCGGTTATCCATAAAAATACGATCGTAAACAGGATGCCTTTCACAATAGAGGTCGACGTAAGAGCCCACCAGACACCGTTTAAGCCCATAATTCCGCCTAATACGACTGCTAACGGAATCCTTGCACCGGTGATGGCAATACTGATGATACTGCAGAGCCTTGTCATTCCAAGACCCGATAACGCACCGATCGTTGTCAGCTCCACACACATAAAGGCCTCACTGAAGCCGATGATAACAAGATAACCCACCGCTGTCTCCACCGCCTTCGGTTCGTGGAAAAAGACATCGGCAAGCGCTGTCGGAAAGCAGATAAATATTACAGAAACAAGAACTCCCCAGATACCGACCGTCCAAAGGGACACCTTGTATCCCTTTCTCACGCGCTCCTTCATCCCGGCGCCGAAGTTTTGTGCCACAAAGGCATTTAAAGCCGCCGCAAAGCCGTCTGCCGTGTTCCATGAAACAGATTCGATCTGGCCGCCGACTCTCTGGGTCGCGATAGCCTCCGCACCATAACCGGATACCATACGCGTAAGGATCATGGAGATCCCACAGTATGCCATTCCCTGAAGTGCCGTCGGGATACCGATCCGGCAGATCTCCTTTCGATAGCTGCGAGGGATCTTTGCAAACAGATTCATTCCCTTTAATGCATTATCCTGCTTCTGACAGACGATCCTCAAGATCATAATGCCCATAACAATCATCTGTGCCGTTACGGTTGCGATGGCTGCCCCTGTGACGCCAAGCTTCGGGAACGGCCCCATTCCGAGGATCAGAACAGGATCGAGGATCATATTTGCAACAAGTCCGACCAGATTGGCGATAAACGGCGTATGAGAATCCCCTTGGGCCGTGTAAATGCCGTTCAAGGTCAGTGTCAAAAAGGAAAAAACGATCAGACCGCAGGCAATCTTCGTATAAGACATAGCTGCCTCATAAGCCTCAGCATCCGCAAGCTGGAAAAATCCGACCATCTGCCGTGTAAAAAGCAGAGAAACGGCCGAATAGAGAAGACCCATTATCAGTGACATCTGCACAGCCGCCTGGGCAAAGCCATGAGCCTTCTCCTTCTCTCCGCACCCGACACATTGGGCAACCTGAACCTGTCCACCCATCCGGGCCATCGACGCCAGCCCCTGTGAAAACCACGTAAACATTCCGCCCACTCCGACACCGGCCACCGCCTTGGAACCCAGCATTCCGATCCATGCCATATCCGTGATATTATAGAGCGTCGCAAGAAATGAAGACGCCATGATCGGTACAGCAAGCCGGATCAAGGTTTTTAGGATCGGCCCTTTTGTTAAATTTCCTTCCATTCCCTATCCCCCACATCATTTTCATAAGATCATCTCTTGATTATACATGATGCGACCTATTCTTGTAAAGGATATTCCTTTCTTATATGCGTTATTATACGCAGTAAAGCGGACATTCGCAATCCGCTTAGTGCTCCGCGCACTTGAAGCGAGGGAATGCTTATCTGCGTTCAAATTCGTCCACGATGTCTTTGTCGGGAGCCGATGTCGCAAGGCTGACGACAATGATCAGGACTGTGGCGACTAAAAATGCCGGAAGCAGCTCGTAAATATTCCAGACCCCTCCGATGGGCCTTACACAATATTTCCATATAAATACCATGGCACCGCCGCCGATCATACCGGCTATAACCCCCTGACGGTTGGAACGCTTCCAGAATAACGCACTTAAGACTACCGGGCCAAATACGGCGCCGAAGCCGGCCCATGCAAAGGATACGATCATAAATACAGAGCTGTTCGGGTCTGCCGCAAGGAAAACGCCGATAACTGCAATCATAACCACCGTAGCGCGCGCGATCACGATGGTCATTTTTGCGGAAAGCTGCACATGGAATATCCCCTTAAGAATATTTTCGGAAACGGCAGAGGACGCTGCCAAAAGCTGGGAATCCGCCGTCGACATGGTGGAGGCAAGGATTCCCGCAAGGATCACTCCGGCACCGATAACCGCCAGCACACCATTCTCACTTAATAAGGCTGCGATACGGATAATGATCGTTTCCGAATCGGATCCGGAAAGAGAACCGATCGCTCCGACATCTGACATGGCACGTCCGACGATGCCGATAAAGATAGCAACGGCCATTGAGATCACAACCCATACGGAAGCAATTCTTCTGGATCTGGCGATATTATCCTCATTTTCTGTTGCCATAAACCGAAGGAGGATGTGGGGCATTCCAAAGTATCCCAGACCCCATGCTAATGAAGACGCTATGGTTATCATACCGTAGCCGGACATGGTTCCGGTCGAGTTATCATAGGTATTTACCACGGAAAGATAACCCGGAAGCTCCTTCGCTCCCGCTAACACCGCATCCAGACCGCCTGCCACCTGAATGCCGAAAAGGACTACGATAACTAACGCGATACTCATCACGATGCTCTGGATCAGATCTGTTGTGCTTGCCGCTAAAAAGCCGCCGAGGGCCGTATATCCGACAATAACGACTGCACTCAACAGCATGGCCGTTGTATAGGGCAGGCCAAATAACGTCGAAAACAGCTTACCGCAGGCCGCAAAGCCGGAAGCTGTGTATGGTACAAAAAATATAATGATAAACAGCGACGAAATCCCCATGATCACGCCGGAGGTATCTCTGTAACGGTCAGCAAAAAAGTCCGGCAAGGTAATTGCATTAATCCTCTCACTGTATCTTCTGAGCCGCTTGGCCACCAGAAGCCAGTTTAAGTACGTGCCGATGGCCAGTCCGATGGCCGTCCATAAGGCATCACAGACTCCGGTGAGGTAAGCCACACCCGGAAGTCCCATAAGAAGCCAGCTGCTCATATCTGATGCTTCTGCACTCATTGCTGTAACAAAGGGGCCCAGCTTTCTTCCCCCAAGGTAGAAATCTCCTGAATCACTGTTTTGTCTGGAATAAAAAAAGCCTACAAACAGCATTCCTGCCAGATAGACGATGATAACCAGCAGTATTCCTATTACTCCCTTATCCATGTTGTTCCTCCGTATGTCATTATTTAACTGAAGCAGGTAAGCTTTCTGCGTCAAGCGCAGAAAGCAATAGCCTAATTTAGTATACTGGAAGCCCCAAGAAATTCAAGTGTTTTTTCTATATAATCTGTTAACTGTTCCTTTTTTTGTGCATTTTTTTTCGATTCCGGCATCAAAAAAATACATTTTTGGTTAATCTGTTTTTTGATGAAGTGCTATACTCACGTTGTAAAGAAGTTAACAGATAACAACTCCCGGGTATCACCCCAGGCATCAGAATTTGGAGGAAAAGATAAATGACTACTTTAAAAGCTGAAAAAAGAAACATGACAGAAAAGGCAAAAAGATTAAGACGCGAAGGTTTTGTGACCGGTAATGTTTTCGGACATGCCATCAAGGGTTCGATCCCGATCAAGATGACCTCAATGGATGTTGAACGTCTTCTTAAAACAGAGCACAAGGGAGGACAGATCGATCTGGACATTGAAGGTGAGATCTACAACGTTCTTATTAAAGAAGTTGATTACAATTCCATGACCCGTAAAATGGAGGAGATCGATTTTCAGGCTCTCGTAAGCGATGAAAAGGTCACCTCCACCGCTGAGATCGTCATTTTAAATCGTGAGGCAGTCAAGAATGGTGTTCTTCAGGAGGACTTAAACGAAGTTTCCTACAGAGCATATCCGTCTGCCCTTGTTGAAAGAACCACCCTTGACGCCGCTGGCTTGAAGGTCGGTGACACGGTACGGGTCAAAGATCTTGATATTGCCAAAAACAAGGACATTGACTTGAAGACAGATCCGGAGGCAGTTGTACTCTCCGTCATTCCGGTTCACAATGTAGTACCGGAGGCAGATACTCCTGCTGCCGAAAAAGCTTCTGAAGCTGCCGAAGCAAATTCATAACCTTTAGTTTTATCCCCAACCCGGACGCCGCAATCTGGTGATCCTGTCGGATATTACGTTCTATCTGTTACATAGAGAGAACGTATCCGACGGGAGAAGCCTGCCATGCGGCGTCTTTTTTATACAAAAAAGTTTCTATCAGGAATGTCATGGACGTGGAAAGGTTAATGTAAACTATGTTTTAGTTTTTGGTTGACATTTGCAGGCTGTCGGTTTATAATAACGACGGTTGTTACAACTGAAACGAGTTACAACTGAAGCAAGTTTTTAAGGAGTTGAAACCTATGAGTTTACCATTAGCTGAGGAAATTATAAAGGGACGCCGCTTAAAGCGCGGAGAGGATCTGAGCTTTTTGCTGACAGAGAAGCTTCCCGAGCTTTTAGAAGGCGCCAACAAGATCCGTAAGGAACTTTGCGGCGATCATGTCGATCTTTGCTCTATCATTAACGGTCGGAGCGGCCGATGCGGAGAGGATTGCAAATTTTGTGCACAATCTGCCTGTCACCATGCAAAGGTCGAGGAATATCCGTTTTTAGAGCCGGAAACGATCTTAGAGGATTGCAAACGGCATGAAGCGAAAAAAGTACACCGCTATTCCATTGTCACAGCCGGACGGGCTTTAAACGGTTCTGAAATGGAAAAAGCCCTCACAGCTTACCGCTCCATGAAGAAAGAATGTAACGTAGAGCTCTGTGCTTCCCACGGACTGCTCTCTCAGGAAGATTTTAATCGCCTTAAGGAAGCCGGCGTCAGCCGTTACCATGCAAATATTGAAACTTCAAGACGAAACTTCCCAAATATCTGTACGACTCATACTTTTGAAGATAAGCTTGAGGTCATAAAAAGAGCACAGAAAGCAGGACTGTCTGTCTGTTCCGGCGGTATCATCGGAATGGGTGAAACTTGGGAGGATCGCATCGATATGGCCCTGACCCTTAACGAACTTGGGATCCGCTCCATCCCCATCAATATCCTGCGTCCGATCCCGGGAACTCCCCTTGAACATCAGGCTCCTCTTTCCGAGGACGAGATCCTTCGGACGATCGCCATCTTCCGCTATATCAATCCGACAGCCATGGTACGTCTCGCAGCAGGCCGCAATTCCATGGAACATTCCGGGGAACGGGCTTTCCGTTCCGGCGCAAATGCAGCCATCACCGGAGATATGCTCACAACCTCCGGAAACCGCATCAGCGATGATCGCGAAATGCTGTTAAATATGGGATTTGAATTATAATAAGTCAAGCGGATATTCGCAATTGAAGCAGGGGACTTACTTGATTCGGTTAAAATCAGATTATAAAAGGAGTATTCATACTATGAACAAAACTGTTTCCGCAGCAGCGGACAAAAAATCATTCTTTACCACAAAGCGAATGGCCCTGATCGGTGTTATGACGGCCGTTACCTGTGTCCTCGGGCCCCTCTCCATTCCGCTTCCCTTCAGCCCGGTTCCGATCTCATTCACGAACCTTGCCATCTACCTTGCCGCCTATGTCCTTGGCATGAAGGCCTGCACCATCAGCTATCTTGTCTATATGCTGCTGGGAATGGTAGGACTTCCTGTATTCAGCGGATTTTCAGCCGGTGTCGGAAAGCTGGCAGGCCCGACCGGCGGATATCTAATCGGCTTTATCTTTATGGCTCTGATCGTCGGCTTCTTTGTTGAGCATTTCCCGGGAAAGATCGGATACCATGTCCTTGGAATGGTTCTCGGACTTGCTGTCTGCTATGTGTTCGGTACAGTCTGGCTTGCAAAACAGCTGGGTATTTCATTTGTAGCCGGTCTTGGCGTCGGCGTAATCCCGTATCTGCCAGGTGATGCCGTAAAGATCATCTTTGCCGCTCTGATCGGGCCGAAGCTTCGCCGCGAGATCTATCGTCTCGGTGAATAAGTAAAAGAATAATAAAAGATTGATACACAAAGACTGATAAGCTATGGCTGAATATACAAAAGCCGCTGTTTATCAGTCTTTTTGGTCAGCCGGACACTCATTCTTTCTTAAGTCACAACGCCATTTACCGGCCGTTCTGATTTCTCGGTGATTTCTCCCTTATCATCAATGACTTGGATCGAATATGCGATGACATTGTTTTGGATCGGGAATGGGATAAACTTTTTCTGCCGTATCATAATAGGGCGATTCCGTCGGGACGTTATCCGGGATTCCGCTTCCGCCTGTCCAGTTTAATTTTAGATGTTGTGGATGCACGACTTCCTGAGATTCGATCAGCTTAAGGTTATACCTTTTCGGGTTTTCGCCTGACTTGTCATATTGTGTGTAGGTTTTTGGGATACCTTCGGAGCCTGCGTTTTCTTTTGTCTGGACAAAATCTGATACAAAGGTCGGATTGGTTACGACGGTTCCTCTATGGGTGTTGTGCAGATCTACTAGGATTCCAGAGTATCGATATTCGACGTTAAACTCCGGGTAGTAATCGCCCAAATCACTTGTAGCCATAACCGATTCCGTGTCACCATTTTGAGTTGACAAGAACTTTGTGTAATATTTTGTCTCGATCCCGTTGATGTTTCCTATATCCGTCGGGCTCCAGAGTCCGAAGGCTTTTGGATCGTTTTCACCTTTTTTGAATTATAAATATCAAAGAGCTTGGTGAACATATTTTTAAATCGTTCCTGTCCCGGCATCGTCATGCTATATGGGACATAAACGGTAAAGCCGCCTTCGTTTTGAGATTCATAGCGGACACCTTGATATTTAGGAGAACTCCATGTAAATGATGCAAATTCTTTATTCATAATACCGGCATCCCGATTATCCTTTGCAAGGGCTTCTATTGGCTGGAGCATTAACGTGCATCCCAGCAACACTAGGACTGCACGTTTTAAAAAGCATTTTCTCATGAAAATACCTCCTAACGAGTATCTTTTTATTTAGTATGTCAGATTTCTGATCCGAATATCGAGGAATCCTGCATAAATTCAAAAAGAACTTTGTTGGAGGGCTTTTGAACATAAAAAAAGAAGTCCATGAGGACTCCTGTTTGTTAATTGTTATATACATGAATCGCTAGACCGCGAGAATTATCTACCGAAAATCTCTTTCCATAATATCCGGAGTCTGAGAATAATTTGCTTTTGATAAAGCTTCTTCTACATTCTTTTCCTCATCCGACCAACCATTTTATTCATTTTATACTTACTGTCAACCCTTAAATCCCAAAGCCATCATTACCGTTATTGCAGCAATAACCGGAATAATATACATTAGTAATTTTACCGGGCTTGAATCAATATCAGACTCAAGAAAAACTTTGCCGTTATCGCAATAAAGAGTAATTTTTAAAGGTGGCATACTATTTGACGTCACAACCTTTTTTGTGTGCAATCCATTAAGCTCATATTCGTATGTAGCTACATAATTTCTTGCACCAGAGCTCTTGTCATAATAGCGACATTTTATCCGCGTTGCAGAAAGAACATTTCCTTTTGCTTTAGCCTCTGCTATTTTTTTCTCTCCACCCGAAAAAATAATTCCTTTTTTATATAAAACAATCTCAATAACAAAAACAACGATTGCGGTAAAAACTCCTATCCAGACAGCCGGATCATACGCCAGCAACTGTTCCCACGCCTCTTTCAATCCAATTTGATCATTCATATATTCTGCCTTCTTCTATTTCGCGGCATAGAGTGAAATCAATCGTAATGAATTTTGATTGTTTCACCTATTTTAGCTCTTTTTATTCTTATTATCAAAACCCTAAAAACACGAAAAACCCTTGATTCCTCAAGGGTTTTTCAATCAGCTCCCGGCCGGACTCGAACCGGCGACCTACGCATTACGAATGCGTTGCTCTACCAACTGAGCCACGGAAGCACCTTTAAAAAATGCTGCTGCATAATGCAACAGCAAATGACCTGTCCGGGAATCGAACCCGGGTTTACGCCGTGAGAGGGCGTCGTCTTGACCGCTTGACCAACAGGCCGTAAAGTCGAGGCGACAAGATTCGAACTTGCGACCTCTGCGTCCCGAACGCAGCGCTCTACCAAACTGAGCCACGCCTCG
>CAKRPJ010000010.1:0-80429 GCA_934376955.1 uncultured Lachnospiraceae bacterium | reverse complement strand
GTACCGGGCATTCCACTGCCTCCATCATCCGTTTGACCTGATGGAATTTTCCCTCTCGAATGGTAAGACGGACATTCGTTTGGGGTTCACCCGTTTCATTTGTTTCGTGGGAAAGGATCTCAAGCTTTGCCGGCAGGCACAAAAGTCCGTCGGGAAGAAGGAGCCCTTTTGCAAAAGCCTCCGTTGCCGTTTCCGGAACACGGCCTTTACATAGTGCATGATATATTTTATCGACATGACGTTTGGGAGAAAGAAGTCTGTGGGCCATATCTCCGTCATTGGTGATGAGAAGAAGGCCTTCTGTGTCGATGTCGAGTCTGCCTACCGGAAACAGGTCTTTTCTGCTCTTTTCATCGATCAGGTCGATGACCGTCTTATATTTTTTGTCCTCTGTGGCAGATACGACACCGGCCGGTTTATTTAACATGTAGTATTCCAGTTCAACGTAGGATACGGCCTCTCCGTCGAGAAGGACCGTATCTTCGGGGATACGAACCTTCGTCTCCGGTTTCTTTACAATCTCATTTCCGATCCTTACGCGACCCTTACGGATTGCCTCTTTTATCTGGGAACGGGTTCCTTTTCCCATATCAGCGAGATATTTATCGAGCCTGAGCTCCTGTGCCAAAGCATTTCACCCTTTCCGTTATAATTGTTTTATAATAATCCCAAAAGATCGAGCATACAGTGAAGGAAAAAGCATCTGGGATATCGGTATATTTATGAAGAAATCGATTCTGTTCGGCCTTATGCTGGTTCTTATGCTGACTCACCCGGTCTGGGTGACAGAAGGAGCGCGGTGCGGACTTCTGTTATGGTACAGGGCAGTGGTTCCGGCTCTGTTCCCATTTCTGGTGCTTTCGACGCTCATTGTTGCAGAAGGCGGCATAGACCTTCTTGTAAGGCCGCTATGGAGGCTTCTTCATCCGCTTTTTTCGCTTTCTATAGAAGGCTGTTATGTGCTCGCCTCCGGTCTGTTGTGCGGCTGTCCGGTAGGTGCAAAGACCTGTGCAGACTTTTTTAAGGAGGGCCGGATCCCAATGTGGGAGGCAAGAGTTCTCCTTGCCGTATGCAATCACCCGAGCCCGATGTTTTTAGCTGGGTATGTATGTCCTCTGCTTCCAAAGGAGATCGGGATCCATAAAGTTCTGATCTCTGTCTATCTTCCTATTCTGATCCTGATGATCGCTGCAAAAAGGATCTATTTCACAAAAGAAACAGGCTTGGAAGGTAAAACCTATACCGAAATATCTTCGGTCAGCCTTGACGCCTCCATACTCTCTGCCG
The DNA here is from genome assembly GCA_934376955.1 of uncultured Lachnospiraceae bacterium. GTDB lineage: Bacteria > Bacillota > Clostridia > Lachnospirales > Lachnospiraceae > CAKRPJ01. Next base: position 79,142 of record CAKRPJ010000010.1, on the reverse strand, counting down.
CTGAGCTTTTGTGTAAAATTGGCGGCTATCTTATCATTTTTTCGATCATGATCGTTTTTCTGGAGAATACAACGCATCTCCCCTTTTCTCTCCGGATCTTTCTGATCGGAGCAACAGAGATCACGACCGGGATCCATCAGATAACAAAGTCGTTTAAGGGAATTACCGCTGCCTGCGGATCTGTCGCCGCCTTTTGCTTTGGCGGCTTATCCGGTCTGTTTCAGACACGCTCCGTTATTGCTCCTGCAAACGGCAACGCAATGTCATGGATAGAAAAAAACGCCGGATTATCCATCCGGCAGTATTTTTTCTGGAAGCTGATACATGCAGCATTAGCAGCAGGACTTATGTATCTTTTTATCGCAGCAGAGAATGGTTTATGATTCCTCTGTGGTTTCTTTTTCCGTGATAACGCCGCCGGAGAGTTCCTTGCGGTTCGAGGATACAATGTCATAGCTTGATCTCATCGAGCTCATAAATGCGTCAAAGCGTCCCTGAGCACCCTCCATGGAGTGATTGATGATGTTCTGGAGGCTCTTTAACATATCGTCGGTATACTGGATTGAGCCCTGACGGATATTGTTTGCATCATTTACTGCGCTGTCGACGATGGCCTGAGCCTGGGCCTGAGCCTGCTCGATCACCTCGTTTGCATGTGCATAGGCCTTCTGCATGATCTCGTGCTCATTTACCAGCTCATTTGTCTGTGCAGTTGCTTCCGCCAGCATGGCGTCTGCCTTGGAGTGTGCATCGGAAAGAATAGCCTCCTGATTGCTGATGATCTTCTGATACTGTTTGATCTCATCCGGGATCCGCATTCTCAGCTCCACGAGAAGCTCCTCGAGCTCATCCTTGTTAACAATGATTTTTGTAGAAGACAATGCCTGATATTTGCAGCCTTCAATATATTCTTCGATCTCACCGATCAGCTGTTCGATTCTGCTCATAATTATTCACTTAGCCCTTTCTTTTATTTTTTACGATTACTTTATTATGTACCTGTTCCTCCACGTAGGGAGTGACGAAATGGGAAATGTCACCGCCGTAAGCTGCAACCTCCTTGACGGAGCTGGAGCTTAAATAGGCATACTTCAGATTTGTGGTTAAAAAAACCGTATCGATATCCGGCGAAATCACATGGTTCAGCTGGGCGATCTGAAGCTCATATTCAAAGTCAGTGATCGCACGCAGTCCGCGGACAACAGCCCTTGCACCGCAATTTTTTGCAAATTCAACAGTAAGGCCATCAAAGCTTTGAATCTCAACGTTCGGAAACTCTTTAGTGACTTCTCTTAACATATTAACACGTTCTTCGACGGAAAACAACGGAGTTTTTGAACTGTTATTCAATACTCCGATGATCAGGTGGTCGAACAGCTTGGAGGCACGTTCGATCACATCGATATGTCCTAGTGTTACCGGGTCAAAGCTTCCCGGATAAATTGCGTTTTTCATCTGGCGTTTCTGCCTTTCCTTATTTGATTTTTAAAAATACATGCTTGTTTGTCTTATATTCCTTTATTCTGCTGATCGTAAATCCGGCTTCCTCGGTCCACGAAAAGTCGGTATTTAAGGAAGCTTCGACGATAATAAGGGTATCCTCGTCAGCAAGGGAAGTAGGACGGAGTGCGGAAAGTACCTTTTGTTCCCATCCGTGGTTATATGGCGGATCCATAAAGATCAGATCGAAATGCTCCTTCTTTTCGGCGAGGCGGCCGATCTGGGAAAGGACATCCCCGGATGCGATCACCGCCCGATCCTCAAGCCGTGTTGTTTTCAGATTATCGCGGATACATTCGATCTGGCGTTGTCCGTTATCGACAAACACACATTTTTTTGCTCCGCGGCTTAAGGCTTCGATCCCGATGGCACCGCTTCCTGCAAAAAGATCAAGGAAGCAGCAGCCGTATAATTCATTATTTATCATGTTGAACAGAGTTTCCTTGATCCGGTCTGTCGTGGGCCTTGTCTCAAGTCCCTCTGCTGTTTTTAAGATCAGCCGCCGTGCGCTGCCTGCGATTACTCTCATAACTCACCTCACATCGGTATTATTATAAACATTAGTTTCCGGATATACAAGCACAAATTTTATGATACTAACCTCACGATATGCGAATATTGGGTAGGATTGTGGGAGTGCGCAGCACGGAACAATCCGCTGGCATCAAAATTTGTGACATAGGACGAAGCGCCCTATGACACAAAAAAAGACCTCTCCGGAGTGACAGTGACTGCCGGAGAGGTCTCAGGATCATGATTTATCCTATTTGCCTGCCATCTGTTTTTCCTGGGCCTCGATCATTTTTTTGACCATATATCCGCCCACGCTGCCGTTCTGGTAGGAAGTCAGGTTTCCGTTATAGCCCTCGGTAAGCGGCACACCTAACTCATTGGCGATCTCCATCTTGAATTTGTCCATAGCTCCCTTGGCTTCCGGAACGACGACACGGTTAGAAGAATTATTTGTATTGGACATTTACAATACCTCCTTTTTCTGATGCCGGTTTAGATCCGGCGTTTCGTGTTACATTCCTAGTATGAGCGTGTTGAAATATAATACACTAGAAGGTTTTTCGTAAATTGTCATTATTATGAAAAAAATTAATTCAGGCAGAGGAAGGCACACAGATTTCCTCTCTTTTCGGCAGCGGCCCGATGGGAAAAGAGATATTCCGGATTACATCGTGTGCAGATATCGGTGACAGAGATCTGTGAGGACGGTATTCCGGCTTCGGTAAGAATGATTCGGTTTGCCTCCCAGAGGTCTAACTGATATTTTCCGTTATCTTTTTTATAAAGAAGCTTGTCATGGTATTTTGTGTGGAATGCTTTGTAAAATTCTTCAGCCACCTCCGGGCCGATTTCATAGCAGTCCCTGCAGATGCTGGGGCCGATGCAGGCGATCACGTCGGAAGGGTCGGTTCCGAAGGCCTTTGTCATTTCAGTCAGGGTCTTCTCTCCCATGCGGTTTACGGTTCCTCTCCAGCCGGAATGGGAAAGACCGATGGCTTTATTCTTGGTATCAAGAAAGTAAAGGGGGACACAATCTGCGAAGAAGGACACAAGTGTAACTCCCGGACGATCAGTGATAAGGCCGTCTACATCACGATAATCCCGCTCCCGGATGATCCCCTTTCCCTCATCCTCCGGCCTTACGAGCCTTACATTTGTTGTATGGGTCTGAAATGTTAATACCATGCGGTTTTCGTCTACACCGATGGCAGCGGCCATTCTTCTGTAGTTTTCCCGTACTGCTGCAGGGTCATCTCCCCGGGTAAAGGAAAAATTCATCGTAGAGTAAGCTCCTTTACTAACGCCTCCCATACGGGTGGAAAATGCGTGCCGTACCATTCTGCTCTCCTCTAAAGAGGGGAAGGAAAGCCACGTCACGCCGTTCTTCGTCTGTTCTGTTAAATGACAGGGGCCGGTTTTTCTTATCCAGTTGTGCATTTGATCCTCTTTTCCGATAACAGCTATTTGCAGATCTGCAAACGCATCATTATCTAAAATGCATTTTTAATATATGCGAGCTCATTACCGGCAATACCGATGGCATCAAACCGGCAGGGTGTTTCTTCAGGATATTGATGGGTATACAGGTAGATTTCGGCTATCCGTCGAACTTGTGCGGCTTTTTTGCCGGAGATGGATTCCAAAGCGGCTTCCATATCGGCAGTGCTTCTGGATCGTACTTCGACAAATACAAGTGTATTTCCGTCTAAAGCAATAATATCGATCTCACCGCTTCTGCAGCGATAATTCATTTCGATGATAGTAAGTCCCTGTTCTTTAAGGAAAACGGCCGCATTCCATTCATTGCGGCCGCCCGTAGCTTTTCTACTTTCTTTCATAATTTTTTATAAAGCTTCTTCTATGTATCGGTGACGGGCCAAATTCAAGAAGGGCGGAAATATGGGCAGCTGTCCCATAGCCCTTGTGCTTGGAAAATCCGTATTCCGGATACAGCTTATCGTATTCGACCATGATGTGATCCCTTGTGACCTTTGCAAGTACGCTGGCAGCCGCAATGGACACACTTTTTGCGTCTCCCTTGATGATGGGGATCTGGGGGAGCTTAATCTGAGGGATAGTTACGGCATCATTTAAAAGGAGGTCTGGGGACGGCGTCAGCATAGAGACCGCCTTTCTCATTGCCTCATAGGTTGCCTGCAGGATATTGATCTCGTCGATCCGGTCGGGACTTACGATACCGGTTGCATAAGCGACTGCTTTTTCCCGGATCTCAAGGAACAGCTCCTCTCTCCTCTTTTCCGAAAGCTTCTTGGAATCATTCAGATAGAGGATATTACAGTCTTTCGGAAGGATCACAGCACCGGCAACCACCGGGCCGGCCAGAGGGCCTCTCCCGGCCTCGTCAATCCCGCAGATCAGGGCATAGTCCTGATATCGATGTTCATATTCCTTCATTGCTTCTAATCTGAGAAGCTCTTTTTCCAGACGTTCTCCGGTCAATGCTCGTGCCATATTATTCCTTCTCCTCCCTGTTTCCGGATGCTTCCGGATACTCCAGAGTGATCCTGCCAAGCTTTCCGCTTCTGAAATCATCGATAAGAAGCTTTGAGGCCCTGGAAAGGTCTGGCGCACCGCCCTTAGTCAGGCAGGAGCGGGCTGCTGCAATATCTCCTAAAAGCTCATAGGGAGGCTTATTTTCATCGGTGATCCCATAACGCTCGGTCAGGAGACCCGGACAGGATCCGGAAAGAAATGCAGCTAATTCCGAGGCAAGCTCGTCCTTATCGAGGATCTCATCATTGATGGAGCCGAGAAAGGCAAGACGAAGCCCAACAGCCTGATCTTCAAATTTGGGCCAAAGGATACCCGGCGTGTCGAGGAGCTCTACCTGCTTATTAAGACGAATCCATTGATTTCCCTTTGTAACTCCCGGTTTGTTTCCGGTCTTGGCGGCAGCCTTTCCCGCAAAGCTGTTAATAAAGGTGGATTTTCCGACATTGGGGATACCGACGACCATGGCACGGATCGGGCGGTTTAAGATACCGCGTTTTCGATCACGTTCGATCTTTTCACGGCAGGCTTCCTGAATACACTGGTGGATCTGCTTTAAGCTTGTTTTCTGTCTTGCATCGATCTTCATGACCTGAAAGCCCTTCGACTCAAAATAGGACGTCCAGGCTGCATTTCCTGCTTCAGAAGCAAGGTCTGCTTTGTTTAAAAGGATCACACGGCCCTTTCCTTTGCCCAGCTCATCAATATCCGGATTCCGGCTTGAGAGCGGCGCTCTGGAGTCGACGAGTTCTATGATCAGATCGATCAGTTTTATATCTTCCTTCATGGCACGTTTTGCCTTTGTCATGTGCCCTGGATACCATTGGATATTCATTCATTTCCTCCTGGGATTGTAATACGCCCAAAACGGGAGAAGGGCTGTAGTCTCAGCCATGCCTTTCCGATCATGCGGCTGCGGTTTACACTTCCTATACCCGGAAAGCGGCTGTCCTCGCTGGATTCCCTGTTATCACCGAGAAGAAAATATTCATCGTCTCCAAGCTCAACAGGAAACTCCGCGATCCCCGCAATCGTCACATAAGAAAGCTCACTTGTGGTTTCCAGCAGACTGCCGTTAATGTAGATCCGGTTGTCTTTGATCTGGACAGTCTCTCCGGGAAGACCGATGATCCGCTTCAGATTCGTCCCGGAGTCATCCCGGGAAAACAAGGCGATATCAAAACGCTTCGGCTTTCCTAGGTCATAGGCAAGCCGATTGATGAGGATAACATCTCCGGATTCCAGTACCGGCTTCATTGAGCTTCCATTCACCTCAACGCGTCCGCCGAATCCATATACCAGATAGCAGGCCATTGCGATCGTGACAACGATATCAACGATCCAGTGGACGGCTGCATGCAGCTTTTTTGTCTCTGATTCCTGATGGAATTCCACTAGAACCACCTCCGGGGAATAATATGCGGGAATTATAGAGTGAAAAAAAGGGACAATTTTCATTGTCCCTTGATCCGTCGGTTAAAATTATTATTTAACTAACTCTTTAACCTTAGCAGCCTTGCCTACTCTTGTTCTTAAGTAGTTCAGTCTTGCACGGCGTACTTTACCTTTTCTGACAACTTCGATATTCTCAACAGACGGAGAATGAAGCGGCCATGTCTTTTCAACGCCGATACCATTGGAGTTCTTTCTAACGGTGAAAGTTTCTCTTACGCCGCCATTCTGTCTCTTAATAACAGTTCCTTCGAAAACCTGAATTCTCTCACGGTTTCCCTCTTTGATCTTAGCGGATACTCTTACGGTATCACCTACGTTGAAGCACGGTACAGTCTTTTTTAACTGGGCAGCTTCAATATTCTTGATAATTTCGTTCATTTGAATGAACCTCCTTGTAGTATTCGAAGTTCTTACCCGCAGCATTCTGTGCGGCAGAGGAACATCTCTTATTTCACAGTGCTTAATTATACCATAGTAAGCGATAAAAAGCAAGGACTATTTTTGCAGTAATTCTCTTTCCTTTAAAAGGCGGTCAAGAAACTGCTGTTCTTTTTTTGAAAGTACGGCATCCTGTAAAAGCTCCGGCCTGCGCTCCAGTGTCCGGATGATCGACTGCTCGCGTCTCCACTTTTCGACATTGGCATGGTGTCCGGATAAAAGGATATCCGGAACCTTACGCCCCATAAATTCCTCCGGCCGGGTATACTGGGGATATTCTAACAGATTGTCATGAAAGGACTCAAATTCTGCAGAAACATCATTATTTAAAACGCCGGGGATCAGGCGGGAAATACAGTCGATCATCATCATGGCCGGAAGCTCGCCGCCGGTCAGGACATAATCGCCTGCGGAAAGATAGTCGGTGGCGATCATTTCCAGAACGCGCTCATCTACTCCCTCATAGTGGCCGCAGAGAAAAACAAGCTCGTCCTCCTTGGCCAGCTCCTCGGCGATGGACTGTGTAAAGGTACGGCCCTGAGGCGTCATATAAACGACACGGGGCTTTTTTCCGATCCGCTCTGTCAGGGCCGCGTAGGCGCGATAAATCGGTTCTGCCTGCATGACCATACCGGCGCCTCCGCCATAGGGATAGTCGTCTACCTTGCCGTGGCGTTCAAGGGTATAATCCCGGATATTGATCGCTTCAAAGGAAAGAAGGCCTTTGCTGCTGGCACGACCAAGAATGCTGGTATTTAAACCATTCATGATCATTTCCGGAAATAATGTCATTATGTGGAAATTCATAATAGCCTCCGTTGTTCTAAATAATGGTTATAGGTCAAGCAGACCGTCAAGGACGTGAACGAGCATCTCGTTCTTTTCCAGATCGACCTTAAGGATACAGTCCTTGATGGCCGGAAGCAGGATCTCCTTTCCGGAGGGGGAAGAAACGCAGTAGACATCATTTGCACCGGTCTGGATCACATCCGTCATGGTACCAAGTGTTTCCCCATTGTCTGTAATGACCGTAAGGCCGATCAGATCGACGATAAAGTTTTCATCAGGGGAGAGCTTGACCGCCTGTTTTCGATCGATCAGAAGATCCTTCTGACGCCATGCCTCAACATCGTTCATATTGTCAAAGCCCTTGAATTTCAGGATCACCATGTTTTTAAAGAATTTTACATGTTCGATCTCAAGAGCTGTTTTTTCTTTTCCGGTATCGAGAAGCACGCTTTTAAGCTTCTTGAAACGATTTACATCATCGGTAGTCGGGAATACCTTCACTTCTCCACGAACTCCGTGGGGAGAGGTGATCACGCCGACTCTAAGCAATTCTTCCATTACAATACCTCACAATCGGGGACTTTTGACCCCGATATCTTTATATAAAAATAAGGAACTGTGATCAAATTTCTCTGATCGCAGTCCCTATCCCAGTTACTGAATCTCAACAGTGACCTTCTTTTCCATCTTGGAAGAAGCCGCCTTGACAACGGAACGGATCGCTTTCGCAATTCTTCCCTGCTTGCCGATGACCTTTCCCATATCAGCAGAGGCAACCTTGAGCTCAATAACGATCTCGTCATCGTTCTCAGTTTCTGTAACTACAACCTCGTCTGGATTATCAACCAGTGCTTTAGCGATAACTTCAACCAATTTTTTCATGAAAAACACCTCGTATTACTGGGTGATGCCGGCTACCTTTAAAAGCTTACCAACTGTCTCTGTCGGCTGAGCGCCTGTTGCTAACCACTTCTTAGCTGCATCTTCGTCAAACTTGATAACGCTCGGCTCGCAGTTCGGGTCATAGTATCCGATCTCCTCGATGAATCTTCCATCTCTCGGGGAACGGGAATCTGCAACTACGATTCTATAAAAAGGAGCCTTCTTCTGACCCATTCTTCTTAATCTCATCTTTACTGCCATTTCTTTCACCTCCTTGGTTATTTACCTGTGTCTTTATATAGGATCCGGATCAAAATGGTAATTTAAATTTTCCCATCATTCCGGAAAGTCCTCCCAGTCCGCCTTTTCTCTTACCGCCGCCCATTAATCCGGGAAGCTGCTTCATCAGCTTTTTGGACTGCTCAAACTGCTTGACGATCCTGTTGACCTCGGCGATATCAACACCTGCGCCTTTCGCGATACGCTGCTTTCTGGATGGATTCAGGAGGGAAGGATTTGCCCGCTCCTCCTTCGTCATGGAAAGGATGATCGCTTCTACACGGTCCATGGATTTCTCGTCTATATCAAGATTTCCTTTCATCTGGGACATGCCAGGCATCATATTTAAAATACTGCCCATACCGCCCATTTTTTTGATCTGATTCATCTGGTCAAGGAAATCATTGAAATCAAACTCTGCCTTGCGAAGCTTCTGGCTCATTTCGCGGGCCTTTTCTTCGCTGACGTCAAATTCGGCTTTTTCGATCAGGGAAAGGATATCTCCCATTCCCAAAATTCTGGAAGCCATTCGATCCGGATAAAACTGCTCCAGATCTGAGAGCTTTTCGCCCATGCCGACATACAGGATCGGTCTTCCGGTCACTGATTTGATCGAAAGGGCTGCACCGCCTCGGGTGTCGCCATCAAGCTTTGTAAGGATCACACCGTCAACACCGATCTTATCATTAAAGGTTCCGGCAACATTTACGGCATCCTGACCGGTCATTGCATCTACTACTAAGATCGACTGATCGACATGAACAGCGTTCTTAATATTTACCAGCTCGTCCATCATGGATTCATCGATCTGCAGACGTCCTGCGGTATCGAGAAACACCATGTTCATCCCCTCTTTGCGGGCATGCTCGATGGAAGCCTTTGCAATATCAACAGGAGACTGGTTATCTCCCATCGAAAATACCGGAACGCCGACCTTTTCACCGTTTACCTGCAGCTGCTTGATCGCTGCCGGACGATATACGTCACATGCGGCAAGCAGAGGCTTTCTGCCTTTTGCTTTAAATTTTGCAGCAAGCTTTGCGGTGGTAGTGGTCTTACCGGCGCCCTGAAGTCCGATCATCATAATGACGGTGATCTCGTTCTGGGGCTTTAATGCGATCTCTGTTGTCTCAGAGCCCATCAGCTTGACAAGCTCCTCATTGACGATCTTTATTACCATCTGTCCGGGAGTCAGGCTTTCTAAGACATCCTGTCCTACGGCTCTCTCCTGCACAGAACTGATAAACTGCTTTACGACTTTAAAACTTACATCGGCTTCAAGGAGGGCCATTTTTACTTCCCTCATTGCTGCCTTGACATCGGCTTCGGTTAAACGTCCTTTGCCTCTTAAGTTTTTAAAGACATTTTGTAATTTATCCGCTAAACTTTCAAATGCCATTTAACCTCTCCCTTTATAGCTAGAGCTTACCGATCTCCTCCGATATACTCTCGATCTTATCGATCAGACTGCTTTCACCGCTCTGCTTATACTGAACAGCCAGCTGCTTGATCTCCTCGACCATCTTTTTTGTCCGGTTGAATTTTTCAACCAGCTTTAGTTTTTCTTCGTATCCGGAAAGGATCTTATCACACCGTTTTACAAGATCATATACGCCCTGCCGACTGATTCCCTGTTCCTCGGCGATCTCGCTTAAGGACATGTCATTAAAGACGACATCTTCATAGATCTGTCTTTGATGCTCGGTAAGGAGCTCACCGTAGAAATCATACAGCAGACCTTGCTCGACTATTTTTTCCATATCAGCTCACCTGCTGTATAATACTACAAAGAAAACGATCTGTCAAGTATTTTTCCTTTACTAAAATAAAAATTTTTGTAACTGTTCAGTAAGGTCTGCACACTTGCTGCGCTGACGGTAAGAAAACATAAGCCGGAAGGCAAAAATCCCATCGGCGCAGCCGATGAGTTAATCCTCCGCCAGTTCCTTTAACGCTCTGACAGCCGTATCGACCTCCTCCTCGGTATTAAACCAGGAGAATGAAAAACGTACCATACCCTGATCGACCGTGCCCATGGAGGTATGCATAAGAGGGGCGCAATGGGCTCCCGGACGGGTCGAGATGCCATAGGTAACGGAAAGCTCGTCGCTGACCTCTGAAGAATCATAATCGCCGATATTTAAAGAAACTACTGCGGCTCTCTCATCCGTATCAAAATTTCCGTAAAGGCGGATGGAAGGAATTTCTTTGACCCCTGCAAGGAAGCGGCGCATAAGAGAGATCTCCTTTTTATGGATTGTGTCCGTTCCGGTCTGTTTTAAAAATCCAAGAGCTGCGTGAAGTCCTGCGATCCCGTGACCATTTAAGGTTCCGGCCTCAAGTGCCGTTGGCATTTCAGAAGGATGCTCCTTTAAATATGTATGGATCCCGCTTCCGCCGGATTTTAACGGGCGCACGGTAATTCCCTCTCTTACACAGATCCCGCCTGTTCCCTGAGGGCCATAAAGACCCTTGTGTCCGGTAAAGCAGAGAACGTCAATATTCATTGCCTGCATATCGATGGGGAGGACTCCGGCCGTCTGGGATGCATCTACAACAAATAACAGGCCATGCTCTTTACAGAAGGCGCCGATCTTTTTAAGGTCATTGGCATTCCCGGTCAGGTTGGAGGCGTGGGTGCAGATAAGGCCTTTTGTATTCGGACGCAGATATTGCTCCAATGTATCAACACAGAGCATTCCGGAAGCATCACAGGGAACAAAGGAAAGCTCCGCTCCCTCCTTCTCTAAGCGATACAGCGGACGCAATACGGAATTGTGCTCCATAACCGTTGAGATCAGATGATCTCCCGGGCCGAAAAGTCCGAGGATTGCTGTATTAAGAGCCTCTGTTGAGTTGCAGGTAAAGGCAACCTGACGGGGGGAGCCTAAATTTACAAGATCAGAGATCATTTCCCGTGTTTCATAGATCAGACGGGATGCGTCCAGAGAAGCTTCATGGGCGCCGCGTCCGGAGTTTCCCATGTGACGCATCGCATTGACTACGGCATCGATGACGCAATCCGGCTTCTGCATAGTCGTAGCTGCATTATCCATATATATACTCATTATTTTTTCCTCCTCACAGATAGTACTAAACAGACGCTGAAATCTGCTGTGTCACAGTAAATTCCAGCGCCTGTCTGATACGTTTAGTATAATAATTCAGCGATCTCCTCGCTGCAGATATTCTGAGTGTGAAGAAACTCCTCCATTTCCGCACGATCTGCAGGAAGCGTACACCACGCAAGACCGCATCCGGCTGAAAGCTCGCGGGGTACCGGGATCATCCGGCCGCTCTTTCCGTTTTCCTTACATGCCTTCTCAAATGCGATCGCATCGGAGGTCGTGTGAAATGTAATAATTAACTTCCATTCTTTTTGTCTCATTTTAAATTTCCCTATTCGATAACAAGCTCAAATTCGTCGCCCTTGTCTGTTACCGTAACCTTTTTTCCCTGACTCTTTGCAAATTTTTCTACATTTGCTTTTGTGTGGGGTTCTGTTACGAGAACACGGATCGGTTCATTTCCATGGCTCTTAAGAGCTGCATGGGTAAGCATTACTGGTTCCGGACAAGATAAACCTCTGGCATCTACTTCATACATAGTCAATACCTCTTTTCTTATTGATACGCTTAAGCTCTTTTGTTCTTCGGTGAAAATCCGATGACGAACAGAATGATGATACATGCAATCAGTGCGATCTGACCGTTGATTCCCGGGCCGCCTGCTACTGCTGCTTTTTCTGCTGTTGCGGCAGAAGCTGCTACGCCTGCAAGACCGAAGTTATGGCAGCAAGCTGCGCCGACAAGGAGACCTAAGAAGGTTACTGCGGAATCGGAGGAGCCCTGACCGGCTAATACAAGCTGTCTTAACGGGCAGCCGCCTGCAAGTACAGCGGCAAAGCCAACTGCATACATACCAAGGATATTCCAGATATGCTGTGCATGTGCAACAGGCTGGCCGGTGAAGGAAAGCTTGAAGCCGCCGTTAACAAGGTTGAAGATCACCATAACAACAAAGAAACCGCCGATGATCGTAAGAAGATCAAAGTTTCTCATTAAAAGAACGTCACGGATACAGCCTGCAAAACAGGTTCTGCATTTCTGAGCGATGGCACCAAATAAAAGGCCGCCTGCAAGAGCAATGAGGACCGGAGCATGCATGCTGCCTGGGCCGCTTTCGCTTACTGCAAATAAAGATGTAGTAACACTTAAGATAAGAAGGACAACAAGGATGATCGGAAGTACATATCCGGAGCTCTTTTCTACTGTGTAAGCACGTCCGAGAGAAAAGCCTCTCTTAAGAGCCAGTGTACCGGTATAAACACCGGCAACGAAACCGATCAGTGCTACATAAGCGTTTAAATCACCTGCGGACATACGGATCAGCATACGCAACGGGCATCCTAAGAATACAAGGGAGCCGATCATCATGATCATTCCGAGGATAAAACGCACCATCGGAGCCGATCCTGCTGTGGAACGGTATTCCTTTGTGATCAGGGCGATCAGGAAGGCGCCGCAGACGATACCAACGATCTCAGGTCTTAAATACTGAACAACAGCCGCCTGATGAAGCTTCATTGCTCCGGCACTGTCACGAATAAAGCATGCGATACAGATCGCCATGTTCTTCGGGTTGCCCATAAAGGCTAACAGTGCGCCGATAGCACCGAGGATCGCGCCGGACAAGGCCAACGTCTTTTTGTTTTCAGTTAAGTTCATACAACTACCCCTTTTCCTTTTTGGTAAATTTGAATAGAAATATAATACCAATTTCTATCCCTCATTGACAATGTTACCAGAAAAAGGAAGGAGTGTCTAATTAAAAAAACATTAGACAAGATGTGCATCTATTGAAAAAATCAATAGATGCACACAAATTGTCCTGTGATTATTGATAGATCCTATGCCGCAGACGGGATCATGTATTTAATCTCGGCCTTTTCTGTTTTCTTACCTAATATCAAACTGATATTATTGAAGGTCGATCATAAGCCGGTTTCAAATTCAAGCTCCCTCGACGCCTTATCATGGATAAATTCCCTAAATGCCTCTGCGATCGGAGAAAGACAGGTGGAACGATCGTAGGTCATGTAAAAGCATCGCTTCTTCTGCAGACCATGGATCTTAAAGTAGCGAAGTCTTTCTCTGGAGGCCGTCTGCTTGACGATCTGCTCGGAAATGATGGAAACCCCGAGACCTCGGCTGACCACCTCTTTTACAACCGACATATTGCTCATGCGGGCGATGACATTGATATTCTTAAAGATCGGCTTGCCGTCCACAAGAGCATGCTCCATCTCCTGCTTTGTTCCGGAGCCGTCCTCACGCATGATAAACGGTTCGTCGACAAAAGCCTCTGTCGGGATCTCATCCCCGTCACGATACATCTTGTAACGCTCCGTATCCGGCGTGATGAGCACCATATTGTCATAGAATACAGGTTCAAAGTAAAGATCGGTATTGCCCTTATAGCCGGTAAAGCCGATCTCACCGCGCTTTCCGAGAATATTGTCATTCACCATGCGGCTGTCAGATTGCTCCACATAAAAGCGAACCTTCGGATGCAGCTTGTGAAACTCCTCCATGACCATCGGAAGATAGAAATTGCCCGGTATCGAGGAAGTCTGGATCTCGAGGATGCCCTCAAGGTCTTCATTGAGATTCTGAACCGATACGAGCGCCTTTGCCCTTGTGTTTAACAGATCCACAGCATAGCTGTAAAATTCCTGTCCGTGAGGGGTCAGACTGATTTCTCTGCCTGTTCGATTTAAAAGCTTAACACCAAGCTCCTTCTCCAGATTATTTACGTGTGTACTGATCGTCGGCTGGGTCAGAAAGGTAGCATCGGCAGCTTTTGAAAAACTTTTGTATTTTGCGGCATTTACAAATGCCTCTAACTGACGAAATTCCATGATATCCCCCTACTTTAAAAGGACCCTGACATCTCCCTGCAGCTTGGTGATCTTCTGCTGGTCGAGATAATCGAGGATTAAAAGAACATATTTTCTTGATGTTCCCAGAATATCTCTGAATTCAGCCAGCGACATTGTGCTGTGGGTCGCAAAATGGTTCCTGAGGAGAGCCATTGCTTTGTCATAATGTGTTTTATGAAGGTACGAGCCGGGATTCAGCTTTATAAGAATCCCTTCTTTGAACAGATCGGACAATACCTGCTTTGCCTGTTTTTTGTCTTTAAACTGTGCCAGCACATCATCTGTTGCCGGAGCTTCAAAGCCAGCATCCAGATAGGTTTTAAGGATCGTCTCCCGCATGCCGGAATGGGCATCGGAATACTGGGCAGAAAAGCCTGCGGCCGCAACCGTGCTTCCGGAGGCAGTGATTATGCCACGCTTTAAAAGCTCGTTTAACAGCACATCGCCCTTTTTAACGTCCTTAAGGTAAAAGCCCTCTACAAGACGGCTCTTGATTTCTTCCTTTTCCATACCGGAGGAAATCGGGTTTTCCTTATGGAACGCATTCAGGATATCGAGAGTTCTTGTGGTAACGGTATCCCAGAAGCTCTTATGGAAATAGTTGCCGTCATTTAAGGAAAGTGCCTTCTTCTGCTTCTTTAATGTTTCCATACGCGCTTCCGTTTCTTTATCTGTCCAGTTGAGCTTTGCAGCCAAGTAATGGATAGATGGGAAACGGATGCTTTCTTCTTTTAATACCAGCTCAAGGATCTCGTCATCGGTACCTGTTTCACGGATCGTAAGGGACTTTATAAGCTCCTCCTGATGCCGTTTATGTTTTGCCGGACACGCATCCAGAATGATACCGCCGCCAAAGGTTTCCACCGGAGAATAGAAACGGATGATAAACCGGTCAGTTCTCTTAACGGCGAGAGGGGTATCGAACCGCAGCTGGACAAAGGCACTCTCACCGGCATTTATCACGTCTTTATCGAGCAGAACTGCTTTTGCGATGGTCTGAGCGGAGCCATAGTTAAAATGGATCCTGTCTCCGTTTTTAAGCTGACGTCCTGTCGTACCGAATAGGGTGATCTTTACATCCAGAAAGATACTGTTCGTAAGGGTTCCCGGAGCCGCCAATACCTCACCTCTGGACAATTCCTCTTTTTTTACATTCGCAAGGTTAATGGCGGTACGCTGACCGGCAAAGGCTTCGTTTTCTTTATCTCCATGGCTCTGGATACCCCGGATCTTAAGGATCCTTTCCTCTGGATAGACCATGACCTCCTCACCGGCACGACAGCTTCCTTCCAGCAAGGTTCCGGTAACAACAGTGCCGAAGCCTTCCATTGTAAAGACACGGTCGATAGGGAGACGGAAAAGCTCCGGTTCACTTCTTCTGTTTCCGACGGAACGAACCTTATCGAGGATCATTTTCTTAAGCTCAGGAATGTTCATTCCGGTAAAGGAGGACACGCGGATGCGGTCTGCATTTTCGAGGAAGCTGCCTTTCACAAGGTCAGAAACATCCTCCTCCACCATCTCAGCCCAGTCCTCATCGACAAGATCGGCCTTTGTAAATACGATAATACCCTGACGGATATGTAACATTTTTAAGATCTCAAAATGCTCGACCGTCTGAGGCATAACACCTTCATCCAGTGCGATCACAAGCAGGACAAGATCGATGCCTCCGATTCCGGCCAGCATATTTTTAACAAATTTTTCATGACCCGGCACATCGATGATACCGATATGCAGGCCCTCATCATTCGGAAGGTTTGCGAATCCCAGTTCAATGGTGATCCCACGTTTCTGTTCTTCCTTAAGACGATCTGTTTCAATACCGGACAGCGCCTTGATCAGACAGGTTTTGCCGTGATCAACGTGCCCGGAAGTTCCAACGATGACATTCTGCATTTTGAAACCACACTCCTGTTAAATAATATATAACTGCTCAGTATCTTCACAGTTACGCGGCGCGGGAACATAACCGGATCTGCTTAAATGGGGTTATGCTTCCGCATGGGATGCTGCAAATGCAAATGCACTGGCAACTGCAGGGATTTCTTCCTCCCGAATTGTTCTTACAGAGAGGAGGACTTCATCATGGGCAACCCTTACGATCACAGGGGTATCGGCTTTACGGAGAAGCCGTTCTAACTTCTCGGCGGAGAGCGTTTCTGAGGAAACAGAAACAGCTACACCGGAAAGCTTAACAGTAGGTGCAGATCCGCCGCCCACCTGATCCTTGCA
Source organism: uncultured Lachnospiraceae bacterium (assembly GCA_934376955.1). GTDB lineage: Bacteria > Bacillota > Clostridia > Lachnospirales > Lachnospiraceae > CAKRPJ01. The sequence continues at coordinate 62,599 of CAKRPJ010000010.1, read as the reverse complement.
GGAACAGATATTTAGAGCAAAGTGATCTGTTGCCGTTTCAATCGCGTTGCGGATCAGCTCCGCTTTCTGAATAAGCTCCTCCTCCGGGATTGTGATCATTCTAAGTACAGGGATATTTCTCTTGGCATCTTCCATATCAAGATACTCAAAGAAGGTTGCTTCCATTGCAGCGAGGGTCATTTTATCGACACGGAACGCTCTGGCCAACGGATGCTTCTTCATCTTATCAATATATTCCTTCTTACCGATAAGGATTCCTCCCTGGGGACCGCCAAGGAGCTTATCTCCGCTAAAGAGGACAACATCGGCGCCATCATTTAAAGCATCGATAACGGTAGGCTCATCGACACCGTACCTTGTGAGATCGGCCATAAGTCCGCTTCCCATATCGTAAATGACCGGAAGATCATACTCTTTTCCGAGGGCTACCATTTCCTTTAAGGTAACCTCCTGCGTAAAACCTACAATCCTGTAGTTGCTTGTATGTACCTTCATGAAGGCTCCGGTCTTCTCCGGATCAAAGGCATTGCGATAATCCGAAGGTTTCGTCTTGTTTGTCGTGCCGACTTCTTTTAAATGAGCTCCGCTCTGCTCCATAATGTCCGGGATACGGAAGGAACCGCCGATCTCAACTAATTCGCCTCGAGAGGTAATGACCTCTTTTCCGGCAGCCATTGCAGAAAGGCAGAGCATGGTTGCCGCAGCATTGTTATTAACGACCATAGCCGCTTCAGCACCGGTGATCCGTGTGATGATTTTCTCCACATGATCGTGTCTGGATCCACGGGCCCCTTTTTTGATATCATATTCCAGATTGGAATATGAATCTGCAACAGAGAGTACACTCTCTACAGCTGCACGGCAAAGATTTGCACGACCAAGATTCGTGTGAAGTACAACACCCGTTGCATTGATCAGTGTCCTCAGATTGTGTTTCTTCTTTCCTGTGATCCGTTCACAGATCTCGGAAACGATCTCATCCCTGTCGGGGATCTCCTCCTTTTCACCGGAAAGAATGTCCTTTCTTAGATCATCGATGATCTCTCTTGCCGTATCGACAACGACGGCTCTCGGTGTGGATTCCATAAAAAAAACGAGCTGCTCATCCAGTAGCAACTCATCTATCTTCGGAAGTCCACGCAGTAATGACTGCCTGTTCTCCATAATATATTCCTCCTACTTCGATGAATAAAACATAACGGAGGAGGTGGGAATCGAACCCACCCGAAGGGCTCCTAACCCTTCACAACGGTTTTGAAGACCGCGAGGCACACCAGCAACCTATCTACCTCCAAATTCATTCGCAAACAAAAGTATAATACCACATAGATAATGATATGTCAACCAATTTGCACATCGAATTTGTAAATAAAATCCGAACGTAAAATCAATTAAAAGAATAATCAGAATATACCGGCAGCCCGCATCAGCGGAGCCGCCGGTGCATCTGATCTTGTCAATCCTATATTAGCCTACGTATCCTGCTTCTTTTAACAGCTCATAAGCTTTTTCTTTCTTATCCTCTGCCATTAAGACGATCGGACCGGTACAGCCCATACCGCTCTCAGCATAGATTCCAGCTTTCCAAAGAGTCTGAACAGCATCCTCAAGATCCATAACCTCAATACCCGGGATCTGAGCAGTACAGATCTCCTTCGGCGGTGCAGTTACGGCAGCAGCCGGAGCTGCTTCCTTCTTGCCTGCATTCTTGACTTCTTCAATAATCTCGTTGAAGCCGGCCTTTTTAGCCTTCTCAAACTCAGCGGCTGCGATCTTCTTCCAATCGTGCTTAACAAGGTTGGTAGCAAACTCCATTGCACCTGCAATGACCGGAGCGCCGGAAGCACGGGATACGATCATGATCAGACGATCATAGCCGTCACCGATTCCCGGGCCGTAGCCAAAGCCGAGAGACTCGTAGCTGCCGCCAGTTGTATATGCGGAGAAGATCTTCATCATAAGGTTACCTGTTAAGGAGTCCATTACCATGATATCCGGTGTTCCGGCAAGAAGGTCATTACCTCTCATAACGATACCGCCGTCTGCACGTGCAGATTCAGCAAAGTTAATATCATAGCCCTGCTCTTTTAACTTAACAAGGGCCTTTTCTGTCTGTCTTGCACCGTCAATGTTAGCGATGCCGACAGTCGGGTTCTCAATACCATCAGCCTTAGCGGCGATGATACCGTAAATAGCGTTCTTTACCATACCGGCAATGCGGTCTGTATCGGATGTACCTGTAGTTGTTGCAAGGTACATCGGTTTACCGATACCCGGTGTGATGACCTTACCAACGGTAGATACACCGATCGGGAATGGATAGTGCATGGTAACAGCAGCATCAATCTCGCCGGAATCCAGAAGCTTTTCCATCTCTTTATGGATGTCCTCGCCCTCGATCAGACGGGCTTTTAATCCCTTGTGTGCTGCAATATCCATTGCACGTGTAATATTGTCTTCACCGTGCTCACTGCCTTCGGAAGCGAAACCGATAACCGGCTGCTTACCATACTGGCCTGTTTCCAGGGCATCTGCTACTTCCAGGAAGGTTTCCGCAATGAGCGTTTTGATTTTATTATCTGACATAACGCACCTGTCCTTTCTGCTGCAGATTATTCTTCACCAAGAAGGCCGTTTGCGAATTCACGCATAGCCTGTCCAATCATTGCCTTTACCTTGCCTTCATCGAAGCTTCCGGCAGCCTCAGCGCTTGCAGAACCGTCATTAGCCTGAACAACAAAGGAAACACCATCAAACAGGTTTGTCATTCTTCCAAGGAACAGACTTCCCTTACCGATGATCATAGCACGCTTTGTCTCTCCTGCAAGAACTTCCTCACGAAGCGGTCCGATATACGGAACACCAGACGGAATATGACCCTGTGTCGGAGCCCATCCTGTCATACCGTGATCTTTAACGAAGTTTGCAATGTCTGTACGAGCAATCTGACCCTTCTTAACTGCAAGGGCAGCGATCATCTTGTAGTTAGCCTCCGGAACATCACCTGCTCCGGCCGGTTTTGTGATATCCGGGTTCTGCATTTCCGGAGAGTATTTGTCGATATCAGTCATTAAAAGGCCAGCATGCTCAAGCGGATCAGCAACGAGGGCGCCGATTACGTTCTGCGGAGCAGATCCGGTTCCGATCGTATGTCTTCCGATGATATCTGTGCGGATCTGCGGGTTAACACCGTCATCAGCACTTATTAATACGGAGAAGCCTGCGATAGCATCCTCAAGGATCGGCAGACCCTTCTTAACATGATCCTTACCATTCATACCAAGCTTTGCGGTACAACCACCGGCGGTAACAACAACGTTCTTAAATGTGCCGGCTTTTACAAGAGCAGCTGCATGTAACATTGCGTGAGCCGGTCCTGCACAGAAGCCACGTACATCAGAGCCTGTAGCATGGGTAAAGCCTGCGATCTCAGCAGCAGCCTTAGCGAAGTTTCCGCCGCCACGCTGGTTCATATCACCACACGCTTCCTCACAGCAGTCGATAACGTAGTCAACCTCATCCGGGTTAACGCCGGCCTTTTTAACCAGCTCGATAAGAGAAAGTACATTGGAAGCCTTTGTTACAAGGTTCTCAAGCATAACGTGTGCGGAAAGGTTAACGTCAACGTCGTGAGCACGCTTAACAGCGCCAACGAGCTTGTGATCATAGTATAACGGCTCAGCGTGCTCGCCTTCTACAAGGGCCTTGATATCAGCCTCTGAGCTGTCGTTTTTATCGAGAACTGCAAGCTGATCCTCTTTTAAAAGATCCTGTGCAGTCAGTTTCGCTTTTACAGCAACGGCAAAGTCTTTTTCAAGCATTACCAGTTCAAATACGTCACAGATCTGGATCAGTCCGTAGAACTCATCCTCCGGCATGATCTGGCCATATTTACCATCGCGGGATGCATTCTCCCACTTTTTATCATAAAACGGGAATGCGGTTGCAGCAAGATCTGCCGGCTTCGCATTGCCGATATATACCTGGTTCGGAATGTAGGACACAGCGTCCTCAAAGCTTCTTAAATGGCTCGGGAGCTCCTTTAAATATTCGGACTCCGGATTAACGATCATTTCTGTGGTCTGTGTAGTACCGTTATGGATTACCATATCCGGTGTAATTGCCAGTGTATAGCTGGCCCCTTTAAGTACTGGATACCCGTTCATGAAACACACCTCGTAAATTTTAAAAAATGGGGCGCCGCGAACAGCGCCCCTCCACCTTGTTACAGGTATTTACAGAACTCGTCGCGGACAGAAGACATCTCGTTATGAATATCATCAACATCCATAACCATCTCCATCATACTGATCTGCTCGTCGTAAACACCAGGATCAACTTCAGCTTTGATTTCATCCTCACAAATGTGATATACAGTCAGTCCCAACTGGACTCCTGCTAATGGACCTGCGAAAGTCGGATCTCCTGCAGTAACAGTCTCAGCTGCTAAGCCAGCAGCCTCACCCTCTGCAGCACCGAGAAGAACAACAACGTTCTCCGGGCCGTATTTTTCTGCGAGATCTTTAACTCTCTTCTGGTTCTCCAGATCCATAGCACCTGCGGATGTTCAGACAAAGCATTCAGTAGAAGAGTATACTACATCTGCTCCGGCTGTCTTCGCACAAGCTTCAATGGCTGGTCCCGGGATACCGTCACGGTCTCCAATGATAATTACTTTCTTGCCATCAAGAATAGCCATAGCATCGTTTCCTCCTTATTTTATTTAGATATATAGCAATGGACTTATCGTCCAATATGCCCTTATTCAAGATGAGACTTGATCATTGCCTCAATGTTTTCTACGGTGGCGTCATCCTTTACACACTCTGCGATCTTCTCGCCGTTCTTATAAAGAGCGATAACCGGAAGGCCGAGGATCTTCTGGCCGATAGCCAGACGACGAGCCTTTGTGGTGTTGAGAGATGTAAATTTGATCTGCTTTCCGTAAACATCTTCCATTGCATGTACGTGCGGCATAAGTGCCTGGCACGGAACACAGCCGTCGCCGTAGAAATCTACGAGAACTGTTCCCTCTGCTTCTAATACTTCAGCTGTAAAGTTTTCCTTTGTTAATTCTACCATAACTAAGACACCCTTTCTAAAGATATTATTTAAAAGAATTATGCCTCATGCTCGGAAATGTACTTTTCTGCCTGCTGTGCAGCAATTGCACCATCAGCGGCAGCAGTTACAACCTGACGCAGGCTCTTTACGCGGATATCGCCGGCAGCAAATACACCCGGAATGTTGGTGTGCATATTTGCATCAGTCTTAATATATCCGTTCTCCATATCCAGCATACCCTGGAAAAGCTCGCTTCTCGGATTGTATCCGATAAAGCCAAACAGACCAAACATGCCGTCATCCGGATCTGCGTCGATTCTTGTAAGCTCACCGGTCTTAACGTTCTTAACGGTCATACCGCTTAAGAGGCCATCGCCGTGAAGCTCCTCAACAACCGTATCCCACATGAAATGAAGTTTCGGGTTCTTGAATGCCTTCTCCTGAATGGACTTGGCAGCACGAAGCTCATTTCTTCTATGGATAATTGTAACTTTTCTTGCAAACTTTGTCAAATACATAGCTTCCTCAACAGCAGAATCGCCGCCGCCAACTACATATACTTCAAAGTCTTCAAAGAAGTTAGCATCACAGGTAGCACAGAAGGAAACTCCCTTACCCATGAACTCACCTTCCCGTTTGCATCCGATCGGACGCGGGAAAGCACCTGTTGCTACGATAAGGCACTTACACTTGTAAGTATCCTTTGTTCCGTAAAGAGTCTTGATCGGTCCATCGATCTCAACCTTGTTGATTGTATCACTTGCTCTCTCTGCGCCGAATTTCTCAGCCTGAGCTGTCATTCTAGCGATCAGAGACGGGCCACTCTCTCCCTCGACGATCTGTCCGGGATAGTTTTCAATTTCATCTGTAATAGCAATCTGGCCGCCGTCTTTTGCCTTCTCAATAATGAGGGTAGACATGCGGTATCTTCCGGAGTACAGGCCGGCAGCTAAACCTGCCGGGCCTGCACCCAGGACAATCACGTCAAAGATCTTATCCATGAGATGTTTCTCCTTATTTCCACTCAAAAACAGTCTGATCCTCAACCGGGGTCTGTAAAGCTTCCAGTGCCTTACTTACAATCTTTCTTCTGATTTCCTTCTCTTCCTCATGAGTAAGAGCGGGGTTTCCTAACGGATGCGGAATTGCGATAGCAGGAACAATACGGTTTGCGCCTACTGTCTGGGAAATCGGAACTACAGTTGCAATGTGGACAACCGGAATACCATAAGCCTCAATTGCCTTAACCATCGTTGCACCGCAACGAGTACAGGTTCCTCAGGTAGAGGTCAGGATTACAGCGTCTACATGATCGTCAACTAATTTCTGTCCGATCTCAGAGCCAAAGCGCTTCGCATTTGCTACAGCAGTACCGTTACCTACGGTTGTGTAGAAATATTTGTGAAGGCTGCCGATCTTTCCTTCCTTAATAAATTCAGAGATAACGTCAACCGGAAGAACACGGTCAGCGTCTTCGTTAGCATATACCGGGTCATATCCGCCGTGAGCTGTCTCATAAGTTTCAGCTGTAAGGTCGGTAACTCCCTCGATATCATACTGGCCATACTTGGAAGCACTGGAGGACTCGATATGGTCCGGGTTGCCCTTCGGTACGATACCACCGGAGGTAACCAGTGCGATTCTAGCCTTGGACATATCTACGATTGCTTTACCCGGCTCAACACGGTCGAAGCTCGGCATTTCGTACTCTGTCTCAAACTCTTTGCCGCTTAATTTCTTAACCAGCATATCAACAGCTCTTGCAGCACCGCGCTTCTTGTCGAAGAAGTTCTTGCGGACACCGTTCGGAAGGTAACCTTCCTCAGCAGATGCACCAACTTCCTCTCCTCTAGCTACCTTTAATGCTAACGGAGCCATCTTCTTAACAGCATCTCTCATACCGGCAGCGCTGTTCTTTGTAGAAACAACATATACTTCCTTCTTGTACATGTCAGCGCCCGGGTTCTCTTTATACATACCGGTGATTACCGGGATGCCTTCTTTCTTAACGGCTGCAGCTACAGTACCGCAAGCTACACCGTAACGACCAGCGTTGAATGCCGGTCCGCAGATTACTAAATCCGGATTCTGGCTCTTGATCATTTCAAGAACTGTAGCAGTTGCAGTATCAACGTTCTCGTTGAAGTAGGAGTCACCACAGATAACTGTAGCAACGATCTCTGCATCCTCGCCAAAGCTCTGGTTAAAAGCAAGTCCAGGACCTACTACGCCTTCGCGGAGTTCCGGCTGGTAATCAGCTTTTTCCTCGCCACCGATGTTAGCGAAGAACTGATTAATATAATGAACAACTCTTAACTTTGACATCATTTCCTCCTATTATCTAGCGCTTAACTGATTGAAGCCCATCTCGTTGGTAGCGCCTGTGATAACCTGAAGCTCGGCAACGATAGATCCGTCAGCCTGTAAGCTTCCGTCAAAACCGCCGGCGATGATATCCGCAACTTCCGGATATCCGATTACCTTGTCCAACTTCGGAAGATGGATCACCATGTTTGCATTACCGCCGGTTACAACAGCGTTAGCTGCTGCATCAGCATCTGCTAAGGACTGGGAAAGTCCGTCACGGCCAGCGTACTCATCTGTGATGATAACTGTCTTAACGCCCTTGCCCTCAATCTTCTTACAGTTCATGATCAGGTCAGTATCCGGGTTACCGAAACCTTCCTGAGATACGATTGCGCCGTCTACACCGAGCCACTCGCAAAGCTTTGCGGACCAGTCAGAAGAACGCATCTTATCAGCCAGATATACATTCTCGTTAGTGATAATAACACCAACAAAGTTGATGGTCTTACCATGCTGAGCAAACAGTTCTTTGATAACCGGATTGTTCAGGTGATGGTAAGTTGTATTCTTATCGCAAGCGGATACGCAGTTACCGCTGATGATAGCACCATCCATAATTTCTGTCGGCATGATGATAGTGGACAGGGACTGTTTTGCATCAACACCATATACATAAGTATCATGCATAAGGCCCTGGCTCTGTAACATAAGAACGTAAGCAACTCTCGGAAGATTCGGCCACTTCTCGATTCCTTCCTTAACGGAAACGGTCTCGTAAGTTTCGATCTCCTCTGCTACGATGTCCTTAGCCAGCTTACCAATATAGTCAGCAGCCTTTAAACCTGCCATACGAACTGCTTTCTCATGTGCATGCTTAGCAAGTCCGTCTACCGGCTCACAAACAACAACAAGGTTGTTGAGCTTGGAGAATGGTGTGTACTTAGCACCCTCTCCTGTCATGTCGATAATGCCTTCCTGGAAGCCCACGATCTTACCAGTTGTAACTACTGCACTGCCGCGAAGAACGTTTGTACGTCCGCTTCCGACAGGAGCTACCTTGGAGATGATTCCCGGGAACATAGCACCTTCACCGCTAACTTTTACACGAGGCTCAATAACGTCTTTGACCGGCATGATACGAACGCTCTCGCCTGGTCTTGCGATATCGAACTCTACGGATTTCAGGTCCTCGTCCTCAAGAATAAGGGCTCTCAACTCGTCGGCATTCACATAGATGGTCCCGTTTTCCACCTTGGATTCTGCTCCAAACTGAATGTCGTTAATCGGAATGATTCCTAATTCGAGTTTCATTTTTAGTTTCCCCCGCTTTCTTAAAAACTACAAGATTTTTTGTATTGCTCCTTCGATCAAGGAAAGATCGACGATCCGGAAGTCTTCGCGAAGATGCTCCGGCCAGTCCGGCGTCTGCCGAATAGACTGAAACTTCTTACATGCTGTGATCCCGTTTTCGATCGTGACCTCCTGCTGGTAAAATTCTTCACGGTCAACCGGAAGATTTGATACCATAATTGATTTGTAAGGAGTCTGATTGGGCTTTAAGCTTCCTGTCATCGGATGCGTTTCCAGCCTCCAGCCTTTCTGAATGTGATCCCTGACTGCCAAAAGTACATCCATATAACTTTTTCCTTCCAGGAATTCCACCGGTATCTGGTCACCGTATTTTACCAGACACAGCTGATTGTTGGTAATGATCTTATACATTCTGCTCACCCTTTATTGATACAGGATACCCTGTTTCAACCATAATATTTTTGTATTTCAGAAATTAACTGTATTGATAATTTCTATATATAGAATGTACCACACTTCAAGCAAAAAGAAAAGCATATTTCGAGTTTTTTGTTAAATATTTTTTTAACATGCGGAAATTAATTTCTTGACTTTGAAGAATAATTCCCATATACTAAAATTAGTGATAGTATGTTTTCAAACAACTCAACATGGAAAGGCTTATTATATGGACATCAATACTTTTTTATCGACGTATTTCCTTGAAACTAAATCTCCAACATTTGCCAGAGCGCTCCACGACTGCAAACGTGTTGCCGTGTCAAATGCAAATGTTTTACTGATCGGCGAGTCCGGCACCGGAAAAGATGTCGCTGCCCAGTATATACATAACTTAAGTCATCGTGCCGACAAGCCCTTTGTTGCAGTAAACTGTAATGGTTATACAGAATCTCTATTGGAGCCGGAGCTTTTCGGTGTGGAACCCGGTATCTTTTCCGATACGATTCGCAGAAGGATCGGAAAGTTTGAGCTTGCTGACCATGGTACCCTCTTTCTGGATGCCATCGGTGATGTAAGTATGACGACTCAGGTTAAGCTCCTTCGTGCCATCGAGACAAAGGAGATCGAGCGTATCGGCGGAAATAACCACAAGGTGTTAGACTTTCGCCTTATCACCGCCACCAGCCGTGATCTTCCGACGGAGGTTATTAACGGAAGCTTCCGTGAAGACTTTTTCTACAGAATCAGCACCATCGTTATCCGTATTCCTCCGTTAAGGGAACGCAAGGAGGATCTTGAGGGAATGATCTGGTTTCTTCTTAAGAAATGTCAGGAGGAAAACGGGATCCGCATCGACAAGATCGAAGACAAGGTCTGGGATTTCCTCATGAATTATGATTATCCCGGAAATGTCAGAGAGCTTAAGAATACTCTTGAACGTATGGTTGTGCTCTCAAGAGACCATGTGATCACAACAGAGGGGATTCCGATCCTTTATAATCTGAAGCGTGTTAATCCAGTCTCTACCTATAATGCACATGAGCTGCTCTCATGGAAGGATTTTAAAAAGAGAAGTGAAAAGGAGTATCTGGAATGGGCACTCCGACAGACAAACTGGAATATCAGTGCCGCCTCCCGGGAATTGTCTCTCAGTACGCGGCAGATATTTAATAAGATCAATGAATACGATATTGAAAAGCCCTTCTGATCCTGAAATCTATTTCATTATATGATGAAGAAAGGAGTAAGTTATGAAAAAAAATCTAAGACATTCGATGCCCCTTATTTCGCTGCTGCTTGCCTCAGCCCTCTCGCTTTCCGGGTGCGGAGCCTCAAAAGCAACAGGAGGAAGCTCACTTTCTTATATAGAAGAAACAGCTGCTGCTTCCGGAGAGTACGGCTTCAATTCTTCCTCACTATATGACGAAAGCCCCAGGGATGCAGAATATGACAGCGGAGGCGGTCAGCTAAAAACAGAGGGAGCGAAAAACAGCTCAGAGCAGGTTCCGGAAACCTATGGCAGAAAGCTCATCCGTACTGTAAATCTTACAGTAGAAACAGATACCTTTGATGAGCTCATGAAATCCCTTCAGAATGGAATTTCTGCTCTGTCCGGCTACATTGAGCAGACCGATATCTCCGGCAGCAGTACCTTGCGCAATAATATTCAGAATCCGCGTTATGCATCGATGACGGTCCGTGTGCCCTCTGACAAGCTGGATCAGTTTGTCGGTCAGGTGGAGGAAGGCGGAAATGTGACAAATAAGTCCGAGACTACCGAAGACGTCACCTTGCAGTACAGTGATCTTGAAAGCCGAAAAAAAACACTCACTATGGAACAGGATCGGATCTGGGCGCTTTTGGAAAAAGCCGACAGCCTTGATTCTGTGATCGCCCTTGAAGCAAGATTATCGGAGATCCGCTATGAGCTTGAATCCATGGAATCCAGACTTCGACTTTATGACAATCAGGTTCAATACAGTACGGTATATCTTTATATCCACGAGGTGAAGCATTATACGCCCACTTCACCGAAAACCGTCGGTGAACGGATTTCTGATGGTTTTCTTGAAAATGCGGAAGCAATGGGTATCTTCCTTGTGGATCTGTTTGTAGTCCTCGCTGCCGGTCTTCCGATCTGGCTGCCTATCCTTATATTGATCCTTATTATCCTCTTTATATTAAGAAAAATGAATAAAGGTGGGATTCATGGCTGTCCTTTTAAGCGAAAAACCGGTAAAGGAAAAAATGCAGCAGATAACTCGACAATAAACCAAACAAATAGCAGATCTGATAATGCGGCAGAAAATAATGGAAATACAAATCAATAATGCCATATAGCAAAACAGGCGGGGAGCTAAATAATACTCCTCGCCTGTTTCGTTCTATACACTATATATAAGAAGCTTCTACTTCTCCTCTTTCTTCACCTCTACCGGACGATTGATCCTTGATGAGATCTCCTCTTTGATCGATGCGATAAAGTCATTAAGAGCCTTGGCACCTTCGTCGCCTTTGAAACGGCTTCTAACGGAAACTGTATTTTCCGCTTCTTCCTTCTTACCTACCACAAGCATGTATGGAATCTTCTGGGTCTGTGCCTCACGGATCTTGTATCCGATCTTCTCGGATCTAAGATCGATATCAGCGCGGATGCCGGCCTCGTCGAGGCTCTTTTTTACTGCCTTTGCATATTCTTCGTATTTTTCAGAAATCGGAAGCACCTTTACCTGGATCGGAGCAAGCCATGTCGGGAAGGCGCCGGCAAAGTGCTCGATCAGGATTCCGATAAATCTCTCAACAGAGCCGAAGCATACGCGGTGGATCATGATCGGTCTGTGCTTCTGTCCATCTGCTCCCATATATTCCAGTTCAAATCTCTGAGGAAGCTGGAAGTCAAGCTGGATCGTACCGCACTGCCAGGTTCTGCCGATGGCGTCTACAAGATGGAAGTCGATCTTCGGGCCGTAGAAAGCGCCGTCGCCTTCATTGATCACATACGGAAGTCCGATGTTGTCCAGTGCGTTCTTGAGTCCTGCTTCTGCTCTCTCCCAATCTTCGTCAGATCCCATGGAATCCTCCGGTCTTGTGGAAAGCTCAACATGATACTTGAATCCGAAAAGCTCATAAACCTGATTGATAAGTCCGGCTACCTTTGTGATCTCCTCCTCGATCTGCTCCGGGGAGATAAAGATATGGGCATCATCCTGGGTAAAGCAGCGTACTCTCATGAGACCATGAAGCTGACCGCTCTTTTCATGTCTGTGAACAAGGCCGCATTCTGCATAGCGCAGCGGAAGATCTCTGTAGGAACGCGGTTCATTCTGGTATACAAGAATGGAGCCCGGACAGTTCATCGGCTTGATGGCAAAGTCTTCGTCGTCGATCTTTGTTGTATACATATTATCCTTGTAGTGATCCCAGTGTCCGGAGGTCTCCCAAAGGCTTCTGTTTAACATAACCGGAGTAGAGATCTCTACATAATCGTTCATTGCATGGATATTTCTCCAGTAATCCATTAATGTATTGCGGAGGCGCATTCCGTTCGGAAGGAAGAATGGGAAGCCCGGGCCAAAGTCGCTCATCATGAACAGGCCTAACTCTTTTCCGAGTTTTCTGTGGTCGCGCTTTTTGGCCTCCTCCATCATTGTGATATATGCCTCCAGCTCCTCCTTTTTAGAGAAAGCAGTTGCATAAATTCTTGTAAGCATTTTATTTTTCTCGCTTCCGCGCCAGTAAGCGCCGGCAAGATTCATAAGCTTGAAGGCTTTTCCGATCTCCTTTGTGTTCATTAAGTGCGGGCCTGCACAGAGATCCGTAAACTCGCCCTGCTTATAGAAGCTGATCGTGGAATCCTCCGGAAGATCTTCGATCAGTTCAACCTTATACGGCTCGTCTTTTTCTTTCATGAGAGCGATCGCCTCTGCTCTCGGCAGCTCAAAGCGCTCCAGCGGGAGTGCCTCTTTAATGATCTTTTTCATCTCTGCTTCGATCTTTTCCAGATCATCTGCAGTTAACGGCTCTGCCGGATCCACATCGTAGTAGAATCCATCTGCGATGGACGGACCGATGGCAAGCTTTGTATTCGGCCACAGACGTTTGATGGCCTGTGCCATTACATGGCTGGCAGTATGTCTGAGGGCTGCAAGTCCCTCCGGATCCTTTGCTGTAAAGATATTTAACTGACAGTCACTGTCGATAACCGTTCTTAAATCAACCGTCTCACCATTTAATTCAGCGGCACATGCCATTCTTGCAAGTCCTTCGCTGATATCCTTTGCGATATCGATAACAGCCATCGGCTGTGCGTACTCTTTTACAGAGCCGTCTTTTAATGTTACTTTCATTGCGGATTCTCCTTTTCTATTCATTATTCGTTAAATGAAAAAATCCCCTGCCATATACTTATTATATATGGCAAGGGACGATAATTACTCGCGGTTCCACCCTGCTTGCAGGCTCTTTTGCCGAATTGATCCGGCATTCGATCCATACCTCTCATTTTGATTATAACGGAATCACCGTTCCCGATTAAGGGACACTCCAGGGTGGTCTTTGGCAATCCTCCTGTAAGGTACTTTCAGCCCATGGTACCTCTCTCTGAACATTACAGACGCTTACTTTTCCTGTCAACGTGTTTTCTTTTTCATTTAGGCTTAGTATATCCACCTATACCGGATTTGTCAAGCTTAATTTAACCGAATCAAGTAAGTCCCCTGCTTCAATTGCGAAAAGCAATAAACAGTGGGTGGGGACTTGCTTGTATCAGGAGGAGTGCAAGCTCCTTCTGATAAACTGCGGAGCAGTTATTCGGTTATGAGCAAGTAGCGAAGCGGATTGCGAATATTCGCTTGACTCGAATCAAGTAAGTCCCCTGCTTCAATTGCGAATATCCGCTTGACAGCAGGTTAATGAGCGCGGATATTAATAAACTCTGTTTTGGTCTTTGAATATGTAAATTTCTGGCTGCTATAGAGTCCGTAATAGCCGGAAAAGGCGAAGCTGACGGCAACCGTCAGTGCAAAAAACGGCATGGCGTCAAAGCCGAATATCTCAAAGCCCATAAAGATCGTGGCGATCGGGCAGTTTGTAACGCCCACAAACAAGGCCAGCATCCCACATGCGGCACATAACGACGGTTCAAAGCCTAAAAATGTACCGAAGGCGGATCCCATGGTTGCCCCAATGGCAAGAGTGGGAACGATCTCTCCGCCCTTAAAGCCGCCGCCTAAAGCAACGGCAGTAAAGAGTATTTTTAGAAGGAAGGCTTCATAGGGTACGTTTCCTTCGATCGCCTCCTCAACAAGATTGAAGCCGGCACCGCAGTAATCTCTGCCAAATATTAGTGCGAGACCGATAAACAGGAATGCAGCAGTGATGATCCGGACATAGATATTGGATATCTTTTCCTTGTATAAGTGATGAGACTTATGTAAAACCGTGCAGAAAAAGATACTGACAAGTGCTCCGAAAAGGCCCAGCAGGATCATATAAATTGCAGGCCCGAACCCAAATTCCGGTATATGGTGGATCACAAAGGCTTCTCCATGAAGTCCGAGCTTTCCGGATACATAAGATCCGATAAAAGCGGAGAATACACAGGGTACAAGGGCCGCATAATAATTCACACCGATGCTGATGACTTCCATTCCGAACATGGCGGCAGCAAGGGGGGTACCGAAAATAGCCGCAAAGCATCCGCTCATGCCGCTCATGATCGCAACCTTTAGATCCCGCTCATCCAGATGGAACACTTCCCCTATGGAATTTCCGATACAGCCGCCAATCTGGAGAGCCGCACCCTCTTTTCCAGCGGATGCCCCTACAATATGACTCAGCAATGTTGAGATAAAGATGCAGGGAAGCGTGGTAAAGTGGATCTTCTCGGTGGAGGAAATGGATTCAAGGATCATATTCGTTCCCTTATTACCGACCTGATGAAAAATCTTATGAACGATAACGATCAGGATTCCGGAGACCGGCATCAGATATAGCATAAAGCTGTGTTCCCGGAAAAATCTCTGGGAGTGGGCTACTCCGAGGCCAAAGCCGGTTCCCACAATTCCGCAGAGGATTCCCATTACAAGGGAAATGATCGTCCATTTTATAAAATAACGGACATTTCGCAGGAGTGCCTCCTGCATATCACTTTTGTATATCATCTCATACCTTCTTTAAATATATGCAGCGGAGGTGCGCTCAAGGACCGGAGAGTAACCGGCATCTCTGAGGGCACCTACGATCTGCTCCTTATGCTCTGTGCCAAAGGATTCCATGGTAATGGTAAGCTGCACGCCCGCCGCACGATTTACGTTTGCAAATACGTTGTGCTCCAGCTTGATGACATTTCCCTGAAGCTTCGCGATCAGAGCAGATACATCGGCAAGCTGGCCCGGCTTATCGGGAAGCATTACAGATAAGGTGAAGATACGGTCACGGAGTATAAGTCCATTCTGTACCACAGTTGCCATGGTGAGCACATCCATGTTTCCGCCGCTCAATACCGACACGAGCTTTTTGCCTTTAAAATTAAGGTGCTTTAAGGCAGCAACAGTTAGAAGTCCGGAGTTTTCAACGATCATTTTGTGGTTTTCTGCCATATCGAGGAAGGATAAGGTAAGCTCTGAATCATCGATCGTGATCACCTCGTCCACGTTCTGCTGCAGATACGGGAACAGCTTATCGCCCGGTGTCTGTACTGCTGTGCCGTCTGCGATCGTGTTGATGTTCGGTACCGTAACGACCTTTCCGGCCTCTAAGGATGCCTTCAGGCAGGCAGCGCCTTTTGGTTCGACAGCAATGATCTTGATCTTCGGATTTAAAAGCTTTGCGAGGGTGGAAACACCGGTGCAAAGTCCGCCTCCGCCGACAGGAACAAGGATGTAATCCACGGTCGGAAGCTCTTTGATTATCTCCATTGCAATACTGCCCTGTCCTGTTGCAATCTGAAGGTCATTAAAGGGATGGACAAAGGTATATCCATTTTCCTCTGCAAGCTTGTAGGCATAGGCACATGCTTCATCAAAGACATTACCATAGAGCACAACCTCGGCGCCGAGGCTCTTTGTACGGTTTACCTTGATAAGAGGTGTGGTCACAGGCATCACGACGATCGCCTTGACACCGGAGAGCGCTGCTGCGTAAGCGACCCCCTGTGCGTGGTTTCCGGCAGATGCAGTGATCAACCCTCGTTCCTTCTCGTCTTCCGAAAGCTGGCTGATCTTATAGAAGGCTCCGCGAACCTTGTAGGCTCCTGTTCTCTGCATGTTTTCCGGCTTAAAGTATACCTTGTTGCCGGAAATTTCAGAGAAATATTCACTGTAGATCAGCTTGGTTTCCTGAGTTACTTTACTTACGATTTCAGAAGCTTCTTCAAATTTTTCGAGTGTTAATTCCTGCATTTCCATATTTAGTCTTCTCCTTTATGTTTAGATTCTGTCTGAAACAGTGCGTTTACAAAGTCATTGGAGTTAAATTTCTGGAGGTCATCGATCTTTTCTCCCACACCGACATATTTGACCGGGATGCCGAGCTCAGACTGGATCGCAACGGCGATCCCGCCCTTGGCCGTCCCATCAAGCTTCGTGAGGATGATACCGGTAATGTCGGCGGCCTCCATAAACTGTCTTGCCTGAACGAGAGCATTCTGGCCGGTGGTACCATCGAGGACAACGAGAGTTTCACGGTAAGCCTCCGGATACTCTTTATCGATAATGCGGTTGATCTTTTTTAATTCCTCCATCAGATTCTTTTTATTGTGAAGACGTCCGGCGGTATCGCAGATCAGCACATCCGCATTTCTTGATTTTGCGGCGGATATGGCATCAAAGATAACCGCTGCCGGATCAGAGCCCTCTTTTTGTGCGATCAGCTCAACACCGGCTCTGTTTGCCCATTCTGCCAGCTGATCGATGGCAGCAGCGCGGAACGTATCGGCTGCCGCAAGGATGACACGTTTTCCATCTGCCTTTAGCTGATCGGCCAGCTTTCCGATCGAAGTAGTTTTTCCTACACCATTGACGCCGATAACGAGAACCACCGATTTATGATGCTCAAATTCGTAAGCATTTTCTCCCAGATCCATTTTCCTTTTGATACTGTCAATAAGCACCTGCCTGCACTGAGCAGGATCTTTTAAATGCTGCTCCTTAACGGTCTTTTTTAATTCCTCGATCACGGACATGGTGGTCTGTATACCCATATCCCCCATGATCAGGGTTTCCTCCAGCTCCTCATAAAAGTCTTCATCGATGGCAGAGAACCCGGAGAAGATCGAATCGATTCCGGAAACAATGTTCTCACGCGTCTTTGTCAGGCCGGATACCAGCCGGGAAAAAAATCCCTTCTTCTTTTCTTCCATACTTCCCTCCTGCTATTTTAATTAATTCAGATCATTTTCAATCAGATTAACGGATACCAATGTGGAAACACCCTTTTCCTGCATGGTAATACCATACAGGCGGTCCGCGGCCACCATGGTACCGCGGCGGTGTGTGATAACGATAAACTGCGTATGCTTTGTAAGCTTATGTAAATATTTCGCATACCGGTCGACATTTGAATCGTCGAGGGCTGCCTCGATCTCATCGAGAAGGCAGAAGGGAGACGGCTTCAGGTTCTGGATCGCAAACAGCAATGCGATGGCAGTCAGTGCCTTTTCTCCTCCGGACATCTGCATCATATTCTGAAGTTTTTTTCCTGGGGGCTGCGAAATGATCTGGATCCCTGCTTCAAGGATGTCTTCCTCCTCCATAAGCTCAAGAGAACCATGTCCGCCGCCAAAGAGTTCCCGGAATACCCGGTCAAATTCAGCACGGATCTCGGCAAATTTTTCTGCAAATTGCTTCCGCATGCCCGTATCAAGCTCATCGATTATCTTATACAGAGCCTCCTGGGCGGTAATAAGATCCGAATGCTGGGCCTTCATAAATTCGTAGCGTTCAGAGATCTCTTTATAGTCCTCGATGGCATTTACATTGACATTCCCGAGGGCGCGAATGCTCATTTTTAATTCCGCGATCTGCTTTCGCATTTCAGGAACAGAGGAAAGGGATGGATCCTTAAAGGCGGTTGCACTGGAATAAGTAAGCTCATATTCATTCCAGATATAGTTGACAGCGGAATCTCGCTTTTCTTCCTGCTTTTCGATCTGGCTCTGCAAGCGGAAAATCTCTTTATCGAGGCGGGAGATGCGGTCGGAGGATGCCTCCCGGCGGTCAAAGAAGGATTTCTGACCACGGCTTTTTTCTTCCTTTTTATTCTGTGCCTGCTGCGTTTCTTCTTTTAGAAGCTCGATTTTTTGCTGTTCCTTCCGAATCTCTGTTTTAGAAGCTTCGATCTCGTCGAGCTTTTCCTTTATTATACATTCACTGTTGCCGGAGCCGTCGGAAAGTGTTTTCTTTTCCTCATGAAGCTTTGATGCCTCATCCATCAGTCGAAGTATATTCTGTTCCAGAAAGAGAGTCTGCTGTTTGGCGTTTGCTGCTTCCAGCCGGATTGCAGACAGCTCGGCAGCTTTTTCCTCCTTAAGCTTTTTCGCTTCCTCGAGAGCTGTTCTGTCTGCTTCCATTTCCTCATTTGTCTTCCGATTCCGGTCTTCCAGCTCACTAAGCTCCCCACGGATATCGGAAATACCTTCGTGTATCTCCTTAAGCTGCTCCTCAAGCTGTCTGTTTTCCTGTTTCATATCTGTGGAAGACAGCTGAAGTTCTTCTTTTTTCTTTTTAAGTTGTGACAGCGAAAGCTTCGCCGTGTTTTCCTCCAGATACTTCTGCTGCAGCGTTTCTCTGCTTGCCGCAAGCTCTTTATTTTGAGCCTCCAGCAGTTTTTCAGCGTCAACGAGATCTTTCTGTAGGGAATCAACATTTCTCAGGGCCTTTTTACAGGCCTCCTCCAGCTCCTCCATCTCTCTTTTTCTTCCGAGGAGATTACTGGAGTTTTTAAAAGCACCTCCGCTTAAGGATCCGCCCGGATTCAAAAGCTCTCCCTCCGGCGTTACGATACGAAGGGTATGGTTGTACTTTCTGGCAATGATGATGGCATTGTCAATATTATCAACGACAAGAACCTTTCCGAGAAGATAGCGTACCAGCTCTTTGTATTCGTCCCGGGCCTTTACTAACTCGGAGGCAGCTCCGATCGCCCCCGGTTCCTTTAATGCCGGGCTGTTTGCGATCCCCCCTCTGCCTGAGATCGCCGTTAAGGGGAGGAAGGTGGCTCTGCCGAAGCGGTTCTTTTTTAAATATTCGATCAGCGACTTTGCCGTCTGCTCAGAGTCTGTTACCACGTTCTGGATACTTCCGCCCAGTGCAGTTTCGATGGCGATCTCATATTCCTTTGGTACCTCGATAAGATCCGCCACCACTCCATGGATTCCACGGACACGTCCGCGGCATTCCATGACACGTTTAATACTGTTTCCGTAGCCATCGTAGCGCTCTGCAAGGTTTCTTAAGGAATCCAGCTTCGTGTGTGCCGTATGATATTCCTGCTGGATATTATTGAGATTGCGGTTTAACCGGCGTATTTCATGATCCGCTGCGGCGGCATCCGCCTCGAGAGTCTTTCCTTTTTTAAGAAGCCCCGTGATCTCCTCTGTGACAGTATTTACCCGCTCCTCCTGTTCCCGGATCTGATTATCCCAGTTTTCTTCATCTGTCCTTACCTTTAAAAGCTTCTGGACGACTTCTGAGCGGCGTACCTGCACCTGTTCCAGCAAGGTATCATATCGCTGTTTTTTTACGGAAAGGGCAGATTTTTGATTTAAGGCATCGATTATGGCTGTCTTTCCGTTCTCCACGGAAGCTTCCAGTTCACCGACCCGCTGGGAAGCCGTGTTAAGCTTATCTTCTGCCTCCTTCTGCCTTTCACTTATCCTGGAAAGCGTATCGGACATTCCGGATTTTTCGGTCTCATAGGACTTTTTCGCTTCCTCTTTTTCCTTGATCTCCGTTTCCAATGCGAGGATCCTTGCTTTTATATGCTCGGCATTCATCTGTTCCGCACGGATCTGTTCATTTAATACATTGATTTGGCCTTCCAGATTTTTAACTCTCATGAGAGCTTCGTTAGAGGCCGTCTGCTTTTCTGATACTACCGTATCGAGAGCGAGAAGCTCCTCAGAGATGCGATCGTATTCGAGCTTTAATTGCTCAGCCTCCTGCTTTGAAGAATTTAAGTCATCCGTAACGATGTTAAGCTGCTCCTTCAGCTCCCGCAGGGCTTTTTCCACCGACGAAATATCGGAAAGAAACAGGTTGACATCGAACCGTTTTAATTCATCCCGGAGCTTCAAATACTCTTTTGCCGATGCTGCCTGCTTTTCTAAAGGGCCCACCTGCTTTTCCAGCTCTCCCAGTATATCGCTTACGCGAACAAGATTCTGTTTTTCATCCTCCAGCTTTTTCTGGGCGATCGCCTTTCTGCGCTTAAATTTAACAATACCAGCGGCTTCATCAAAAAGCTCCCGCCGTTCCTCTGGTCTTCCGCTCAGGATCTTGTCGATCTGTCCCTGTCCGATGATGGAATATCCTTCCTTGCCGATTCCGGTATCATAAAACAGCTCATTGATATCCTTAAGTCTGCAGGCACTGCCGTTCAGAAGGTACTCACTCTCACCCGAGCGGTAGATCCTTCTTGAAACGGTAACCTCATCGTAATCGATGGCCAGCTGATGATCCGAATTATCCAGTGTGATAGCAACAAAGGCAAAGCCCTGAGGCTTTCTTGTTTCTGTGCCTGAAAAGATCACATCCTGCATTGTGGAGCTTCTTAGCTGCTTGACCTTTTGTTCGCCCAGTACCCAGCGTACCGCATCTGCAACATTACTTTTTCCGCTGCCGTTTGGTCCCACAATACCTGTTATACCATTGTGGAATTCAAAAACGATCTTATTTGCAAAGGATTTAAATCCCTGTACTTCTATGCTCTTTAAATACATTATTCCTCTTTCCCGGTATGACTTCTTTTTTTCAGGGCACAGATTCCGTTATAGGCAGCTACCTGCTCCGCTGCCTTCTTTGTTCTTCCGGCACCACGTCCAAGCTCTGTTTCTCCGATCTTAACGCAGATCTCAAAGCTCTTATTATGATCCGGCCCCTCCTCTTTTATCAGCTCATACAGGAGAGGTTCCTTAAATTCTGCCTGGATCATTTCCTGCAAGATAGTTTTGCTATCATAAAAGAGCTGTTTATGTTCGATGTCATTCAGGATGAATTTATAAATAAACTCTTTTGCATTAGCAAGACCACCATCGAGATAGATCGCACCGATCACAGCCTCCATTGCATCCGATACTACTGACGGACGTTTCCTTCCGCCTGTACGGTCTTCTCCCTTTCCCAGCAAAAGAAAGTCACCGAGACAGATCGCCTCTGCACAGTAAGAAAGAGCCTGTTCACATACAAGACTGGCTCTCAGCTTTGTCATCTCGCCCTCCGGCATAGTTGGGTGGCCGCGAAACAGGAAATCACTGGAAACCACCTCCAGTACGGCATCACCCAGAAATTCAAGACGCTCATTACATTGTGTTTTATCCCAATGCTTTTCATTCGCATACGAGCTGTGGGTCAGTGCATGGGATAAGAGACGGTCATTTTTAAAACGATATTGGATTATGGTCTGAAGCTCATCGATCTTTTTTTCCAACACTTACTCCTTCCTGCGGCACTTATTATTTCACCGCTTCTGTTTAAAAGGAAAAGAAGGTGCCCGGAATGGACACCTTTGTTACCCGGGATTATTAGTTTAATGCGTTCTTGATCTGCTCTACAGCATCACCGACGCTGACGATCTTTTCGGCGGCCTCGGTGGGGATCTCAATATCAAATTCCTCCTCGATGCCCATGATGATCTGGAATACATCAAGGGAATCTGCACCAAGATCATCCACAAATGTAGTGTTCATTGTGATATCCTCTGCATCAATGTTTAACACCTCGGCAATAATCTGCTGTAACTTTTCAAACTCCATAAAATTATCCATCCTCTCTACTTTATATAGTTTTATATTATTAATCTTACATTTGGGCTGCTATGCTTCCGTCTTTTCAACAGCAAGACATTCCTTTATCTTATCGCTGATTCCCTGTTCCTTGAAGGAAATACACTGGATGATCGAATTTTTGACCTCATTGGCCTTTGAGCTTCCGTGGGTCTTTACAACAAGGCCTTTAAGACCCAGAAGCGGAGCTCCGCCGTATTCCGTTGCATCAAAGCTCTTTAAGGTAGATTTTAAAGCCGGCTTTATCAGGAGCGCTCCGAGCTTACTCCGAAAGGAGCTCATTAACCCCTTTTTGACCATAGAGATCAGGGTCGCACCGACTCCCTCGTAAAGCTTTAAGATCACGTTTCCCACAAAGGCTTCGCAGACGATCACATCGGCACCTCCGTGGGGGATCTCGCGGGCTTCAATGCTGCCGATAAAGTTGATCCCGGGACATTCCTTTAAAAGGGGGAAGGTTTCCTTTACAAGAGCATTTCCCTTTTCTTCCTCTGCACCGATATTGACGATGGCAACCCTAGGATTTTTGATCCCGAGGACATGCTCCATGTAGATCGAGCCCATCTGGGCGAACTGTACGAGATGGGAAGGCCTTGCATCGACGTTTGCACCGCAGTCGATCAGGAGAGAAACACCCTTTTCGGTTGGAATCAACGGAGCTAAGGGCGGCCTTTCTACTCCTTTTATCCGTCCGACGATCACCTGTCCTCCGACAAGGACTGCACCTGAGCTTCCGGCAGAAACAAAGCCGTCTGCCTGATTGTTCTTTACCAGATTCATTCCAACTACGATGGAGGAATCTTTTTTCTTACGGATCGCATTCACCGGAGGTTCTCCTGTTTCGATCACTTCGGAAGCATTTACGATCTCGATCTGTTCTTTATTATAGGTGTATTTTTCAAGTTCTTTTTTTATAACTGTCTCCTGACCTGTCAGGCAGACGGTTATATCTTTTCGCTCATTGACTGCTTCCACCGCACCTTTGACGATCTCGAAAGGTGCATTGTCGCCGCCCATAGCATCTACAGCTATCTTTATCATATCATACTCCCTGTTTGTAACTGCCATAGGTCTATTCCTCATGATATGGGGTAACAGTTACAAATCTATCAATAATATACTAGATAGCTATTATAAAATCAATAGGTTTTTTACCTTAATAAGCAGAGAGAATTTTTCTGATGGCTTCCTGTGCCTGTGAGGGGGCTGCTTTTCCCTTCATTTCCCGCATCAGCTGCCCCATGAGGAAACCGATAACCTTATCCTTTCCTTCCTTATACTCTGTTACAGCCTTTGGATTTGCCTCTACTATCTTCTTTGCCGCTTCAAAGAGAAGATCGGAATTTTTTTCCATTCTCAGTCCATGTTCATCGATGTAGACTTCAGGAGTTATATCCGACTCAAACATTTCAGAAAATACTTCTCTGGCCGTTTGATTCTGTATCACCTCTTTTTCTATAAGATTGATGAGCTCGGCAAGATGTTGGGCAGAAAAGATCAGCTCGGAGGCTGTTCGCTCTTTTTCTTTCATGAGCCTCATGGTCTCACCGGTAAGCCAGTTTGCCGCCTTCTTAGGAGGTGCCCCATACCGGATCGTGAGCTCAAATTTTTCAGCCATTGCCCGATCCTGAGTCAATAGCTCTGCATCGTATTGGCTCAAGCCATATTCCTTCTGATATCGGAGCAATTTCTGTTCCCTCATTTCCGGCAGCTTTTCCTTTGCCTCACTGATCCATGAATCGGAAATAAAGATCGGGGGCAGATCCGGATCTGGAAAATAACGATAATCCTTCGCATCCTCTTTTGATCGCATTGCAAAGGAGGCTTCCTTATTATCATCCCATCTTCTTGTTTCCTGAATGACCGATCTTCCTTCCGTCAGAAGCTCGATCTGGCGTTCCCTCTCTCCGGCGATCGCATGGGAAATCGCCTTAAAAGAGTTCAGGTTTTTCATCTCCGTTCGTGTTCCCAGAGCGGTATCCCCAATAGCCCGGACTGAAAGATTGACGTCTGCACGCATCGAGCCCTCCTGCAGCCGGCAATCAGAAACTCCCAGATACTGCATGGTGGATTGCAGCTTTTCAAGGTAAGCGATTACCTCATCCTCACTTCTCATATCCGGCTCGGAAACGATCTCGATCAGGGGAACACCACTTCGGTTGTAGTCCACAAGGGTGCTGTCCGTCCAATCATCATGGATAAGCTTCCCGGCATCCTCCTCCATGTGGATCTCATGGATACCGATCTGTTTTGTGCCGGAAGGTGTCATGATCTCAACGTATCCGTCATGGCAGATCGGCAGATAGAGCTGGGAGATCTGGTAGTTTTGCGGATTGTCGGGATAAAAATAGTTCTTTCTGTCAAATTTACAGAAGGTGTTGACCTGACAGTTCAAGGCTAGACCGGCCAGCAAGGCAAAATCGACCACCTTTTTATTTAAAACCGGGAGTGCCCCCGGCATACCGCTGCACACCGGGCAGACACAGGTATTGGGCTTTGCTCCGAATGAAGCCCGGCATCCACAGAATATCTTTGTTTTTGTTGCCAATTCAATATGGACCTCAAGTCCGATCACTGTTTCATATTGCTTCATTCCATGCTCTCCTTTCTCATAAACGGAAGCTTCCACGGGCCGCGGAGCTTTTCCAGACCGTAAGCCGCCTGAAACAGCTTGCTCTCTGTAAAGCAGTTTCCCGTAAGCTGTACGCCGATGGGAAGTCCGTCCATATTTATATTGCACGGAACGGTTAGTCCCGGCAGACCGGCAAGATTTGCAGAAACCGTGTAGATGTCGCTTAAATACATCTTCATGGGGTCATTTAATGATGTCCCGAGACGCGGGGCAGCAGTCGGTGCGGCAGGCCCCAGAATGATGTCAAACCGGTCAAAAGCCCGGTCAAAAGCCTCCTTGATCTTAGCTCGGACCCGAAGGGCTTTCAGGTAATAGGCATCATAGTATCCGGAGCTTAGAACAAAGGAGCCCAGCATGATCCTCCGCTTTACCTCGGGGCCAAAGCCCTCGGAACGGCTTTTCTTATACATATCGTGAAGTCCCTCGCAGGAGGAAGAACGGTATCCATATTTCACACCATCAAACCTCTCCAGATTTGAGCTTGCCTCTGCGGAAGCGATCACATAATAGGCAGGGATCGTATATTCGGTGAGACCAAGATCAAAATACTCTACGGATGCTCCCAGTATTTTAAACCACTCCGCTGCCTTTAGAACGCTTTCCCTTACGTCGTCATCGATTCCGTCTGAAAGGTATTCAACGGGAATGCCTATTTTCATTTCGCTCATGTCATCTCCGGTTACAGCTAGAAAATCCGTATCGTTTCGTTTTATGGAGGTGCTGTCCTTACTGTCTTGACCGGCTAAAACAGAAAGAAGTGCTGCGCAATCCTTTGTATTTTTAGCAATGGGGCCGATCTGATCCAAGGATGAGGCATAAGCGATCAGGCCGTATCGTGATACGGTTCCGTAGGTGGGCTTTATCCCGGTGACGCCACAATAAGAGCTTGGCTGACGGATAGAACCGCCGGTATCGGAGCCCAGCGCCAAAAATGCCTCACCGGAAGCAACCGCAGCACAGGAGCCGCCGGAGGAGCCTCCCGGTACGTGAGCCGGATCCCATGGGTTTTTTGTATCACCGAAGGCAGAGGTCTCTGTCGTGCTTCCCATGGCAAATTCATCCATGTTTGTTTTTCCCAGAATGACCATGCCGGCTGCTTCGATACGGTCAACTGCCTCCGCATTATAAAATGGTACAAAGCTTTCCAATATCTTTGATGCACAGGTAGTCGCCATACCTTTCGTACAGATATTATCTTTGACGGCAATGGGAACGCCTGCAAGGGGCCCGGTGTAAATCCCGGTCTCAATCCCCCTGTCAACCTCTTTTGCCCGCCTTAATGCCGCGTCCGCATCTACATTGAGATATGCATGCAGCCTTTTGTCTTCCTGCCCGATCTGTTCGATACAGGCAGCTGCCGCCTCGACAGCAGAGCATTCTTTTCTCTTTATTTTTTCTGCCAGCTCTGTCGCAGTCAATTCTAAAATATCCATAGCCGCCTCCTAACCGATGGATTTCGGAACAAGAAACATTCCGTCCTTTTTCTGGGGTGCATTCTTCAATAGTTCATCTGCCGGTGTGCTGTCCATTTCCACGTCCTCACGGAAGACATTGCTGATGGGGAAAATATGGGTCAGCGGTTCGGTGTTTTCCGTATCCAGACGATCCAGCATGTCTACATAGTCCAGCATCTGCTGCATCTTAGCCTTAGCCTTTTCTTTTTCTGCTTTTGTCAGTACAAGCTTTGCAAGAATTTCAATCTCATCCATGGTTTTATCGGTGATCTTTTCAGCCATATCTCATTCCTCCTTGTGACGATTCCTTCTGCTACGGTTTTAAACGGGTCATATCTCTCGGAAAGAGGCTTGTCTCACGTATGTGTTCTTCACCGAGAAGCTGCATTGTCAGCCGTTCGAGACCGATCCCCAGTCCTCCGTGGGGCGGCATACCGTATTTAAAGCAATCAAGATAAGCTTCCAGCCCCTCGGTATCCATCCCTCTTTTCCCGAGCTTATCGATCAGACGGTTATAATCATGGATACGCTGGCCTCCGGTGGTGATTTCAAGTCCCCGGAAAAGAAGATCAAAGCTTAATGTATATTTCTCATCCGCCGGATCCTCCATCGCATAGAAGGGGCGTTTCTTTGACGGATAGTGGGTCACAAACACAAAATCTGCATCATACTCCGATTTAAAGTATTCACCGATCAGGGCCTCCTCCTCCGGCTCAAGATCGTTAGGAGTCCGGATCTGTCTGTGGTACTTTTCGGAAATCAATTGCTTTGCCTCATCAAACCGCACATAGGGGATCTTTTCCGTCTCAGGCAGGGAAACATCGAGGATTTTAAACTCCGATGCATATTCACGCTCTAAAAGCTCCATGATGTATCGTAAAAGCCCTGTCTCCATACAACAGATATCTAAGAAGCCATCAATATATCCCATCTCCAGATCCAAACTCGTATACTCGTTTAAATGTCTTTTCGTATTGTGTTTTTCTGCACGGAAAACCGGCCCGGTCTCAAAGACACGGTCAAAGACTCCTACCATCATCTGCTTATAGAGCTGCGGGCTCTGGGCCAGTACCGCAGGACGATGAAAATACGGAAGCTTAAATAGATTTGCTCCTCCCTCGGATGCTCTTGCACCGATCTTTGGTGTGTGGATCTCGGTGAAGCCCTGCTTCGTAAGAAATTCCCTAAAGCCTCGACAGATCCCTTCCTGGATCTTAAATTTCGCCCGTTCCCTGAGATTCCGTAAGGTGATGGCTCTCTGATCGAGCTTTGCCTCAAGGGATGCTGAAAGCTTCCATTTGTCGACGGCAATGGGGAGAGGTGCCGCCGGGAAAGAAAGGATTTCTACACCGGTAAGAAGAAGCTCGATGCCGTGAGGCGCTCTCATTTCGCTTCTCACGATGCCTTCTGCTTTGATCGCCTGACCGACTCTTAATGACTCAGCTTTCTTCTGAAGCATCTGTGGGGGATTTTCAAGCACAGTCTGAAATACACCTTCCCGCTTTCTTAAGATTATAAACTTGATCTCTCCCATATCCCGGATGCTGTGGATCATTCCCGTCACTAAGATACTCTTTCCATTCGTTTCAGGA
Organism: uncultured Lachnospiraceae bacterium; assembly: GCA_934376955.1. Lineage (GTDB taxonomy): Bacteria > Bacillota > Clostridia > Lachnospirales > Lachnospiraceae > CAKRPJ01. The sequence continues at coordinate 34,798 of CAKRPJ010000010.1, read as the reverse complement.
AGAAGAATTTCTGAAAGTTCCATTGTGTCTTTTTTTCCTAATCCTGTAATATACTTCATCCGCATACCTCCATGGGGCCGAAATTGAAGGAAAACGAAAAATCCCGCCCCGGAGATCTTCGTCATTTGAATATCTCCGGGACGGGACGTGTATTCCCGCGGTACCACCCGCATTGCATATTATGCCACTCATGAACCGCCGCTTTTGCTATCGGACCATCATCCTAACGGTTCTGCCGCTTAACGCGCGGCCATCGTGCTTCCCTCATTCTTAAATCTATCTGTATTTCTGCAGGATCCGCATATCTGATAAACTTAAGCTTTGAAAAGCCGGCTCCCGAGTGTTGTCCACTCCTCTTTCCTTTCCATGCTCTCAGCCGCGGCACGGTTCTCTGTAAAGTTCCGGGGAGGGAGTCTCTTTCACAGCCTTTTTGCTGTATTTTGACAAGCATTTTTATAATTTATATTATTTATCAGATATTTCTGATTCTGTCAAGTGCTTTTAATGAATTTTCGTAAGTTCCGAAGGCCGTAAGACGGAAATAGCCTTCTCCGGATGGGCCAAAGCCGGCTCCCGGTGTGCCTACAACCCCTGCATTTTCAAGCAGATAATCAAAGAAATCCCATGAAGACATATTATGAGGGGTCTTCATCCAGATATACGGAGAATTTACTCCGCCGTAAGCTGTGTAGCCCGCTGCCTTCAGACCGTTTAAGATCGTGTGGGCATTTTTCATGTAACGTCCGATCTGTTCCTCGATCTGGATCTTTCCCTCCGGGGAATAAACGGCCTCTCCGGCTCTTTGGATGATATACGGGGTTCCGTTATACTTACTGCCCTGTCTTCTTGTCCACATGGCATTCAGGCTGACATCCTCACACTTTAATTCCTTAGGAATGACGGAAAATCCGAGACGCATTCCGGTAAAGCCTGCTTTCTTTGAAAAGCTTCTCAGCTCGATCGCACATGTCTTTGCCCCCTCACATTCATAAATGGAATGAGGAATATCATCTTCCGTTATATAGGCCTCGTAGGCCGCGTCAAAGATGATGACAGAGCCGTTTTCATTGGCATAATCGACCCATTTTTGCAGTTCATCCTTGTGAATTGCCTCTCCTGTCGGGTTATTCGGGAAGCAGAGATAAATGATGTCTGCTCTTTCCTTTGGAAGCTCGGGAAGAAATTTATTATCCTCTCTGCAGGGCATGTATACTACACCGTCAAATTTTCCGGTTTCCGCATCATATAAGCCCGTGCGGCCGGCCATTACATTGCTGTCGATATAGACCGGGTAGACCGGATCGCAGACAGCCACCACACTATTTAAGCTAAAGAGCTCCTGAATATTTCCGGAATCGCACTTAGCGCCGTCAGAAATAAATATCTCATCTGCATGGATATCGCATCCTCTTGCCTGAAAATCATTTTCAGCAATAACCGTTCTCAGAAAATCATATCCGGATTCCGGCGCATAGCCATGAAAGGTAGCAGCATTTCCCATTTCATCCACAGCCTTATGCATGGCTGCAATGATGGCCGGAGCAATGGGCTGTGTCACATCTCCGATCCCAAGCCGGATGATCTCCTTTTCCGGATGACTTTCCTGAAAAGCAGAAACCTTTTTCGCAATATTGGCAAACAGATAGCTTCCCGGAAGCTTTGCAAAATTCTCATTAACTTTAAACATAATATCTACCCTCTTTCTTAATCCTCCGGCATAAGCATGGTCACCATGTGGGCGCTCTCCATCATGGTACGCCCTGTATCCATACTTGTCTTCTGGAGATATCGATGTGCCTCCGGCTCGGTAAAGTGATTCCGCTTCATCAGAAGCGCCTTTGCACGCCGTAAGATCCCCTGTTCCTCTGCACTTTCAACAAATCCGGCAAACAGAGGATGGGCATGGTTTGGTCTTGACTTAAATTCCGGATGGGCCTGAATGCCTACAAAAAACGGATGGTCGGATAACTCGATAATCTCCACAATGTGTCCGTCGGGTGACTGACCGGATAAAAGCATTCCATGTGAAGATAATTCCTCACGATATTTATTATTTACCTCATAACGATGTCTATGCCGCTCACTGATCTGTTCTGTGCCGTAATAAGAGTATGCCTTTGAGCTTTTATCCAGAACACAGGGATAGGCACCCAGCCTTAGGGTTCCACCCAGATCCTCGATCCCATTCTGCTCCGGCATGATATCAACTACCGGATGGGTCGTCTCCGGATCCAGCTCCGAGCTGTTCGCATTCTGATAGCCCAGTACATTTCTTGCAAATTCAACGATAGCCATCTGCATTCCAAGACAGATCCCGAGAAACGGGATTTTCTTTTTTCTGGCGTAGCCGGCAGCAAGTATCATGCCTTCTGTTCCCCGATAACCAAAGCCGCCCGGGATGATGATACCGTCCACGCCGGAAAATGCCTCGTCCAGCGCATCCTCCTTTAAGAGTGTGGAATCGATCCATTTAATGCAGACCTTTGTACGATTCGCAATACCGCCGTGCTTTAAAGCCTCCATTACACTTAAATAAGCATCATGGAGCTGAGTATATTTACCGACAAGAGCGATCGTAACCTCACTCTGGGGATTCTTTAAAGCATCCACCATTTCCTTCCAGTCGCCAAGGGCCGGAGTCCCACATGGGATATTAAGGCACGAGCATACCACATGAGCCAGCCGCTCTCGCTCCATTACTAGCGGAGCTTCATACAAATACTCTACGTCCGGATTCTGGAGGACGTGATCCTCAGGTACATTGCAAAACAGGGCGATCTTACTTTTAATCTCATCTCCGAGGGGAACCTCTGTTCTGCATACGATCACATCCGGGAATATCCCCATTCCCTGAAGGGCCTTTACACTCTGCTGGGTCGGTTTTGTCTTCAATTCCCCGGAGGCCTTAAGATAGGGAACAAGCGTTACATGGAGAAGCACCGAGTTTCCGGGGCCGACATCCTGACGAAACTGCCGGATCGCCTCTAAGAACGGCTGGCTTTCGATATCACCAACGGTACCGCCGACTTCAATAATCGCGATCCTGTTTTCTTCCGAGGATTTTGCCCGGTAAAACCTTGACTTGATCTCATTTGTAATATGTGGGATCACCTGAACGGTGCCGCCGCCGAAGTCACCGTGGCGCTCCTTCTGAAGAACCGTCCAATAGATCTTACCGGTTGTAACATTTGAGTTTTTATCGAGGCTTTCATCAATAAAACGCTCATAGTGTCCCAGATCCAGATCTGTCTCTGTTCCGTCATCCGTGACAAAAACCTCGCCATGCTGGATCGGATTCATCGTGCCCGGATCGATATTGATATAGGGATCAAATTTTTGCATGGTCACCTGATAGCCCCTGGCCTTTAAAAGTCTGCCTAAGGATGCAGCAGTGATCCCTTTTCCCAGACCGGATACAACACCGCCTGTGACGAATACATATTTTACCGCCATATATTACCTCCTGTATTTTCAAAAGAAAAAAAGGTGACAGAATCCTTAAGGATCCGACACCATTGTCCTCACAAAACGCATACTCTCGCATGCCATATATAATGATATCGGGGGCAAAAGCCCCGATTGTGATGCCTGCGGATTGTTCCGTGCTACGCACTCCCACAATCCTATCCAATATTCGCATATCGTGGGATTGACATCAAAAATATGGAATTACTATAGACTTTTTTTTAACATTTGTAAAGTATTTTTTTTCAGAAACTTGAAAAAATTAACATATCGATGTCAAGCGGATATTCGCAATTGACGCAGGGGACTTACTTGATTCGGTTAATCACTGATTTTATGATTCTGATGAGGGATCAGATCCCGAAGTTGAAAGGAGAAAAAGCGATGAGTAAAAATATACCCGGATTATATGGAAGTCTTGTTTTTAACGATTCAGAAATGAAGATCCGGCTGCCGAAGGATGTATATAAGGCTCTGAAAAAGACCATCGACAACGGAACCCACTTAGAGCTTGATGTTGCAAATGCCGTAGCTGTTGCCATGAAGGAATGGGGCCATCGAGCGCGGTGCTACTCATTTCACTCACTGGTTCCAGCCTATGACCGGAATCACAGCAGAAAAGCACGATAGCTTTCTATCTCCTACGGATACCGGAGAGGCCATCATGGTATTCTCGGGCAAGGAACTGGTAAAGGGAGAACCGGATGCCTCCAGCTTCCCCTCCGGCGGTCTTAGGGCTACCTTTGAAGCCCGTGGATATACTGCATGGGATCCTACCTCTTATGCCTTTTTAAAGGGGCACACCATCTGTATCCCGACTGCCTTCTGTTCCTACAGCGGCGAAGCTCTTGACAAAAAAACACCTCTCTTACGTTCCATGGAGGCCGTTAGCCGGGAGGCAACACGACTGCTGCATATTTTAGGAAAAGCGGACGTGAAACATGTCCTTACAACCGTAGGTGCCGAGCAGGAATATTTTCTTGTAGATAAAGAGGCCTGGAGCAAACGAAAGGATCTGGTATTCTGTAGAAGGACACTGTTTGGCGCTGCGGCTCCGAAGGGACAGGAAATGGATGACCACTATTTCGGTTCCATCAAGCCGCGTGTGGAAGCATTTATGGAAGAATTGAATGAGGAGCTCTGGAAGCTTGGGATCCCGGCCAAAACCGAGCATAACGAGGTGGCACCCGCACAGCACGAGCTTGCACCGGTTTTTGAAACCGTAAACGTTGCGATCGATCACAACCAGCTTGTCATGGAGCTGATGAAAAAGACTGCTGACCGTCATGGTCTTGCCTGTCTTCTGCATGAAAAGCCCTTTGAGGGGATCAACGGCAGCGGCAAGCATAATAACTGGGCCCTCTCCACAGATACAGGCGTAAATCTTTTGGATCCCGGAAAGACACCCTCGGAGAATACACAGTTTCTCCTGTTTTTAGCTGCTGTGATCAAGGCTGTCGATGAGTACGCAGATCTCCTTCGTATCTCTGTCGCGACTGCCGGCAACGATCACCGTCTTGGGGCAAACGAAGCACCGCCGGCTGTTGTTTCCATGTTTCTTGGCGATCAGATCAATGAGATCATCGAGGCGATCCGATCGGATACCTATTGTGAAGAAAAGGGGAAGGTCGAAATGTCGATCGGGCCGAGGGTCCTTCCTCATTTTATCCGGGACAACACCGACCGCAATCGTACCTCACCCTTTTCCTTCACCGGAAATAAGTTTGAATTCCGTATGCCCGGCGCGTCCCTTTCCCTATCCGGCCCTAATGTAGTCCTCAATACCGCCGTGGCAGAAGAATTGTCTCAGTTTTGCAGCCGCTTATCTCAGTCCTCCGATGCGGATCTGAACGCTTCGATCCACCAGCTGCTAAAAGAGACCTTCACCGAGCATGGACGGATCATTTTTAACGGGAATGGTTATTCTGATGAATGGCTTGAGGAGGCAGCAAGACGCGGACTTCCCAACTACAGATCGACTCCGGAAGCACTCCCCCACTTTTTAGATGAAAAAAATGTGCTTCTTTTTACAAAACACCATGTTCTCACCAAAGCCGAGATGATCTCCCGTTATGAGATACTTCTTGAGGATTACTGCAAGACCATCCATATTGAGGCAAGAACGATGGCAGAGATTCTGCAGAAGGAGCTTCTCCCTTCCATTTTCAGCTATATGAGCAGGCTGGCCTCCACCGGCATAAAAACAAAAGAGCTCGTTCCGACTCTTTCTGTAACGGCAGAGGAAAAGCTTCTTACCGCACTTAACGAAAAGGCAAACGGGCTCTCTAAGCATCTGGACACTTTAAGGACATTGACGAAGGAAGCAGAAGGGATCAAGGATGAGCTGGCAGCCGGCAGCTTTTACCATGACGTGATCCTGCCTGAGCTGGAATCGATCCGGCTTCTTGCAAATGAAGCAGAGGTATTGATCCCGGAGAGCATTCTTCCGTACCCCACTTATGATACACTTCTCTTTAGTTTATAACTGATTTATCTCAGTTGGATACCCAACTCCGGCAGTTTATGAATATCCGGGATATGGCAGGGGTTATAAAAGCCCCTTGTATCCCAGATATTCATCTGCACTGCTAAGCAGGATCTGCACCTCATCCCAGTATTTTTTAAAGAAAAAGCGCTTATCCAATTCACCTTTATTCTCTGCTGCCATAAATTCCTTCCGGGTATGCTGGGCATACAGCCTGCGGTATTCCTTTGGGATCCTGCATATCGTAAACAATGCATTCTCGTATTTCTTAAACCAGTAGACGGGTAAAAACTTATGAAGCTCCGGTCGTGTAAAAAGATAGCTATAGATAAACGCGTATTCTTCATTGATCCCGTAGATGTTATCACTCTGCCTTACCGAGGAGGCCGGATTATCTGTCCGATACAGGTATCCGGGTTCATCAATATAGACCACTCTTTTGGCTCGGCATATCATCTGGAACCAGAACCCGTTATCCTGATAGGAGGCTCCGGGTGTTTCATTATGCCGGATATGCCATTTTTCGATAAAATCACGTCTTACGATACCGCACCACGTCATCATCGAACAGAAAAAAACAGCCGGCTTTAACTGCTGCGGATCACATATCTGATAGTAGAGGGAAGGCAGGCATGCGTTGCAGTAGTGTTTGACCATAGCACCGTTTTCTTCATAAAACCGGATAAAATCTCCCCGGGTAAGCTCTGTCTTAAGCGTCTCCGCCACGGTATAAAGATTTTTCAGCATGTCAGGAAGCATACGGTCATCCGCCTCTAAAACAGCAATATATTTTCCGGACGCATGCTCAATACCGACATTCATCGTATGTCCGTATCCGGTATTCTTTTTATGGATCACACGGATCCGGCTATCTTTTTTACTGTAGGCATCGAGAATAGCTCCGGTTTCATCCGTTGAGCCGTCATCCACGGCCAGTATCTCGATCTCTGCAAGGCTTTGGGCCATAGCACTTTCCAATGCCTCCCCTATATATCTCTCCACATTATAAGCCGGGATAATGATCGATACCTTTACCATTTTTTCTCCTTTGCAAGCTTAAGCTTTCCATCCTTTACTTCATAGACAAGATCACAGGCCTCGATCGTATAAATATTATGGGCAATGATAAGAAAGGTCTTATCCCTTGCCATATTTCGGATCGTATCGAGCACGATGAATTCCGTCTCCTTGTCGAGGGCTGCTGTCGGTTCATCTAAAATAAACAGATCACAGTCACGATAGAGGGCCCTTGCGATGCCGATCCGCTGTCTCTGGCCGCCGGAGACCCTGATTCCTCCTTCTCCGATCTGGGTCTCGATCCCCTCCGGAAGGTTTTTAATGAAGCTTTCCAGTCCCACAGCCTGCAGGCATTCCATAACCTTTTTATCGTCGATATGATCTTTATCAAGGCCAAAGGCAATATTTCCCTTGATCGAATCATCCAGCATGAAGGAGCTTTGAGGGATATATCCGATCTTTATGGAAGCTGTTTCGGATTTATTTGCGTAGATTTCTCCTTCTTCCGGTATGAGAAGTCCGAGGATCAGGTCGGCCAAAGTTGTCTTTCCGACCCCGGATTCCCCTATGATACAGCTGATCTTTCCCAGCGGGAAGGACGCATCCGCATGATCGAGGATCTTTCTTTTTCCGGAGGGATAATGATAAGAGAGATCCTTTATATAAAGCATATCCTGAGGTTCCTCTTTTTCATCCCGGCACAGGAGCCTTCCGTATATACGGCTCTCCTCACCGGCTCCCTCCTTCAGTGCATCACAGATCCGGTCAAGGGACTTTTTCCGATAGTGGATCCCGGATATGGCGCCGGATATCCGGATCGCCGCCGGCATGAGCTTGATGGCAGCCATTGCAAAGGCACTGACAGCAGGAAGCACCAGCGAAAGATCAACGCCTGACAACACAAGGAAATAAAGATAACCGAGCATTGAGCAGACACACACCGTTTCGACGAACATGCGGGGCACCGAGGAGTAAACTGCGTTTTGACATTCCAAGCTTCTGAGGCTTTTGGATTCTCCCGCGATATGACTTATGATGTAGTCCTCGGTATGAAGCGTCTTGATCTCCTTGATCCCCCGAAGTCCCTGGATCAGCCAGTTGCTCCGGCGGATATTGTGATCGATACACTGATTTCCGATCCTGCTGATACGCGGACGGATCACGGCAAGGATAAGGATGACCACCACAAGCAGAGTAAGAACTGCCCAGACGATCATAATGGGATCGATCACAAAGATTGCCGCAGCAAGAAAGACGGCAATCACACTCTCCGTCAGGATCATCAGCATATTCTGTATGATAGTTACCACTGAGGACGTATCATTGAGGATCAGCTGGTAGATATCATTTGTGTTTGTCGTGAGATAATGCTCATAATGTCTCCTGAGGTAGAAGGCGGCAAGCATATTTTTAAGGCGCATGCTGCAGTCTGATGAAAAACCGGCACAGAGCTTCTGTTCCAGAAACATGTAGAGATTTTTGAGCAAGTATATCAGGATCAGGGCAAGGATACTAAAGGACAGAAAGCTCCCGTTCTGCGTTGGGAAGAAACTCTCAATAAAAATACGGATATACCTGTTTTTCGAGACAAGCTCCGGATTTAAGACCGCTTGTATCATCGGAACGACCAGGGCAACACTGATCGTCTCTAAAACAGCACCTATCAGCATGGCGAAAAACAGATAGAACAGTCGTTTCTTCTGATCCGGTTTTAAAAGGCTCAGGATTTTTTTAGTGATCTCTATCATTTGTTTCCTTTCCGCCGGAGAACACCTGCCGGATCTCCTCTCTCCCATATTCGGAGAATAGAACTCCTTTTCCGAGCCGGTATACCGCGTAAAACGGAATCAGCAGCTTGTATTTATACAGAAACGGATGATAGGTCTTCCACCAGTCTGCCTCCGGAAAGGCGCGCTTTATGACATATTCCCATCTTCTTCCGGCCTTGGTACGTGACTTATAGCGGAAGCTTTTAATCCTGTTTTTTGCCTGGAGCCTGTCATTTCCGTGGGAACCGGCTTGAAACATATATTCGAGGACATTTTCTTCTTTGGCAGTAAATTCCGTTGCGAGAGCATCTTTTGAAAAAAGCTTCTCTGACAGGCTTCGCAGTACCTGTTCAAATTCATCAAGATGAAGCTTCTTTAGAAGCTCCGAAAGCATTTCCTGATCCATGAGGCTTCCGAAGCTTTGCAGATAATAGTATACGTCCACGATATAGCGAAGCCCCGTACCTCTGCTTCTATAATGATGTAACGCATGGGCTAAGAGATGAATGTAAAAATCCTCCGGTGTCATCTCAAATAGGAAGCCTGTGGGATCGACACGGCGTAATCTCGGCCATATCTCATTTAAGTAGGCAGCTGCCTCCCTCTCCTCCTCGATCTCATCCATTAACGTCTTGTGCATCTCAAAATGGTAAGAGGGATTTTTCAGATATCCGTCGTGCTTTCCGGTGCTTCCTAAAAACTTATAGCCGCGGGCGGTCATGAATTTTTTTATTTCATCACATTGCTCCGGATCCACAAGGATGTCATTGTCAGATGCATAGCGCGTTCCGACAGCCGGATACAGAGGCTGGATCAGGATCCCCTTTAGAGGACAGTGAAGGATCTGATGTTCATCCATAAATCCAAAGATGCGCTCCCGCTCCGTGTTCATTAAAAGCTCTCGGTGAAGTGCATGATTGTAAGAGAGCTTAAGCTGTTCTTCCAGAGATTTTGGAAGCTTTAAGCCCTGCTCCACAAACCATGTATATAAAAGCTCGGCCTGAGACTGTTCATAGGCTTTGGAAAATACAGGAAAAAGCACCGTATCCTCCAGACTGATCCCATCAGCCGAAGCGTAAGAAAGCCTTAAAACGGCCGGTCTCAGAAAGTTAAGATATGTTTTCAAGTCGTCTGTGAGCATTTTTTTATTCTCCTTCGGATGAGCTTTGGGATGTCTTTTAAAAGCAGGAAAAGGGCTCTGACCGGAAAGGCTCCGCACCACAGCCGGACATACAAACGATACTTTAGGCCCTTAAACGGCAGCTCTTTACCGTCTCGTATGATCCCGGTCATCACGCCGACAATATTGCGGTCTGTGATCCCATATTCCGGTCTCCACCGGTTGTCCCCGCAGATCACATAGTCCTCCTTACGGACCCGGATGATCCGGTGGAGGACATAATTTGAGCCTCCGTCCCGCATATAAAGGGGAACGTCATATTTTTTCAGGCGTTCTCCGGGCTTTGTTTTCCGTATCGTTACGATATCCCGTCTATTGGCAAGGAGGGGCTCCATGCTGTCCCCTTTTGTTGTGCAGACAGTCATCCCGTTTTTATCCAGCTCCTCCAGGATCGCGGATCTCATTTTGACCTCCCCATTGTCATTGTTTCATAGGAAAGGCGGGCGGCATCAGCATTGGGAAGCGCAGTAAGCTCATAGACCGGAAGGGTTTCACAGAGCTCTGCAACAAGGGTCAGAAGCTTCTTTGCCTTCTCCTGTTCCCGGAAACGGTATATATGGGACATCATGAGGACAAATGCCTCGTCCGGCGAGATCCTTCGGATCTCATTTTTCGTGCCTCGCTTTATCAGACAGATCGCCGCTAGAGGATAGGCACAGTTTGTATTCTCGCCTTCCTTCCCGCACCAGGGGGAACCATACACCGTAATCTTCTCGCCGATCTGTAAAAACGGCTTGTCTCCGTTTATTATCGTCAGCCTGTCTCCGAAAACCTCACGCCAGAGATTGATATGGGTCGTTTTTCCTGTGCCGCTTTTGGCGCAGAAAAGATAAGCCTGCCCGTCAACTCCTGCCGCGGCCCCGTGGACCAGCACCGTATTAAAATCGAGAAGAACGTCTGCCAGCCTTCGGTTTACTGCTGCCATCTCAAGCTCCTCCTTGCTTATGGCGGAGACTTCCCTGTTTTCTGCCCTGCAGGCTGCTTCATATTGCTTTTTCTCGTATTCCAGATCGCTTTCCGTCACGGAGATCTCAAGATCGGCATCCTTCGAGGCAGTAAGATATTTTTTGCAGTGATTCAAAACCTTCTGATACTGATGGATCACACGCACTTTTTTTCCTGCGATTTCCATCACAAAGGAATATCGGAGGATACTCTGCTCTTTTTTCCCTGTTTTTTTCTTATCATAGAGATGACGGCGCCTTGCCTTATCCTCCTGCTTTCTCCAATCCGGATCCGTCAAATAGGAATACTCCGGAAAGGAAAGGGCATATTTCCGGAATATATGGGATCCTATAAAGCAATACCCCTTATTCCAGGGCTTTGAGCTTCCATTGTAATGGAGGATGCGGCACTGCTTGAGAAGCGTTCTTCTTTTCTCAGGCGGATATTGATCCAGAGCATTGGTGAAACAATTATACTGCAATGGGTCTGCGAATTTTACACAGCTATAGAAGACGGCATTCAGGACATCCTGATCTGCGTAGACGAGACGTTTTCCGAAAACCTTGAGATATTCTGTATAAACCTCCGGATCCAGCTGCTTTCTCTGGGCGGTCATATTATATAGGAGGACACCGGCATTAAAATATCTGGCATCCGGCGGAAGGGTCAGCTGGTTTAATTCTCTGCGGACAACTCCTTCCTCCCAGACCGAGCAGGCCACCAGAAGGTTCCCCTCAAAATCCTGATCATAAAATTCCGTGATATCACCGCAGACTACAATATCGGCATCCAGCCAGAGGATACGATCCACACTTTCGGGAAGCAGCTTCTGGGCCATGAGGCGATAATAGGTTTCCGCCGAGATCCAGAAGAAGGTCGGAAGATCCCGGTAAGCTTCTTCCGGTACCGGGAGAAAGACACAGCTTCCATGGCCGGTGCTTTCCGCCAGCTCAGTAAGCAGAAGTCTTTCCTCTTTGGTCAGCCTCGAATAGATAATATAAAAGGTTATATCACGATCGTTATTGCAGAGCAGAGAATACATGGTCACCATAGCCGGTTTCCTGTATTCCGATTCAAACGCCATCAATATATTCATAGCGTATTTACTCCAAAATCCCGTTATCGGTCAAGATAGAAAGGAAACGGTCTACATCAGTCTCTGCGGTTTCTTTATCGATCTCATATTCAGAGAGGAGGGCAGCCACAAGTTCTTCTTTTTCTGCTCCTTTTACGAGAAATTCCCAGAGAAAGGCACCCGTCGGATTGAGGCGAACCATCCCGTTAAACTCCTCCGCCCGTTCATCCACCGCAACCACAAGATTTTGGATACCTACCTTCATTAGTTTAAAGCCGGATCTGACCTTCATATCATATCCCCTTTCGCATTAGTGATATTAGTATTAGTGATATTAAAAAAAGGTATATATCGGCGGATACATACCTTTTTGTTTTTTCCGACAAGATTCTAACCCGTTGTATAAACAGGAGCAGAAGTACCAGATGTTGCCACAACATCAACGCTTTCAAAAATAACAACCTCTGCCTCCGGTCTTTCATATTTATTCATAGCGGATTCTCCTTTCTTTGAATATCTTTACAAAATAGTACCACTATCCCTATAAAATGTCAAGAATCTATATTCAATCCAATCATACAGAACTGCATAATTGTTTTGATATTATTCCGAATAAACACGAATTTTCGCACAGATCTGTTTCACATCTGACATCTTTTCCAAGGAAGAAAGGGCATGGTTAAAATCGCCTTCCATCACAGAGCCGGTAATGATGACAAGCTCGTTAAAGCCCTGTACGGTATGTTTTGCTACCACATGATCGATACTTACATCGTTTTTTCCGAGGACTGTCGCGATATTTCCGAGAGCGCCCGGCTTTTCCTGCACAAGAATACGGAGGAAGAAGCGGCTCTTTGTCTCCTCGATGGGCTTCACCGGGATCTTTTTGTATGCGATACCGCCGTTCCAGCCGCAGTTATCGTGGAGAAGATTTCTCAGGACAGTGACGGCATCTCCCATAACGGCGCTGGCCGTCGGCATCTTTCCGGCACCGCGTCCCATAAACATGGCATCGTCACTGGCATCACCATGCATAAAGACCGCGTTGAAGGAGTCACGCACGGTAGCGAGAGGATGGTGCTCCGGGATCAGCATGGGATGTACTTTAACCTCGAGAGAATCTTTATCCTTCTTTGCAATGCCCACCAGCTTGATGACATATCCAAACTCACGGGCATAATATACATCGTCTGCTGTCAGATGAGTGATGCCCTCGGTGTAGACATCGGAAAAGACCACTTCAGAGCTATAGGCGAGGGAGGCCAATATAGCCATCTTCCGCCCAGCGTCATACCCCTCGACATCTGAGGTGGGATCGGCTTCCGCATAGCCCAACTCGGCGGCCATATTTAAAGCCTCCTTATAATCCATACCTTCTTCGGACATTTTTGTAAGGATATAGTTTGTCGTACCGTTGACGATTCCCATAACCTCCGTTAAAAGGCTGGCGGTCATATTCTGCTTTAACGGTCGGATGATGGGGATCGCTCCGGCTACTGCCGCTTCAAACTGCAGATCGACGGCATTTTCTTCTGCAAGCCTTAAGAGCTCCTGTCCGTAATCTGCCAGCAGATCCTTGTTGGCAGAAACCACCTGCTTTCCGGCCTTGATGGCTTCTGTAATATAGGTTCTTGCCGGTTCGATGCCGCCCATGACCTCGATCACGATCCGAATCTCCGGATCCTCCAGAATTTCCTTCCAATTGTCGGTAAGAACCTCTCTCGGGATCCCATCCCTCTCCTTGGATATATCGCGGACAAGAACCTTTTTGATCTCAAAACTTCCTCCGGTCTTTTGTACCATTTCGTCAGCCAGCATACCGGACAATACATATACTCCGCTTCCTACCGTTCCCGCTCCCAAAAGGGCGGCCTTGATCTTGTTATTATTCATTCTGCACTCTCCTGCTGTCTTTATATGAGAAAGAATGTGCCTTGGCACATTCTCGCGCCTTGCGCGGTCGCTTGCGACAATCTACATCTTCGCGCAAGTGCGCATCTTTGGCACGTTAGTGCCTTTTTTATGTGACAGGGAATTCCTCAGAATTTCCTGTCACATAAAAAAGGGAATATCAATCCTACGACTGACACTCCCTTTTCACCCTTTGAAAAAATATAGCATTGAAAACGATCTTGAATTAGTCTTCAACCTTAACGATCTCACGCTTATTGTAGCTGCCGCAAGCCTTGCATACTCTATGAGGCATCATTAATGCGCCGCATTTGCTGCACTTAACAAGGTTCGGAGCACTCATCTTCCAGTTTGCTCTACGGCTGTCTCTTCTTGCTTTAGAAGATTTATTCTTTGGACAGATAGACATGGTTACACCTCCTTAAACTGTTTAAAAATATCCTGGATAACTGCCATCCTCGGATCGAGCGACCTGGTATCGCAGCCGCAAGTCTCATAATTGAGATTTGCTCCACATCTATTACAAATCCCTTTGCAATCTTCTTTGCACAGGACCTTCATAGGCAGGCTCAATGAGAGTTCATTACAAACCAGCTGGTCTGCATCCAGATTATAGCCAGTTAAATAAGATTGTTCATCTAAATCGTTCACCCTGTCTTTTTCAGAAACCTTCATATCCAACTCCTGATCAAATGAAATCTCACAGGGATATTCAACAGGCTCCAGACATCTGGAACAGGGAATGGATAATGTAACTTTGGTTTGTCCGGAAAGGGAAAGCTTTCTGTTTCCGAGATTTTTCACCGTTACCGTAATCGGATCGGATGATACCACCGGAAACGTTCCTTCTGCCCCCTCGTAAGCCTTAAGCTCAAAGGGAACCTTCCAGCTCTTTTCCTTACCTTCCTGGGTAAACACTTCAGATAAATTAATCAGCATATTATCTCCCCTAATACGCACGATAGATATTATACATATCCATCCACGATTTGTCAACCTGTAATTGAATAATTTTTTACAGATTTTTCTAAATTATACAGCCCATTTTGCAGCCGTATCAAAGTGCAGTCGCAAAATGGGCCGGATCCGATCTGTAAATTTAGCCTTAATTATTTAACAAGAGCAAGTGTCTCTCTTGCAATTGCAAGCTCCTCGTTTGTCGGGATAACCATAACCTTAACCTTGGAATCCGGTGTGGAGATTACGATATCCTTGCCTCTTACGCTGTTTGCCTCATCATCGATCTTGATGCCAAGATAGGATAAGTGCTCGCAGACAGCCTTTCTCATGGACTTGCCGTTTTCGCCAAGACCTGCGGTGAAGGCGATCACATCAACACCGTCCATAGCTGCTGTGTAAGCGCCGATGTACTTAACAACACGGTAGTTGTATGCAGCAAGAGCCTTTGCAGCGCGGTCGTTTCCTGCCTCAGCAGCTTCCTCGATGTCACGGAAGTCACTGGAAACACCGGAAAGACCAAGAACGCCGGATTTCTTGTTCAGAACGTTCATAACGCCTGCAATGTCGAGGTTTTCCTTCTTGGAAATGTATTCCATAATAGCCGGATCCATATCACCGGAACGTGTTCCCATGATAAGTCCCTCAAGAGGAGTAAGACCCATGCTGGTATCAACAGATTTGCCGTTCTTTACAGCAGAAAGGCTGGCGCCGTTTCCGAGGTGGCAAACGATGATCTTTAAATCTTCGTAAGGCTTTCCTGCAACCTCAGCTGCTCTCTTGGATACGAAGCTGTGGGATGTTCCGTGGAAACCGTATCTTCTTACTTTGTATTTCTCGTAATACTCATAGGGAAGGCCGTAAAGGTATGCCTCCTCCGGCATTGTCTGATGGAAAGCGGTATCGAATACAGCAACCATCGGTACGTTCGGCATAAGCTCCTGGCATGCACGGATACCGATCAGGTTAGCCGGGTTGTGAAGCGGAGCAAGATCGTTACACTCCTCGATGGCCTTGATGGCCTCATCTGTGATAAGTGTGGAGGAGGTGAACTTCTCACCGCCATGTACGACACGATGTCCAACTGCGCCTACCTCTGCAAGGCTCTTGATAACGCCTGTCTTAGCGTTTGTAAGAGCGTCGAGAACCATCTGGATAGCCTGAGTATGGGTCGGCATCGGGGAAACGGTAACCTCTTTCTCTCCGCCGGCCGGCTGATATGTGATCTGGCTTCCTTCGATGCCGATTCTCTCACAAAGACCCTTTGCAAGGACTGCCTCGGTATCAGAATTGATTAACTGGTACTTTAAGGAAGAACTTCCGCAGTTGATAACTAAAATATTCATTTGAATAAACTCCTTATAAAATATTATTATTTATCCGGGCAGCCGGTAGCAGCTGCCCGGGAATGTACCAAAGCGAATACAGAAGATTCCGTTCCGTCTGTATTAAGCCATCTGTGCCTGTACTGCTGTAAGAGCAACAACACCTACGATATCGTCTGCAGAGCAGCCGCGGGAAAGGTCATTGACCGGTCTTGCGATACCCTGAAGCATCGGGCCGTAAGCCTCTGCCTTAGCAAGTCTCTGAACAAGCTTGTAGCCGATGTTTCCTGCATCGAGGTTCGGGAAAATAAGTACGTTTGCCTGACCGGCAACCGGGCTTCCCTTTGCCTTGGAGGCAGCAACCTCCGGAACGATAGCTGCGTCAAGCTGAAGCTCGCCATCAACAAGGATATCCGGATATTTCTCTTTCGCGATCCTTGTAGCCTCTACGACCTTGTCTACAAGAGCGTGCTTTGCGCTTCCCTTTGTGGAATGGCATAACATTGCGATCTTGGCTTCCTCACCTACAAGAGCCTTGAAGCTGTATGCACTGCTGTTTGCGATAGCAGCTAATTCCTCAGAAGTCGGATCCTGGTTTAATCCGCAGTCAGCGAATAAGAAGGTTCCGTTTGCACCGTACTCACAGTTCGGAACGTCCATAATGAAGAAGCCGGAAACAAGCTCAGTTCCCGGAGCTGTCTTGATGATCTGAAGTGCCGGGCGGAGTGTATCAGCTGTAGCATGGCATGCGCCTGCAACAAGACCGTCAGCATCGCCTTCCTTGACCATAACAACACCATACGTGATCCAGTCGGATTTTAATGTCTCCTCTGCCTTCTCCGGTGTCATGCCTTTTTTCTTTCTCAGCTCATAAAGTGTCTCTGCGTAGTGAGCGAATTTCGGATCTGTTTCCGGATCAACGATCGCAACGCCATCGATCTTTACGCCAAGTGCGGCAGCATCCTCTTTAATTACAGATTCCTTACCGATAAGGATCAGATTTGCAGTACCTTCTTCCATAACCTTTGCGGCAGCGATCAGTGTTCTTTTATCGTTGCTCTCCGGAAGAACGATTGTCTTTTTGTTATTTCTTGCTTTTGCTTTCATCTGTTCAATGAATGACATGATAGAAAACTCCCTCCTAAATTACATAATGGTGTCCATACATGGTTTTATTATATATCAGTAAATTGGCTGATACAAGCTGATTTTTATGAAATCGTTGCACTTTTTTCAATACTTCCCTTTAAACACAGCAGTCCGCGAGACAATTCAGCCACAGATCTTCATCCTCCACGGATCAGATCTTTTCATAACGGTCTACATCGATAACAAAGATGGTGGCACCGCCGACCTCGACCTTCATCGGCATTGTCGCGCAGTTCATCATTGTAGCTCCGGAGATATAGGGCATATTGACGGTAATGCTCTGTCTCTTTCCGCACTCTTTTTTGATGATCTCGATGGCCTCGTCCACATGGCAGTCATCGGTACCGATCATCAGTGTGGTATTGCCTTTTCGTAAAAAACCGCCTGTGGAGGACAGCTTTGTGATACTGAATTTTTCCTTGGTAAGAGCGGACACAACTTCATCCTCATTGTCATAACGAATAATAGCATAGATCAGTTTCATACGATCATTCCTTTCCTGATAGGCATTCCGCGCATGGCGGTAAGTGGATCCTGATAGATTACGTTAACATTATACCATACTTTTGCCCGGATAACAATTTAATATTGCACTGATCTTTTAGATATTATATAGTATTAACAGATATTTTTATCAATTTATTAAGAAAAGGAGCCTGTATGATCGTCACAGGGATTATTGCGGAGTATAACCCGTTTCACAACGGACATAAATATCACATTCAAGAGGCAAAAAGGCTTACGGGAGCCGATCACGTTATTGTTATCATGAGCGGCGACTTTGTTCAGCGCGGCGCCCCGGCCATCTACAGCAAATATCTTCGGGCGAAGACGGCCCTTCTTGCCGGTGCAGACCTTGTTCTGGAAATGCCGGTATTCGGTTCTTCGGCCAGCGCCGAGGACTTTGCCCGGTGCGGCGTCTCCCTTCTGTCCCACACCGGCGTTGCCTCCTTTCTCTGCTTCGGCAGTGAATCCGGAAATATTAAGCTTCTGGAGCAGAGTGCAGAAATGCTCGATGCCGAAACAGAGGATATCTCCGTAAAGCTCCGGGAGGGCTTAAGATCCGGCCTCACCTTTCCGAAAGCACGGGAGCTTGCCTTTGGCGGCGGGCTTTCCGCACCGAATGATATTCTCGGCTGCGAGTATATCCGTTTTATCCGGCGTCGTGGGCTCTCCCTGACTCCGGTGACAATAACCCGTAAAGATCCCGGCTATCACAGCCCGGAACGCTCCGGCTCCTTTGCCTCGGCAACGGCTGCCCGGAAGGCGATCGCAGAGCAGGATCTTTTATTTTTACAGGAGATCCTTCCGACAGAATTTTTTACGGCGCTTTCCGAGGAAAGCTGTCCTCCCGTATATCCCGATGATCTGTCTCTTATGTTAAACGACCGGCTTCTTTCTTCCTCCCTTAAAGAGCTTTTAGCCCTTTCGGACATGCCCTCCGATCTTGCGGCCAAGCTATATAAAAACAGGAGAAGCTTTCAGAAAACGAGTCGGCTCGCCGCCGAGATGAAAGACCGTCACTACACCTTAAGCCGTGTGAGCCGCTGTCTGACTGCTCTCCTTCTTAATATAACCAAGGACGAAACTGCCGCTTTTAAGGCAATGGATTCCGCCCCGTGGCTTCGGATACTGGGCTTTCGCAAGGAGGCCGCACCTCTCCTTTCTGCCATGAAAAAAAACGCAGATATCCCGATCCTTACCAAAACAGCAAACGCTCCGAAGCTCCTTTCTACAGACGCTATTCAGCTTTTTGAAAAGCATGTCCTTTCTGCAGACCGTTATCGTCTGGCGGCAGAATTAAAGACCGGGCACCCCATAAAAAATGAGTATACCCGGTCTGTCATTATCGTAGACTAGAAATATTATAAGTTATTTTTCATCAACAGCCGGTAAAGGGTCGGATCTGCGTGAAGCTCTGCAAGAATCGCCTCGATCTCTTTCCGGTTGTCTTTTTTTGCCCCCTGCTTTACTGCACGGATCAGCAGATTTTTCGGAGTATGCGCCATGTCGATAAACTCCAGTATCTGTGTACGGTAGCCGCAGCTTTCAAGGATCTCTGCCCGGAGTGCATCCGTATAGAGTGCCGCCATCCGTTCCTTTATGATCCCGTACCGGAAAACCGGGCGGAATAATTCATTTTCGATCTGTCCGTTTAATTCATGCTGGCAGCATGGAACAGAAAGGATCACGGAAGCACCGAGGCGTACTGCCTTTTCAAGAGCATAGTCTGTCGCTGTATCACAGGCATGAAGGGTGACCACCATATCGACATGATCGGCTCCCTCGTAGGAGGCAATATCACCATGGTAAAAATTAAGCTTATCATAGCCATACTTTACAGCCAGACGGTTGCATTCTGCGATTACGTCCTTTTTAAGATCGAGACCGATGATACGCACCGGGTATTCCTTAAGTATCTTAAGATAATAATACATGGCAAAGGTCAGATAGGATTTTCCGCAGCCGAAATCCAATATGACGGACTCCTTTGATCTGTCAAGCCGCGGCAGGATATCTTCGATCAGTTCCAGAAAACGATTGATCTGCTTAAATTTGTCGTATCTGGAATTGACGATCTTTCCGTCCTTCGTCTGAACACCGAGATCGACAAGGAAAGGAACCATACGTCCTTCCTCAAGAATATAGTTTTTCTTGCGATTGTGGCTCAGACTGTTCTTCCACTTATCCTCAAGAGAGGTTTCAATCTCTGAAGGAGCGACTTTCTTTTTCTTCTCTTTTATGGTAAGCTGTCCTTTTTTACTTACAAGAACAGTGGCCGTCCATAATTCTGTTTCCAGCTGGGCCTGCTTAAAGGCTGTACCGATAAGACCCGTAAGATAGGAAACTGCCTCATCCGCTCCCAGATTTTTGTGGAAGGCCTGCTTTCCTCTAAATTCCTCCGCTTGAAATCGGATCTTTCCTCCTGATAATATCGGGTGAAGGCGCATTTTTATAAATTCATTTTTGTAAAGCTGTCCGCTGAGGACGGCAGAGACCGGCTGTTCCTTTAAAAACCGGCTCAATATGCCTGTTAACTTTTCATTTTCCATTGCTTTTCCCATAATTTTCTGTTGCAGCAGATTTTCCTTACAGCGTAAGGATCTCTGACATCTCATCTCGTTTTGCTACCGCCATATAAAAGTCGTCTGCATGATAAGGGCAGTCTCCCATGTTGACCTCAAGGCGAACCGCCTCAAAGGCAAGCTCCGGAAGATTGTTTTCCTTGCTCAGATGACCGAGGAGCACATATTTCATCCTGTCATTAAGAATGCAGTTTAGAAGCCGACCGGCATTTTCATTCGAGAGATGCCCGAAATCCCCCATGATCCTGCGTTTCAGATAGTAAGGGTAGGGGCCGGTTTCCAGCATTCTCAGATCATGATTCGATTCTAAAAGGACGGCATCGAGATCAAGAAGGTGATCGATCGTATATTGATTAAAGTGTCCAAGATCTGTTGCAACAGCAAGAGATCTGTTTTGAGCCTGTATGCGATAGGCCACCGGGTCTGCCGCATCATGATCGATATGGAAGGGAAGGATGTCGATATCACCTACCGTAAACTTTGCGTCCGGAAGGACCGGATGAAACAATTCGTCCTCACATTCTCCCATGTACTTTGAACGCTTTATTTCCTTCAATGTGCCTTTTGTGCCATAGATCGGGATCCCGTATCGTTTTGTGAGCACGCCGAGCCCCTGAATGTGATCGGAATGCTCATGGGTGATACAGATGGCCTGAAGCTCGGACGGCTTTAATCCCACCTCAAAAAGGCCCTTCTCGATCCGCTTTGCACTGATCCCCGCATCAATCAGGATGTGGGTATTATCCGTCCCGGCATAAATACAGTTTCCACTGCTGCCGCTGGCAATACTAACAAATCTCATGGCCTAATATCTCCTTAATCTGCTGCTCGGTCTCCTTTGCAGTCTTGTTATTGTCGATCACACGATCCGCCATTTTCCGGTAAGCTGCCTCCGGATCCTGACGCTTTATGATACTTTCACATTTTTCTCTTGTATATCCGCGGCTCTCCATAAGACGCCGGATCCTGTTTTCCTCGGAGGTATATACATACCAGATCTCATCAAACAAACCCGCCGGAGCCGTGTCAAAAACAGCGGCCTCGATTACGATGAGGGACTGCTCTGACTCCCTTGCAGAGCTTTTCATGTACTCCCATACCATCGGATGGATGATGGAGTTAACCTGCTTTAGTGCCTGCGGATCACGAAACAGAAGGTCTGCGAGGGCCTTTCTGTCTACAGAGCCGTCCCCTTTAAGAAAACCGTTTCCGAGGGCATCCACAATCCGTTTTAAGCCCTCGCTGCCCGGCTCCATGAGCTCATGGGCCACAAGATCGGCCAACAATATTTTTGCGCCGTATTTTGTTTTCAGGATCTCAAGGACACTGCTCTTTCCGGCGCCGACACCGCCTGTGATCCCGATGATCCTCTTTTGTTTTTCCATTTATTTTGCCTCAAACCAGTTTTTTCCGTCGTGCATATCGATCTCCAACTCCACCTTAAGCTTTGCCGCCCCCGTCATTTCCTCGGCGAGAAGCTTCTTGACAGCAGATTCCTCCTCCATTGCCGTCTCGATCAAAAGCTCATCGTGTACCTGAAGGATCAGTCTTGATCTCAGTCCTTCTTCGCGAAGTCGTTTATCTACCCGGATCATTGCAATCTTGATAATATCTGCGGCTGTCCCCTGGATCGGAGAATTCATGGCAACACGTTCTCCGAAGGAACGCTGCATAAAGTTTCCGGACTTAAGCTCGGGAACAGGGCGGCGTCTGCCAAACATGGTAACGGCATAGCCGGTCTCCTTTGCCTCTTTTACAAGGTTATCCAGATAAGACTTTACCTGCGGATACGTTTCAAAATAGCGGTTGATGTATTCCAGCGCCTCTTTTCTTGAGATGCTTAAGTCTTCACTGAGTCCAAAGGCACTTATGCCGTATACGATACCGAAATTGACTGCCTTTGCGTTCCTTCTCTGAAGCGGTGTTACCTCGTCTAACGGGATATGGAATACCTGCGAGGCCGTGATCGCGTGGATATCCTGAGCGCTTCTGTATGCCTCGATCAGCCTCTCATCACCGGAAAGATGAGCGAGCACCCGCAGCTCGATCTGGGAATAGTCCGCATCAAGAAATACGAAGCCATCCTTCGGAACAAACACCTTTCTGATCTCTCGTCCCAACGCCATTCGGATCGGGATGTTCTGAAGGTTCGGCTCTGTGCTGGAGATCCGCCCTGTCGCAGTGATGGTCTGGTTAAAGCTGCTGTGGATCCGCCCGTCCGGCCCGATATAGGTGCCCAGCCCTTCTGCATAGGTAGAATTAAGCTTGGAATACTGGCGATAATCCAATATCTTTCTGACAACAGGATAATCCGGAGCCAGCTTTTCCAGAACGTCAGCCGCCGTGGAATAGCCGGTCTTTGTCTTTTTTCCTCCCTTGATCCCCATTTTTTCAAAAAGGACTTCGCCGAGCTGCTTCGGTGAATTGATATTAAACTCGCACCCGGTCAGCCCATAGATTTCCTGCTCTAATACTTTGATCTGTTCCTTTAATTTCTGCCCATAAGCGGAAAGCTCCTCTCTCTTTACGGCAATTCCTTCCTGCTCCATGTGGTAAAGGGCATAGACAAGAGGAAGCTCGACCTCCAGATACAGCTTTTTCATCCCTTCGCTGCAAAGCCTCTCAAGAAGCAGCGGTCCGATGCAAAAGGCTGTATTGCTCATATAGGCGGCGCAGGAAAGAACGGTATCCGGCTCTGTCTCCCAGGCTGCCTCAAAGGTCTGTTTTTTTAACAATTCTGCTCTGGAGGGCAATGGGGTTTCGAGATAATCCCTCGAAAGGTCATCGTATTCATAGGCATCCTTAAGAGGGTTGATAAGATATGCCGCAACTCCAGCGTCATATACTCTGTCCCCGTAGCCGAGGGCAAGATGTGAAAGGCTGGACTTTAAATGTAAAAACCAGACCTTCCCCGTTTTACAGAGAGCAGTCAGCTTTTCACAAAGATAGTCCTTCGTGACAAAGCCCTCAGGAATGATCAGATACGCTTCCGTTTCGGAATAGCTTAAGGCCACTCCAAAGAAAACCGTGCCGTCTAAAAGAAGCTCTGCGCCGATGCGGTCTGCCGCTGATGCCGCAGAAAAGATCTCCTCTGCCTTAGAAAGCTCCGACACAACAGTACAGCGGCATTCGGACTGCACCTTTTTTACACTGTCTGAAAAACGGGACAGGATCGATTTTAATTCCAGACGGCTCATCACTTCATACGCTTCTTTAGTAAAGAGCTCGCCAAGCCTTGTTTCCTCCTTGGAAAACTCGACCGGCGCCTCAAGGCAGATCTTTGCGAGGTCATAGGAGAGCTTTGCAAGCTCCCTGTTTTCCTCCAGAGCTTTCTTTGCCCGGGGCGGCTTTACCTCATCAAGATGATCATAGACACCTTCAACGCTTCCAAACTGAACAATTAAGTTTGTAGCGGTTTTTTCCCCCACAGAGGGAATACCCGGAATATTGTCGGAGGTGTCTCCCATAAGGGCCTTTACGTCAATGAAGGCGGTGGGTGACACCTGATATTCCCGTTCTACATCTTCCGGATAGTAGTTATGGACTTCTGTAGTGCCGCGGCTGGTCTTTGGAATGCTGATCTTTATATGGGTATCGGCAAGCTGGAGAAGATCTCTGTCTCCCGAAACCACCGTTACCTCCAGACCGGCATTCTGTGCCTGCTTTGCCACTGTGCCGAGGATATCATCCGCCTCATAGCCTTCCTTTGTAAGGATCGGGATCTTCATGGCAGAAAGCACTTCTTTGATAAGGGGAACCTGCTCATGCAGCTCCTCCGGCATCGGCTTTCGTGTTCCCTTATATTGCTCAAACATATTGTGGCGGAAGGTCGGAGCCTTAAGATCGAAGGCAACTGCCAGGTAGGCAGGCTTCTCCTCGTCCACCAGCTTAAAAAGGATGTTCAAAAATCCGTATACTGCATTCGTATGAAGCCCCTGTGTATTCGTAAGGATCGGCACTCCGTAGAATGCACGGTTTAATATACTGTGCCCATCAATAAGAACCAGCTTTTCCATAATCAAAGTCTCCTAGAAAAATAAGAATCCGGTCTGCCTCCATATCCGAAGCTGCAAAAGGATCATGACAAACAGAGCCATTGTCATCAGGGTGCTGGCGGAATATCCGGCCACCTGAAGCATCATATATCGATGCAGGATCGCTGCGGAATCTGCGAGCTTCCGCTTTAACGCCCCCACTATGTCAAAGTTTCCATCTGCCTGATCTAGCTTCTTCAGACCAACATCCACCATGTAGTGGATCTCAAGCTCCTCCCGGCAGTTTTTACAGGTTTCAATGTGTTCGATAAAGTCCTCCAGCTCCGTTACAGAAAGCTTATCCTCCATGTAGGGAACTATCAGTTTCTCAGCCTCTGCACATGTCACTGTCGCCGCACCTCCCTGATCTTAACATTTTTGCGAAGGATCAGAAGGCCCGCTATGGCGGCTGCAGCAGCTGCGGCTCCCGCGATCCAGAGCATCGTTTTCGTAATGTATTCTTCCTTTACGATTAAGACAAAATCATCCTGGGTCGTTGTAAAGACAAGAGCGCTCTTAATTCTGGTGGCATCTAACCGTTCTTCCTCAGTGCCATTCTGAAGGTATAGGCTGCAATTTTTCCAGCCGGAGGGAAGGATAAAGCGGTAACGCACCTCATCATTATCATCGGTGCTGCCATTGCTTTTAAGGGAGATTCTCCACTGCTCCTGTCCCTTCTTTTCAAGAAGCTTTTCCGCGGTCAGCTCTGTATCGTCATCAAAAATACCCTCTGCCAGAATGACACTGTGGATCTCATCCCGCTTTTCATCACTTTCAATCGTGGTAACAAAGGGCGTGTAGATCGCGTGAAGCACCTGGTCAAAGCAGATCGTATCGGAAGTACAGGTTTCCCATACGCCGTGATATCCCTTTCTCTCCGGAACATCCGGTATTACGGTATCCTTATACAGATCGCCGTATTTACAGTAAACTCTTGCGGAAACGGTATCATCGGTCAGGTATGTGATGTAAAATTTACTGAAATCAACCGGAGTGTTTTCTTCTGCGATCAACGACTCATAGAGTACCGGCTCTGCCTTTCCCGCATAGCTGACCCCGTCGATCCCGGCTGTTCCGTTCTCCACAAAGCGGTTTCCGGCCACCTCTGCATCCTGATCGGTATAGCCTGCGATGGAGCCGCTGTACATTTCCGCATCCGTGACAGAAATATAGGCAACGTTATCATACAGGTTGTTGGCACTCCCTGCGATGCCGCCGACATAATCTGTACCGGAAACCATACACTTACTGTAGCTTCCGCGGATCGTGGAAGCAGAATATCCGGCAATGCCGCCGACACAGCTTCCGTCCGTACTTTCGATCATTCCATAATTCTGGCAGGCAAGAATATAACCAAGATCCATCCTTCCGGCAGCGCCGCCGATAGAATCCTTTTTGCCGGTTACTGCCCCGCGATTGATACACTGATTCAGAATCGCCCGGGTTTCATAATGAAACTTTAAGGATCGCTCTCCCACCTCTGTAATGTCATCCTCCGGATCCACACTGTTCTCAACTGCCATAGAGCCAACGATACCGCCGACGTTTAAATCTCCCTCTACCGTACCGCTGTTCGTGCTGGTTTCCGTTTTTCCGGAAACCGTATTCTGGATCTCCTCCTCCGAGACATCGTCCCAAAGATCATCCTTTTCTGCTGCCTCGTCGATCGCATCATCGATGACATTTCGGATCGAACGGATCTGATCCTTCATCGCACGCATGTCACCTGACAGGCTGTCTCCGGTGGAATCCACATCCTTTTGCAGCAGATCCATCTGATCCTCGATCGAACGGACAGAGGAATGGATCTGATCGCCTTTATTTTTATAGTCGTCATCGAAGGTTGAGAAATTGATATCCGGCTTGTTGGAAAGGCTGCTGAACATATTTTCGACCTGTCCGGCAACATTGGTAAGATCATCTGCTGCCTGATCAAGATCATTCAGCGAACGATTTAACGCGGCTGCTCCGTTTCTTAGGTTTACACCGATATCTGGAAGACCATCCAGTATTTTAGAGAGCTCCGAAAGCTTTTCCCGGAACTCAGCGGTGGCTTTTATATACTCCTCAGCCGCCTCTGACATTGCATCTGCAGCCTGCCCGGCCTTTTTAAGATCGCGATCCTTTAAGGCCTGCCGCAGGACTCCCGCCTGCTTTTTAGCCTCGCTGACTGCCGCATGACGTCGTTTATTCAACTCCTTAAGCTCATCGATGAGATCCCGGATCTCTTTTTCCTGCTTGGTACCGACACCAAGGGCTCCCTTTGTTTCATCAAGGCTGTTTTCCAGCTCGTCGATTCCATCCTGAGCCGTTGCCAGAGAGCTTTCCAGACCTCCGGAGATATCCTCCATCCGGTCTATTGTGTCGCTGACTCTGTTAAGAAGCTCATTCACCTCATCGAGGTTTTCATTTGCCCAGTCAACGGTCATGTCTGCCAGATCTGATGTGTGATCTGTGGCAGTCCGGGCATAATCGGAAATTGCATTCAAACGGTCTGAGATCTTTTTTCGGTTACTGTCCGTATGATTTAAGGCGTTATCGGCAAGATCGGACAGGGTTGTCAATTCGCTTTCCAGCTCATCGAGGGTATCTCTCGTAAACACAAGCTGGATATCCGGATCCAGCTGTCCGCAGATTCCACCGACATCCTTACGGCCATAGATATTGCCGAGATTTGTCGACGCACCTACATATCCGCTCGATCTTCCGGCAATTCCGCCCACGTTGTAGCCCACATGGGGATAGCCGACCTTACCCACGTTCTGGCAGCCGTTGATATATCCTGTAGAATATCCGCAGATACCTCCCGTATCCTGTGTCACTCTTGATGTATTCTGGGCGGTATCGATCGTAGTTTCTGCCTTCTTGATAACACTTTCACCTGATGAGGACTGGGACATGGTATCAAGGCTTGGATCATCGTTTGTTACCGGGTTGATTCTTGCATGATTTTCGCAGCGTTCAATGCGTCCGTCATTTTGTCCGGCGATTCCTCCGACAAAGTGTTCGCCTTGAACGTAGCCGTTAGACGTACAGCCCTCGATCGCACCTGATTTTTCAACGATCCCGGCGATGCCGCCGATATAATTTGTGCCGCTTACTCTCCCATTGAAGGTGCAGTTTCTGATTGTTCCTCTTACGCTTCCGGCAATGCTGCCAATGTACTCCTGAGACTGGGAGGCATCGATCGAAACTCCGGTCACCGTGAGTCCCTCTACAACTCCGCCTGCCTCAATGAAACGAAAGAGCCCCTGATAGGAATTTCCGTCCGAAAGGGAAAAGCCCTTGATCGTGTGTCCGGCACCTTCAAAATTTCCGCCAAAGGATGGGATCGGTTTAAAGTCGATAGTGGAGAGATCAAGATCGCAGGATAAATAGAATGTCTTTCCCTTTGACCATGAATCCAGCGTACAGTTTTTTGCAAATTCAAGGAAATCCTCCTCCGATTTGATGAGGATCATCGGCTGAGGCTGAACCTCATCTGCAAATGCAGCTGTCGGAAATGCGGACAGTATAAGGAGAAGGACAGCGAGAAATAATGCAGCAGGCTTCATCCATCTTCTAGTTTTCATCATCCTTATCTCCTTTCTCTGTTTTGTCTGTTTGATCTGGCCGGTCTTTGCCGTCTTCCTCCTGATCCTTATGATCTTCATCGACAACATGCTCCAGCTTTTTGACTTCTTTAACAACATCGAGCTGTCCGGCTGTGATGACGGCAGAAACGTCACCGATCAGGATACCATGGACTTCCGCATCGATCTTACCGGAGATGGTGCCGCGTACACGGCCGTCAAGGCGGACCATACCGGCCGCCTCTGTCGTCTGTACGATGGCAGGATACTTGATATTGAAGGCTGTCTTTTCAATGATTGTATCCCCGAGGAGCAGGATCTCCGGAAGAACACCCATAACAAGGATCATAGAGATGATCGTCCCGCGGCCGATACATAAGCCTACGCAATAGATCGCCGGGTTTGTTGTCATCATGCTGATAAAGGTTCCTGCAGATGCCATGATCGTTCCTGATGTAAATACGGTCGGGAAGGACAGGTTCAAAGTTTCGATCATTGCCTCTTTGCGATTCGGCATTTTTGCCTTCAGCTCCTGATAACGGTTCGAGATAACGATCGCGTAGTCGATATTGGCACCCATCTGGATCGAGCTTACGATCAGATAGCTCATGAAATAGATCGGCGAATCCTGAAGGGTCGGGAAGGAGAAGTTGATCCAGATACTGCCCTGGATAACAAGGATCAAAAGGATCGGAAGACCCACCGACATAAACGTAAACAGCAATACGAGAATGACGAATACGATCGTCAGAATGTTGATGACCATATTATCGCGGACAAAAGAGGATGCAAGATCATAGTCACTCGTAGAGTTTCCTACAAGATAAAAGCTTCCGGCCGGATAGTATTCGCCAACGATCTCATGAAGACGATCCATGAAGGCAAAGGTTTCCGTGCCTTCCTCAGGAATATTGAGTTTTAAAAGCATACGCGAATAATCATCACTCTGAAGCTGTATCCTTGCATCATCGATCTGCTCATTCAGATCATCCAGATCGCTTCTTGTATCCTTATCCAGCGTGATAAAGCCCTGATCGAGATAGCCGTCTCCGACATAAGTGTAAAGAAACTGGAACATGTCGATGATCGGCACCCGGTATACGTCGATATTATTAAGGATACGGATATATTGCTCTTTATCTACAGCATAAGCCGTGTAAAAGGCGCGGCAGACTTCGATATCCATATCGGCAAGCTCGGCAAACTGCCGCGGTGTCAGGGAATCGGTGAGTACATAGCCGTCTTTGACCTCGACATTGGCAAGACCTACCGCTTCGTCCACCTCATCCAGACCGGAAAGCTGCTTAAGAAGCTTTTCTTCTGTGTCATAGTTCTCACCGGGCACTACAATAGCAAGGACATTCTGGCTTCCGAATGTGCCATCGATGGCTGCCTTATCGATCTCGGCGGTGCTCTGCTTTTCCGTTACTACCGTATTTTCACCATAGCAGTAGGGGCAGTCATTTGAGAAGAAATAAGCTCCCACAAGCACTACCGCAAAGATCGGCGGAACAACATATTTGAGACTTGTCACCAGCTTGCCCCAATAAGTGATCTTCGGAATAAAATTTTTATGGGCAGTCCGATCCATGAGCTTGGAGAACAGCATCAGAAGCCCCGGCATTAACGTAAATACTGACAGGATACTGAATAAAACTGCCTTGATCAGGACAAGGCCCAGATCCATTCCGATCATAAACTGCATGAACATCAGAGCTGCCAGACCGGCAAGGGTCGTAAGACAGCTGGAGGATATCTCCGGGATCGCCTTGCTGAGAGCGAGGATACATGCCTCTCTTGTTTCCGCATGCTCCCGTTCCTCACTGAAGCGGTGGCACAGGATGATCGCGTAGTCGATGGCGAGAGCCAGCTGAAGCACGACAGCGATGGAATTCGATACGAAGGATATCTCACCGAGAAGATAATTGGTACCCATATTGAGGATCGCCGCCGCCACGAAGGTCAGGATCAGCACCGGGATCTCACCATAGGTTTTTGAGGTCAGGGTCAGTACGATAACGATCGTAAGGGCAGCAACTGCCAGAATCCCCTTCATTTCCTCGGCAAGACTGGCGGAGGTATCTTTCCCCACCTCTGTATCCACGGAAAGATCATATCCCGAAAGAGCTTCCTTTATGTCATTCATGGCTTCGATGCTGACGGTGTCATCTGTTTCACCGTCAAAGGTTACGGAATACAGGGCAGATGAGTCTTTGTAGTAGTCCGCGCGGTCATCGGCATTGATCGTGTCATCGTCCTCTGTCGTATCACCGAAGGACACGGAAGAAACACCGGGAACCGACGAGATCACATCCTTTAATTCTTCCGCTTTCTCGTATGTAATATTGGAAATCATCACTCGGGCTGTTCCAAAGGTTGTAAATTCATCCTTCATCAGGCTGAGACCCTGTCTCGTTTCTGTTGATTCAGGAAGATAATCCGTAATGTCATCATCGACCTTAACCCATCCCTGTGCAACAAGACAAAAAAGCAGACTGGCTGCGTAGATCAGAAAAAACAGATTTCTCTTATCAACGATAAATGATGCCAGTCGGACAAAGAAGCTTGGTTTTTCTCTGTTGTCTTCCATATTATGCACCCCTTTCAAGCATCGTTTCCGGTATTGGTAAATAATTATTTTTCTAATTGAAAAGCTCCTTTTGCACATTATATACAAAAGGAGCTTTTTCTGCCGGCAACGGGACTTGAACCCGTACAAGGTTGCCCTCGTCAGATTTTGAGTCTGATGCGTCTGCCATTCCGCCACGCCGGCAAATCTTTAACAGTGAATAGTTTAGCATAGGATCCTGATATTTGCAAGCAGAATTTCGCAAACAATTCACCAAATTTAGACACGCTCCCGCAAAAAAGTTCAGGCGGGGTATCTTTACCTATACCCCGCCGATTCTTTCCTAGTGATGGAACAGACGGATACCTGTAAATGCCATCGCCATTCCATATTTATTGCAGACTTCGATCACATTATCATCGCGCACGGAGCCACCCGGCTGTGCGATATAGCGGACACCGCTCTTATGAGCGCGCTCAATGTTATCGCCAAACGGGAAAAATGCATCTGAGCCAAGGGCAACGTCCTGCATTTTATCGAGCCATGCACGCTTCTCCTCCCTTGTAAACACAGCAGGCTTCTCGGTAAATACCTTCTCCCACTGGCCGTCAGCAAGAAGATCCATGTATTCGTCTCCAATATAGACGTCGATCGCATTGTCGCGGTCAGCGCGCTTAATATTATCGATAAACGGAAGGTTTAATACCTGAGGGGCCTGACGGAGGAACCAGTTATCGGCTTTCTGTCCGGCAAGACGGGTACAATGAACACGGGACTGCTGACCGGCTCCGATTCCGATCGCCTGTCCGCCCTTAACATAGCATACAGAGTTAGACTGTGTATACTTTAAGGTGATTAAGGAGATCATCAGGTCTATCTTTGCCGCTTCCGGAATATCCTTATTCTCGGTCACCACATTGGAAAGGAGCTCTTTATTGATCTCAAGATTATTGCGTCCCTGCTCGAAGGTCACTCCGAACACCTGCTTACGCTCGATCGGATCCGGGACATAATTCTCATCGATCTGGATCACGTTATAATTGCCATTCTTTTTCGCCTTTAAGATCTCAAGGGCTTCCGGCTCATATCCAGGGGCGATCACACCGTCGGATACCTCTCTCTTGATCAGTCTTGCTGTGTCCGCATCACACGGATCGGAAAGGGAAATGAAATCGCCGAAGGAAGACATACGGTCTGCACCGCGGGCTCTTGCGTAAGCGCAGGCAAGGGGAGAAAGCTCTCCGAGATCATCGACCCAGTAGATCTTTCTTAAGACCTCATCCATCGGAAATCCTACTGCGGCACCGGCCGGAGATACATGCTTAAAGGAAGTTGCTGCCGGAAGTCCGGTCGCATTTTTAAGCTCCTTTACCAGCTGCCAGCCGTTAAGTGCATCCAGCAGATTGATATAGCCGGGTCTGCCGTTTAAAACCTTGATCGGAAGGTCGCTTCCGTCTGCCATGAAAATCCTTGATGGCTTCTGATTCGGGTTACAGCCATATTTTAATTCCATTTCATTCATTGCTAAGTTCTCCTTTCAGCTGCATCAATTACTTATTTTTATTAATGATCCTTGTCTCATACTTTCCTGATTCGATATCGATAAAGCGGACGAACAGGGACACCTTGTTATCAGCGTTAAGGCTGCTCCAGACATTAGCGGCAAAGCTGTCGATATCTCCCTCGATCGCTACTCTCTTTGGCTCACCCTCAAAGCTGGGAAGCGGATTTCCGTCATTCATGTAGGTGTGGATGAAACGTCCCTCGCCGCATAATGGCTTCTCATAGGCATAGGTAAAGCGGCAGCAGCTCTTGGGATCGCCGTCGCTGCTCTTTAAGATGGACATTGCATAGTTGTAGCTTCCGTTTTCAATATGCATGATACCGGAGATACGAGGTGTATAGTTCGGGCCGTCCGGCTCAAACTCGCGGCAGCGTAAGGACTGCTCAAAGGTGAGCTGCTTGTCCATTCCCTGATAGATCGTGTCTGTCTGATCACCGTTTGTAACGATCGTCTTATTTCCCAGTACACGCACCGGTGCATAGATGATCAGGCTTGGATCCTCAAGCTTCGCCGGATCAAAGGCTTGGGTACGGATTCCCTCTCCGTCCTCCACGAACACGCGATTTCGGCTGTTCTCACTTCTTCCCATAATAAAATATGCAGTTACGGCAGTCTTTCCGTCTGCGGATCTACCGATAACGATCCCGCGTCCCGGATAAGAATTGCTTTTCAGTTCTTCTGTCAAAGATAAAACTTTCATTTGGGGCCCCTCCTTGATAACGGCGATAAAATTCAAATCAAGCGGATATTCGCAATCCGCTTCGCTACTTGATTCGGTTAAATTATGGCCTGCGTAAATTGACCATACCTTTTTAAATAATAACATATTTTCTCAGGAATGAAAACCTGAAATTACTGAAAATTAAGAAATTAGAAATATTATATCCATATACTTCCGATTAAGAATCGTATATAATAGTTACATCTTTACGGAAAGGATTTTACTCATGAAGAAAAACGTTATCATATTAGCGGCTGCCGTGACGCTCCTGTCCTTTGCGGCCGGCGGCTGTAAGGCAAAAGAAAAGATCAGTCTGGACAGTATCCACACAACAGAATCTGATTCCGCCTCTATGGAAAAGGAAACCATGAAGGAATCGGCAGCCGAAGCAACAATTGAAACGACATCGGCACAGCCTTCCGTTTCCGGGACAAAGGAAACAGAGAAAACGACAGACAGCAAGGATCCGGCATCTGCGCTGTCCGTGCGCTCAAAGATCGCAACAGAAAAAAAGGGCGGGATATCGATCGAATATCCCATACTCTCCAATTTGAGAGATAGTTCCCTCACCGATAAGGTAAACCAGCTTTTAAAGGATAATGCAGTCCGGATCATCTCCGGCTACGATCTGGATCCGGATTCAGATACCCTTTCCATTCAGTGCAAGGTTCTCTCTCTTGACCGGAAAAAGGCAGTCATTACTTATCAGGGTACGCTTATGGTAAAGGATAGTGCATATCCGTCTGATATTTTCTATACCACGACGGTGGATCTTGGTAAAGGGACGCTTCTTGGTCTTTCCGATTATGCCGATGCCTACACAATGGCCGGATATCTAAGATCGGATGATGTTGTGATCGTAAAGGCAGCCGAAGCTGAGGCGGTAAAAAGCTATTTAAAATCTCAGGAGATCGACGTTCTCTGGGCCACTCTGCGTAAATGCGACTTTAATGAAACAGACACGGGCGATTTCCCTCAGGCGTTTTCCTATGAGGATCAGGGCAGCATATATATCTCTTACCCCCTTCCCCACGGACTGGGGGATTATGTGATCGTAAGGTTCGATCCGGACACGAAATAGTTGATTTTCCGGTCATTTTCTGGTAGGATGAAAGGTAGGAAAAAATACGGAACAGAAAGGTTGGATACTACTTATGAATAATAATATCATGATCATGGATCATCCCCTCGTTCAGCACAAGATCTCCATGCTGAGAGACAAAAACACCGGAACAAGTGAATTCCGTACCCTCATTGAGGAGATTGCTACTCTTATGGGCTATGAAGCGCTTCGCGATCTTCCGCTTGAGAACATCGAGGTGGAAACTCCCATCGAAACCTGCATGACCCCCGTTATCGCAGGTAAGAAGTTAGCGATCGTGCCGATCTTAAGAGCAGGTCTTGGTATGGTAAACGGCATCCTTGCTCTTGTTCCCACTGCAAAGGTCGGACACATCGGTCTTTACCGTGATGAAAGAACACATGAGCCTCATGAATATTTCTGTAAGCTTCCGAATCCCATCGAGCAGAGAACTATTGTTGTAACGGATCCGATGCTGGCCACAGGCGGTTCTGCTGTAGCAGCTATCGACTTTATCAAACAGCACGGTGGAAAGAACATTAAGTTTATGTGTATCATCGCTGCTCCGGAAGGTCTGGAAAGACTTCGCACGGCACATCCGGATGTTCAGATCTATGTAGGCCACCTTGACCGCGAGCTCAATGAAAACGCTTACATCTGTCCGGGTCTCGGCGATGCCGGTGACAGGATCTTCGGAACAAAATAAACAGGAGATCGATCATTTTTATGATCCCCACTAAACATAACAGAGAGAGTGCCGCACATCACTGTTAGTCCAGTGATCCGCGGTGCTCCCTCTTTCTTTAAGCGCTTTGCAATTTAACCGAATCAAGTAAGTCCCCTGCTTCAATTGCGAAAAGCAATAAGCAGTGGGTGGGGACTTGCTTGTATCA
>CAKRPJ010000009.1:0-81082 GCA_934376955.1 uncultured Lachnospiraceae bacterium | reverse complement strand
CTGTGATACCTGCAGCGGCGGCCACAAATACACCTATTCCGGTGAAGTTCCTCAGGCAGACCACACAATATCTGCCGATCTGGAACGTTTTCCCCTTGGCACAAAGCTTTATATCGGCGGAATCGTCTACACCGTAGAGGATATGGGCGGAGGCATCACCGATAACCGGCTTGATATTTATTTTTCTACCCATGAAGAAGCTCTCGCCTACGGTCTTCAGGATGTCGAGGTCTTCACCGTTGCAGAAACAGATCATTAAACAAAAAATAATATCGGGATATCCCCGGCTATAGAGCGGCTGCAAAGCAGATGAAGGATTATCTGCGGAGCAGCCGCTCTTATTAATTATATTCCTATGAGAACCACTGCGCATCCTCGCAGAGCGTTTATCTCAGTCGAAGACCTAAAAGGGGCATGATCCCGGAGAGACTTGACAAATCCGAAAAAATGTGTAAAATATAAAATTGTTTCTAATTTATTACATTTATGTTACGTTTGTTTCGGTTGTGTAACATAAAAGGAAAGGATATTGAAATAATGAAAATAACAAAAAGACTGATTTCCGGCACTGCCCTCGTTCTTCTGCTCGTTCTTTTGAACGCTGTCTGTGCCTACGCAAATACGTCTCAGATACACGGTCATCTGGACAGTGTGGAGGGAAATACCATCTCCGGATGGCTCTGGGATCCCTCCACTCCTGATAAAGCCCAGGATGTTACCGTGACCGTTACCGAGGATGCAACCGGAGAAGTTAAGGCTTCCTTAACTGCCACCGCCAATGAATACCGAAGCGACCTGAAGGCTCAGGGGGTCGGCACCGGAGATCACGGCTTCCATGTGGTCGTTGACTGGGCTTTGCTTCCGGACAGTGCTTACACGATCCGTCTTTCCTCCGGCGATTCCACGCTGTCCCGTGTCCTTAAATACTCTGCCGGCAGCTGCTACGAGGAAGATGAGGAAACCGAAGATATGGTCGCCCTCGGAAACTTCCGCCTGACCGCCTACTGTCCATGCTACCGCTGCTCCGAAGGCTGGGGCCGGCGCACAAGCTCCGGAGCTCTCGCATCAGCAAAGCACACCGTCGCTGTGGACCCGCGGGTCATCCCCATCGGAAGCCGTCTGATGATCAACGGTGTGGAATATGTGGCAGAAGACATCGGAGGTGCGGTAAAGGGCAACCACATTGATGTATATTACAACACACATGCCGAAACCCTTCAGCACGGAACCACAACTGCAGAGGTATATCTTATCATGTAACAAAAGAGGCAGGGCAGATATCCAAGATCGATATCTGCTCTGCCTTCTTAATTTTATATATTCTGATTTTTTGGCACAAACACCTGAAAGCTGTCTGTCCCGTAAAGCTCTTTTCCCACATTGATCACAGCGTTCTTATCGGTGATCACATATTCCAGTCTCGCACCTTCCTTAACGACTGTATCCTGCATCAGTACACAATTTCTGACCTTAGCTCCCTTAGCGATCTTTACTCCGCGGAACAAAATACTATTTTCCACTTCTCCCTCGATCACACAGCCATCTGCCACAAGAACGTTCTTAGCCTTTGCCCCTTTGATATACCGGGTAGGATTGTCGTCACGGATCTTCGTGTGGACCGGGCCCCCTGCAAACAGGGCGTCCAGATTTTTCTCCTCCAGAAGCTTCATGTTTTCCTCAAAATAGCTTCTCATATCGCAGATCCGTGCCATATAGCCCTTATACTCATAGCCGCGCACATTAAATTTGCACAGCTGCGGTGCAAGGATATCGCGCTCAAAATACGTATATCCGCGGACAAATGCCGTATTGATCTCATTGATAAGAAATTCTCGCTTCATCACATAAATGTTCATGCCAAAATTTACATCTCCCTCCTTCTGGGAGTTGATGTAGATTTTTTTCACCCGTCCGTCCTCCAGACTCAGCGTATAGAACAGATCCTTTACGCCCTCCATATTCCGCAGGATCTCCGGGATCGGCTCTCTCTTATAAGCGATCGTGACATCGGCACCACTTTCAATATGCTCTTTGAGCATTGCTTGAAAATCGAAATTGACGGCGATATTCGTATCTGCCATGATCACATATTTTTCTTTATGCTTTTTAAGGTAAGGAAGAATATTGGCAAGGGCCTCGACACGACCATTATAAAGCTTCATATTATTCTCGGCATAAGGCGGGATTATATCCAGACCACCATTCTTACGGGCCAGATCCCATTCACGGCCATATCCCAGATGATCCATCAGAGAATAGTAGTTGTTCCGCACGATCACGGCAATATTGCCGATCCCGCAATTTGCCATGCCGGATAGGATAAAGTCCACCATGCGGTAACGGCCTGCAAAGGGGATCGATGCCATCAGCCGTTCGCTGACCAGATCGGGGACTAAACGGTCATAGCTGTTTGGAAAAATAATACCAAGAGCATCTGCATTAGAATTTACCATACTTCTTCACCGCCTTCCACATTTTTAACGATCATGGCATTGGGGCCGATCTTTGCACCGGCGGAGATCATAAGACCGGAACCGACGGTAGCGACACCCTTTTCTCTCTCTGTCGGCATAGCACCCACGATTGCCTTAGAACCGATCGTGACGTTTTCGGCAATGATACAGTGCTTTACGACAGCGCCCGCCTTAATGACAGAGCCGCCCATCACAACGGCATCCTCCACATCTGCTCCTTCTTCCACTTTCACACCTGCGAAAAGGATCGAGTGCTTAACATGACCGTCGATCCGGCAGCCATCTGTAATCATGGAATTTTCCACAACACCCGTACTGCTGATCCGATGACCGGTCATACCGCTGTTTCTGCTGTAGATCTTCCAGTTTTCATCAAACAGGTCGATCCCGCTGTGTTCCGGATCGAGCACCTCCATATTT
Organism: uncultured Lachnospiraceae bacterium; assembly: GCA_934376955.1. Taxonomy (GTDB): domain Bacteria; phylum Bacillota; class Clostridia; order Lachnospirales; family Lachnospiraceae; genus CAKRPJ01. Next base: position 78,188 of record CAKRPJ010000009.1, on the reverse strand, counting down.
GCCTCCCAGAGGGACGGGATCGTTCCTACATCCTTCCAGTAACCGTCAAAATGGTACGCATACATATTTCTTCCGTCCTTCAAAAGGTTCGGGATAATGTTATTTCCGAAGTCATTTTCCGAATTTGGATCTGCCTCGTCCTCGATCAGATATTTTTTCAGCACGTCCCAGTTAAAAATATAGATGCCCATGGAAGCAAGGTTTGACTTGGGGGTCTTTGGCTTTTCCTGAAATTCGGTGATCTTGTCATCTGCATCTGCAACCATCAGTCCAAAGCGGGATGCCTCCTCCCACGGAACCTCCATAACAGCCACGCTGAATTCTGCATTTTTCTCCTTATGGAAACGAAGGAAGTCGCTATAATCCTGCTTGCAGATCTGGTCACCCGAAAGAATGATCACATACTGAGGATCATACCGCTCAATAAATGAAATATTCTGGTAGATCGCATTGGCCGTGCCCTTATACCAGTCAGAGCCTGAGGCCTTCTGGTACGGGGGAAGCACATGTACCCCGCCGTATAAACGGTCCAGATCCCAGGGCTGGCCGTTTCCTATGTACTCGTTTAATACCATGGGCTGGTATTGTGTCAATATCCCGACTGTATCGATTCCCGAATTTACGCAGTTTGACAGCGGAAAATCGATAATGCGATATTTTCCGCCAAAAGGTACTGCCGGTTTTGCCAGCTTTTGAGTCAGGGCATATAAACGGGAACCCTGCCCGCCGGCAAGAAGCATTGCAATCATTTCTTTTGCCATAGTTTTTCCCCCTGTAAAATTCTTTGCAGTAAACGCACGCTCTGTTGTGCTGCCTGATTAAAGTTTACCACATTTTTCCTGTTTTCGATACAGGTATTACAAAAAACTATAGATGTCTTTTTTTATCCTTCCGATCCATTGAACAGGAAACCGGCCATTACGTAATTGCTGACATCCATTCCATAATCGGTCAGACGGAATCGTCCGTTTTCGATCACGGCAGCACCGTCCCTTACAAATTTTTCCATAATCCCCGGATATACCTCCTCGGCACGAATGTGGAACCTGTTTTCAAATTCTTCCAGAGACACTCCTGATGTCAATCTGAGCCCAACATAAAAAAATTCTTCCTCCATATCTCGGATCGAAAGGATCTCCTCATCAAACCGAGCTTTCGGATTGCCTCCAAGATAGGCGGAAAGGTCGTCCTCATTCCGAAATCTCCTGCCGTCAACATAGGAGGAAGCCCCCAGCCCAAGTCCAAGGTAGGGGACATTACTCCAGTACCCGATATTATGGCGGCATTCTCTCCCCTCTCTTGCATAGTTGGAGATCTCATACCTTTTATAGCCCTGTTCCTTTAAATATTCTTTGGTGCGGTGATACATTTCTCTCTCAGCGTCCTCATCCGGAAGCAGACCTTCACCGCGTCCGTCTCCGTATCGCTCAAAAAACGGCGTTCCCTCCTCAAGGATCAGGCTGTATGCCGAGATATGCTCCGGCATAAGCTCTACAGTACGGCGCAGAGTTTCCATCCAGCTCTCCACAGTCTGTCCCGGCAGAGCAGACATCAGATCCACATTTATATTTTTAAAGCCACATTCTCTTGCCTTTTGATAGCTTAAAAGAAACGTTTCCCAGGTATGGATCCGGCCCAAAAGCTTAAGCTCTCTGTTATCAGCAGACTGCAGGCCAAAGCTTAAGCGATTGATCCCGGCCTGCCGGTAAATTTCCAGCTTATCTCCGTTCACCGTTCCCGGATTGGCCTCCATTGAGATCTCCGCATCCTTTCGGATGCAAAAGCTCTCCCTTAAGCACCCCATTATATCCCTGATTTGAGACGGTTCTAAGATAGAGGGCGTGCCGCCCCCGATAAAGACCGAAGGGACCTCCGCATCGCGGAAGTCCCCTGACTTTTGTTCTATCTCACTGAGCAGCTTGTCCACATACTGTTTCTGAACATCCTTCCCCCGGGGAAAGGAAAGAAAATCGCAGTATGCACATTTTTTCTCACAAAAGGGAATGTGGATGTATAATTCCAGTTCTTTTTTCTTTTCCATATACCTCTATCCTTTTTGTTCTTCGAGCCCTTCGATCAGCATGCGGATCTCATCCTCAAACAGGCAAAAGCCGGGAGCTTTATCCTGTGCTGCCGACAGTACGGCCTCGATCTCCATCCAGCGCACAGACTCCACCTCGTCTCGCTGTAAGGTAAGCTCCTCGATCTTTACAGGATGTCTGTATATATAGACCGCACTTTTTTCATGATTAAGAAATGGCCTTCCGTAAAACTCCCCATTATATTCAGCCTCGTGATATCCGACAAATTCCAGCTCATTTTCCTCTGCTGATATTCCGAGTTCTTCCTTAAGCTCCCGGATCGCTGAGCATAAAAAGCTGTCTCCGGCCGGAACATGACCGGCACTCGAAATATCATAACAGCCCGCAAAAGAATCCTTCCGGCTGCTTCGCTTCTGAAGAAGAAGGTCATAGCCATTATCCCCTTTCTTTCGTACTACCCAAACATGGGCAGTCCGGTGAAAGTCCCCACGAAGATGCACCAGAGTTCTTTCTCTTGCGATCCCGGTAGGCTCTCCCGTTTCAGAAAGCACCTCCAAAAGCTCCAGAGGCTTTCCATCAAGGATCACCTTTGTCAGCCTGTCATCCCGGTAGCAGAGCTTTAATGAGAAAACATCCCTCGCTTCATCCTTTATAAGCTCCAGAAAGATCCTGTCACCCTCCCAGAGATTCAAGCTGTCGATCTCACTTTTTCTGATCCACGAAAGCGTGCCTTCCGTACACTCGGTCGGTTCTCCCAAAAAGCCCTTGGCCGTATAAAGAAATATATATTCTGCCTCCTCCTCATTAAATAAGAAGGAGATGATCCCGCGCAAACGGTAATCGGTGAGAGTATATCCGGTTTCCTCACGCACCTCTCTCACCACACAGTCATCGGGGCTCTCCCCGAATTCAAACTTTCCGCCGACACCGATCCATTTGCCTTTATTTACATCCTGTTTCTTTTTGATCCGGTGCAGCATCAGATAACGGTCATCCCTCTCCAGATAACAAAGAGTCGTAAGCTTCATTTTTTCTCCAATCCTATTCCTCATCCAGCTTCAGGACACTCATAAATGCCTTCTGTGGGATCTCTACGTTTCCGATCTGGCGCATACGCTTCTTTCCTTCCTTCTGCTTTTCCAGAAGCTTCTTCTTACGGGAAATGTCGCCGCCGTAGCACTTGGCAAGAACATCCTTGCGGATCGCCTTTACCGTCTCTCTTGCAATGATCTTGCCGCCTACCGCTGCCTGGATCGGAACCTCAAACAGATGTCTCGGGATCTCATCCTTGAGCTTTTCACACATCTTTCTTCCACGCTCATAAGCAGAGCCTTCAAACACGATAAAGGACAGGGCATCCACTTCCTCTTTATTGATCAGGATATCCAGCTTCACCAGCTCAGATCTTTCATATCCCTTTAATTCATAGTCAAAGGAAGCATATCCTCTTGATCTGGACTTCAGCGCATCAAAGAAATCGTAGATAATCTCATTTAAAGGAAGCTCATATTTTAACAATGCTCTTGTTGCTTCTATATATTCCATGCCGAGATAGACACCGCGTCTTTCCTGACACAGCTTCATGATCGCACCTACAAACTCCGTCGTCACCATGATCTCCGCGCTGACGATGGGCTCCTCCATATATTCGATCTCGGAGGGATCCGGCATATTCGTCGGATTGGTCAGGTCGATCACATCTCCGTTTGTCTTGTGGATACGATATACTACGCTGGGAGCCGTTGTGACAAGATCCAGATTATATTCACGCTCTAAACGTTCCTGGATGATCTCAAGATGGAGAAGTCCAAGGAAGCCGCAGCGGAAGCCAAAGCCTAACGCTACAGAGGTCTCAGGCTCAAAAAACAGGGAGGCATCATTTAGCTGGAGCTTTTCCAGTGCATCCCTAAGCTCCGGATACTTTGCGCCGTCAGCCGGGTACAGGCCGCAGTATACCATCGGTGTTACCTTTTTGTATCCGGGAAGCGGCTCGCTGCAGGGGTTATTTCTGTCTGTCATCGTATCGCCCACGCGGGTGTCCTTCACGTTTTTGATGCTCGCAGTCACATAGCCGACCATTCCGGCAGAAAGCTCCTCGCAGGGAATAAACTGTCCGGCACCGAAATATCCCACCTCAACTACATCATAAGAAGCTCCTGTAGCCATCATTTTGATCTGGGTTCCTTTTTTTACGGTTCCTTCCTTAATACGGCAGAAAACGATCACGCCGCGATAAGGGTCGTAGAGGGAGTCAAAGATCAGAGCCTGAAGCGGAGCATTGGGATCACCGGAGGGCGCCGGGATCTTTGCTACGATCGCCTCCAGTACATCCTCCACATTCAATCCGCTCTTTGCAGAGATACGCGGGGCATCATGAGCCTCTAAGCCGATTACATCCTCGATCTCCTCCGCTACACGGTCAGGGTCTGCACTGGGAAGATCGATCTTGTTGATGACCGGAAAAACCTCAAGGTCATGATCCAGCGCAAGATATACATTCGCAAGGGTCTGAGCCTCGATTCCTTGGGCGGCATCGACGACAAGAACCGCACCGTCACAGGCTGCCAGACTTCGTGACACCTCATAGTTAAAGTCCACATGGCCGGGAGTATCGATCAGATTAAAGATATATTCCTTTCCATCTTTTGCTTTATATACGGTTCGCACCGCCTGGGATTTGATCGTAATGCCTCTTTCCCTCTCCAGCTCCATATTATCCAGAACCTGCTCCTGCATCTCTCTGCTGGTCAAAAGACCTGTCTTTTCAATGATCCTGTCTGCAAGGGTCGACTTGCCATGGTCAATATGGGCGATAATACAAAAATTCCTGATTTTGCTCTGATCAACAGCCGCCATGTATTTTCCTCTTTTCTTTCATAATTCTAGCCTATAATATAGCATCTTTCGCCCTGCCACGCAAGTATTTTCCTCCCCCTGCGGCGGACTTGCTGCCGCACCTTTAGGGTGCCTTAAGTTCCATTTGACATTCCTGTTTTTTCAGCTTAAACTATAAGAAAACACATCTGGCCGCTCCGGCCGGAAAAGTATCTAAAGTATCTACGGAGGTTTCTGCCATGGCTCACCCAAAACTAGCATCCAAAAGTATGGATATGACCACCGGATCGATCTGGAAGCTGCTTCTATCCTTTTCGGTCCCTCTCCTGATCGGGAATCTGTTCCAGCAGCTTTACAACACGGTTGACAGTCTTGTCGTCGGAAATTTTGTCGGCACGGAGGCTCTGGCCGCTGTTGGATCCACAACATGCATCATCAACACAATGGTAATGTTCTTTACCGGCACCTCGATCGGCGCCACCGTTGTCATAAGCCGCCACTATGGAGCCCATGATGACCGCAAGCTTCATCTGGCCGTCGAGACAACGATGATGGTCACATTTATCGCAAGCATCCTCTTTACCGGAATCGGTGTTCTTTTTACTCCCTTTATGCTTCGTTTTATGTCTACTCCTGAGGATGTTCTTCCTTCTGCATCCGAATACTTAAGGATCTATTTTTCCGGCATCTCCGGTCTTCTCATTTACAATATGGGAAGTGCGGTGCTGCGGGCAGTCGGAGATACAAGACGCCCCCTTTTATTCCTCTGCTTTTCCAGCATATTAAATACGGTACTCGATCTTATCTTTGTGATCGTGTTTGATCTTGGGATCGCCGGCGTGGCGTATGCAACGATCCTGTCCCAGTTTATTTCCGCTGCTTTAGTCCTTGTAGTTCTCACTCTGGATGGCGGCAGCTATCATCTTGTCTGGCAGGATCTCCGTATTGACCGCCCTACGTTCCGACAGATCCTGTCCATCGGACTTCCGGCCGGCTTCCAGCAGTCCCTGACAAGCTTTTCAAACGTCTATGTTCAGTCTTATGTAAACTATTTCGGCTCCGCGTGCATGGCAGGCTGGAGCTGCTATACAAAGATCGATCAGTTCATCTTCCTTCCTCTCCAGAGCATGAATCAGGCAGCCACGACCTTTGTGAGCCAGAATATCGGTGCTCAGGATATCAAACGCGCCAAGCGCGGCTCCATGACGGCCTTCTATATGTCAACCGCCATCACCATCGCTATATCTGCGATCCTCTGGTTTACCGCAGGTCAGTTTGTATCGCTGTTTAATCAGGATCCCTCTGTGATTAGCTATGGTGTTCTGTTTATCCATACAAACAGCACCCTGACCTTTACCTGCTGTGCGACACAGATCTTTTCCGGATCCCTGCGCGGTGCCGGAGACTCAAAAACACCCATGCTCGTCATGCTGTTTTCTTATGTCCTGTTCCGTCAGATCTATCTGTATGTGATCACACAGTTTATCAACACCCCTGCCGTTGTAGGCTTCGGTTATCCTCTCGGCTGGATCGTCTGTTCCCTTTTAACCTCATATTTCTACTTTAGGGGCAGCTGGGAAAAACGGCTTCACCTGTCGTAACCCCTCAGCACCTGATCCAGAATATCCGCAAGGGGTTCCATCGCATTTTTCGCTTCTTCAAATGTATTCGTCTGGGCGCCGACCTCGATAAGTGCCGTCCGCGCCCGGACATGCTGATTGTATCTTAAGCCCTTCAGGTATATCTTCCTCGTAAATCCCGGATATTTTCTTTTTGCCAGAAGCTGCAATCTGAAGCTGAAGGCAAGATTTGCCTCCCTGTTCGGATTCGGCAGATACTCGATCGGCCCCTCCGGCGTCTGGGAGAGACCGTTAAAAAACATGATCTGGGCCGTTGGTTTTCCGTTTATCTCCTTTACAAGATGCATGCCCTCCGGCACACCGTCACGGTGGATATCCAAAACCACCTTGATGGACGGATTATCCTGCAGGATCCCGTTGATCCCATCAAGAGCGTATGTATAGGCCCTGCTCCGGTCGAGCTTTCCGTTCCGCAGATCATAAACATTTGTATCATGGATGACATGATAACCGCGCGCCGTTAAAAGCTCCTGTAAATATGTTCCGACACCGGTGATCACCGCCTCCGGATTTTGTAAATGATCTGCATATTCCTCCTGAGAATGGGTGTGGTAGATCAATATCTGTGGTTCATCCTCATTCTTTTCCAGCATAAGCTCTGCCTTCAGGAATTTCTCTGCGTCAATAAGCTCTCTGCCGGCCGTTGTATTCGTGTGAACCTCATAAAAATTTTTCATCACGTAATCATAATCCGCTAATTTCTCCATGATAATGCCTCCGGTGCCTAAATGACCTGCCTCCTGCAGATTGGAGGAGGCATATTCTGAACCTGCGGGATCGTCAGGAAGGCTATTCTCCTCCTGATCTTCGCCGGATGGGGTTTCTGCGCTTCCTGTATCGCTGGTATTCCCAGCAGAGGCTTCTGACCTCTGAGCATTGCCGGATGGCTTCTCTGAGTTTTCTGTGCCATCGGTATTTCCGGCAGAGGCTTCTGACCTCTGAGCATTGCCGGATGGCTTCTCTGGGGCTTCTGTGTTTTCTGTGCCACCGACTTCGCCAAGCCATGCCAGAAGCGGAATCTGCCTGTCGATGGCAAAGGCATATTTTTTCTCCGAAATCTCCGGAAAACAGCTCTCAAGGATCACCTCTGCCACCCGGATCCCATATTGTCTGCTGCAATCTGATAAAATGTGCAGCCACTTTTCTCCTTTCCCTGCAAACAGCAAAAATGCCGCAGCCACCATCACGCTCATCACAGCCGCACAAATAAGCGGACGCTTTGCCCTGATCCTTCGTATCCGGTAATGCCATCTCTGTCTCATTTCCACGCCCGCTGTTTTTCTCACTCTATTTTATGTTCGATCCCACAGCTTCATCACCGAAAGAGTGCCTCCTGTATCGCTTCTGAAATGGTGATGCTAAGATCCTCCACTCTCTCGTCAATATTGTGGGGAGTTACGTACATCGGGCCAAATTGCGGTTCTAAGATCTCCCTTATCAGCTCATACTGTTCTTCCTGATCCATATTTTCCATATAGTCCCCATAATTTTTTACACATGCCTCTTTCTTTAATGCCTCGATCATGGCACCCACCGTACCATGAACCACGGCTGCCGCACCGACTACGGTTGGTACTCCGATGGCAAACACAGGGATCCCCAGACTTTCCCTTGTCAGGCCATTTCTATGATTCCCGACCCCGGAGCCGGGATGGATCCCCGTATCCGTAAGCTGTATCGTTACACCAAGACGATGGATGCTTCTTGCCGCCAGTGCATCGATGGCCAGCACGGCAGCCGGTCCGGTCTCCGCAATGATGCCTCGGAGGATCTCCGCTGTTTCCATACCGTTCTGGGCCATCACGCCGGGAATGATCCCGCTTAAGATCGGATATCCGTTCTCCCGGCAGAAGTCCCTTCCGTATTCCATATTTAAATGTCGTGTCATCGGAAGCTTTTCAAGAACACGCGGACCGAGAGAGTCAGGCGTAGCGTCAGGATTTCCAAGTCCTACTGCCAAGATCCCGCCGTCCTTGCCGGGACAGATGCCATTTTGCTTTAGCAATGCACTCAGCATTCGGGAAAGCTCATCAACCACCTCTTTATGTCCGTCTCCCGACCGTTCCTTTAAGCCTTCTGCTTCCAATGTAAGATACGTTCCCACGGGCTTTCCCATATTTCTTTCTCCCTCTTTATTTTTAATGATCACCTCGGTAAGAGAAATCCCTGAAGCCTCATCCTTGCTTTCTCTTAAGGATACTCCCTTTATCTCACCGCCATTCCCAGGAAAGCTCTCTTTTTCCTCCACGGCCAGATCCGTATAGACACAAAACGGCTCTCTTTTATTCTGCATCAGCGTCCTCCCTCATTTCTATATTTCACTCCTGCATTTCGTTTCTATTTTTCTCAAAAAAACGCGAAATATGTATTGACAAGCCCATAAAAATTCGCTAGAATACAATAGTATGTTTACATTGAACTGTCCGTGTCCAGACTTTGATGCAAAACAAACAGTGAATATTTTTTATCATAATGGAGGTGTACAGATTGGCTAACATCAAATCTGCAAAGAAAAGAATTTTAGTTGCTGAGACAAAGGCTGCTAGAAACAAAGCAATCAGATCAAAAGTTAAAACTTATGTGAAGAAAGTTGACGCTGCAATTGCTGCCGGTGACAAGGCTGCTGCACAGGCTGCACTTCTTGCTGCTACAAGCGAAATCGACAAGGCTACTTCCAAGGGTGTATATCATAAGAATACTTCTTCCAGAAAAGTATCCCGTTTGTCCAAAGCCGTTAGCGCAATGGCTTAATCAATCATAAGACTGGATATAATGCATAATATTTAAAACGCTTTCCCGTGTGGTGTGTCGGGAAAGCGTTTTTATTTACGCGAACAACGAGCCAAAGTCCGCGCATGCGCGAGACCTTGGCGACTGTCGCGATAACAAGGGGAAACTCGCGAAGCGTGTTTTCGCTTGTTTTCAGTTAAGACGAAATTGTTCTTTTGTTCTTTTATACTTTTCTGCAGTTTCCTGCGATCAAGAGCTCCACCGCCAGCCGATCCGATAAGCGTCCTGTCTTGACAGCCTCCTCCGATTCCACACACATTTCGACACAGGACAAAATCTGCGTCCGGGAAAAAGCCTTTGCCTGAGTCATCAGCTTTCCTGCCGCAAAGGGAGGAACCTTCACTTTTGCGGCAATAGTCTTTTTGTCACAGCCCTTATTGGCCAGCTCCTTGACCTGTAAAAGCTGATTGAACTGCCTTGCGATCAGAAAAAGGATCCGCATCGGAGGCTCCTTCAAGGTCAGAAGATCCTCGTAAAGCTCCATAGCCCGTCTGGTATTTCCCGCAACAATGGCTGCCACCATCTCAAAGATCCGGTTTGTGATATGGACGGTTCCCACGGCATCCACATCCTCCTTCGTGATCACTTCCCGATCCATGGCATAGCATACCAGCTTTTCCAGCTCGGTCTTAATATTTTCCATATCATCCCCGGTCCGCTCCAGAAAGTATTCCATCACCTGTCTTGTGATCTTTTTTCCGTCACGGGAGAGGATACCGGCTGCCCATTTCATAAGCTCTCCGCTTTCCTGCTTATTAAGCTCGGCAGCATATCCAAGCTCTTTGACCTTCTTATAAAGCTTTCCCCGCTTATCTACCTCGCTCTCGCAGAAGATCATACAGGTGGTCTCCGGCATAGTGGCAAGATAGGAGCCCAGCTCCTCCTGGGCTCCTTTAAAGAATCCGCTTCCGTCGATCAGGATCAGGCGACGCTCCGAAAAGAAGGGCATAGTGTCTGCTAAGCTGATGATCTCCTTTACATCCGGGTTTTTTCCCTCGAAATAATTGAAGTTCATCGTATCCTCGCCCACGATTGCTTCCTTCAGCCGCTTTTTATAGCTGCTGACCAAAAACGGTTCATCCCCATATAGAAGGTATATCTGTTTAAATGTTTTGTTCTTCAGATCCTGATTCAGTGTCTGCATCGTCATTCCCTGCTATCTTTTATTTTTCTGTCTTATTTCGTTCCGTCCCATGCACCCTCAGCCGACAGATTATAGCCATCCGGGCTTTTCTGTCCCTGAAGCATGGAGCCTGCTGCACCCTTTGTGCTGTCCTGATTAAAGTAATACCACTTTCCGCTGATAAACTGCCATCCGGTCTTCATATAGCCGCCGGATGGATTCAGATAATACCACTTTCCGTCTCCGGCATTCTGGAACCATCCCGTCTTCATGCCGGAATCCGCATCGATATAGTACCATTTCGCTGCGCCATGATCCCATACCCAGCCGCTCTTAAGGAGGGCATCTGCTCCGAATGCGTACCATGCTCCGTTGATCTTCTCCCACAGCACCTGTTCCTGCATTGCTCCGGCTGCATCCTTAACCATTGTTCCGGCTGCAAGGCTTCCGTTTGCGTACCGGAATCTCCAGCCTCCTGCTGCATTTTTATCATCCTTCTGCCAATTACTGCGGCCAACTCCGTTCTGACCGCTCACCGGTTTTGTGATAATGCCGTTAATGCTGTTTACCAGTCCCTTCACCGGATCAGAAGAAAATATTCCGGGATCCTCTGTCTTCGGCTCAGAGGTCTTATTCGGGCCACCGGATGTGGAGGTCACCTTTCCGCTTGAACCGCCCGAGGAGCTTCCTCCTGAGGAGCTTCCGCCGGAACTACCCGAAGAACCGCCCGAGGAGCTTCCACCGGAGGAGCTTCCCGTATAGGTTCCCACACGGATCTGGGAACGGAATTCTGCGGTCTTTTCATTCAGCTCTTTTGCTGCTTCCATTACCTCTGCATCTGTCTTTGCCGTTGTCTTCGCCTTTTCCGCCTTTGTGATCGCCGCCTCAAGTGTCCGCATCGTCAAGGTCGGAACAAAGCGCGTTCCCTTATCAACACGCTTCGGGGCCTTGTCAGAAGCAATAACTCCGTCCTTTGCCTTGCGTGCATCCTGGATCGCTGCGTCGATAAGAGCGTCTGTCAGAGTGATCGTCAGCTCTCCGTTTTTGTAAAGGATCGTGTAATTCTCATTTCCGCCCGAAACGGTTCCGCCATAAGGGGTGATCGTATAAACGCCATTTTTTGAAGTATCTGCCGCTGTATCCTTAAACAAGATACCGCTCATTGTATCTGTTCCCTGAAGACCGGTCACCGCTGCTGTGTAGGAGGGCTTCGGTGCTCCCACCTTGATGGAAAAGCTGTCTGCTGTTACCGTAAGCTCTGCTGCTGTCACTGTAAGGACTGCGGGCTTATATTGAATATCATAATTGCTGCCGGAAAGCCCGCTCGGTGTGATACTGTAGCTTCCCACTTTATCATACTGCTTATAATTAAACTTATAAGAAATTCGGCCTTTCAGATTACTTACCTTATCGGTACCGAGAAAGCCGCTGTAGGTAACTCCCGCTCCCTGTGGCTGTTCCCCGTAAACGATCGTATTGGGCTTTGCCGTAACGGTAAGTACGGCCGGAGCGATGATAAATTCCTTACGGATCGGTGTCCAGTTTTCATTGCTGTCGGAAGCTGCAGAAACCGTCAATGATGCGGTTCCGGCATTCCGGTTATTCTCATAAGCTACAAGATAAGAGCCTGTCGGCATCTCGATGCCGTCCTTCTTTACAGAAAGTCCGTTTCCGGCTGCCGGAGTGATCTGGCTTCCGGTATATGTGTAGGAACCGTTTACATCGACCGTCACGGTGTTGATCGTTTTTGCCTTGACCGTGTAAGGAATATATACCTTGACCGATGCAGCATTCCCCTCCAGACAATAATTTCCGCTATCGGCACCGCCCAGCGAAACCTCCACCTGTACCTCGGCAGTCCCGACATTCTCCGTTGGAAAAGCCGGGAGCGGTCTGCTTATATTAACACTCACATCATCCCCGGTGAGGATCCCCTCTGCGCCATCTGATGTAACCTTTAAGCTTCCCGACTCTGCGTCGGAAGGCACCGCCGTGGTTCCGTCATACACCTTCTGGAGCTTAAACGAACCTGCTTCAACCTTAAGAGCTCTCTTTAAAACATGGATCGACGTATTGGCTTCCGTTCCTGTAGCTATGGCGCTTCCGGTATATTTTGCATAGACCGTATGATCGCCGGCCTTAAGGCTTTTCTTATCCAGCCGGATCGTTGCCTTTGCTCCGCTTACCGGCTGAGGATCTCCGAGCCTTCGGCTATCCTCCAGCCCATCCAGATAAAACTGAACGGAGCCCTCCGATTCTCCGGACGGATCTACAAGAACTGCGGATATCTCGACCTCATCCCCATAGAAGGATGTACTCTTATCCGTTGTAAGGGTAAGTCCCGGTGCAGCTGTGTGTGAATAATCGGTCGCAAAAAGCTCCAGACTGTTTCCATACAGCTCCTTCGTTGTATCGTCAAAGGTATAGGTGATCGTATTGGTACCGATCGTGACCTTATACTGTCCTTCGCCTGTCTTTGTCCCGCCGACCATAAACAACTTATCCGGTGCTCCGATCGTTCCCAAATCACAGTTTGTCACATCCACAAGATAGTTTTCTCCACCGGTGGACACGATATTCCACATGTGGTTTTCTGCTGTCCCGTCATCTTTCTTCATTGTCCCCGTAACGGTATAGCAGGAAAGCTCCGTGTCCGAAAATCCGGAAAGTCCCTCTGTGCTTCCGAGGGGATCATCCGCCACGCCGCAGGTTAGATCGCAAAGATACTGGAATGCCTTCGCATATCCTTCACAGACTACCTTCACACCGGTTTTTCCGGAAAACACATCCAGCATCTGCCACGGACTTCCATAGGCCATAGACGGATTGGAAGCTGCAGCACTATCATAAGACACCCGATCACAGATCTCTTTCTTATAAGCAGAAAGCTTCTTGTAATCACTGTTCGCTTTGTTGCCGGCAACGATTTTTTCTGCATTTGTTTTTACTGCCGCCAACGTTGTTCCGAGATCAGAGATCGTTTTTACTTTATATTGATCGCTGCCATCCTGATACTCCTTTGCAACCGCAAATTTGAAGATCCACTTTGAAACACGTCCCGTTAATGTAGTTCCCGTTTTAGAGGCCTCCATCTGGATCTCCGTAGACATTCCTTTTGTCTTGTCAAACCAGTACAGGCTGTAAGGACAGTCTACTAAAAGGCAGTCTAAGATAAGCCCTGTATTGATCGCAGAATATGTCTGGATCAGGCTCTTATCTTCCTCTGTAAGGCTTCCGGATGTTGCGGAGGTCCATGTTCCCTTCGTTTTATCCGGATTTTCGATCTCGATGCCGGTACCGGATTTTTCTCCCTTGGCGATCTTTTCGATCTCAGCCTTTAAAAGCTTATATATTTTTTTATCGCGCTCCGGAAGCTTTGCTTCTCCATAATTTCCAAACAGGCTGATCCCGAAGTCTGATCCGTAGAGAAACTGCTGCACATAGCCGTTAAGCAACTCATCATTATCCGGCAGCTCTTGCTCCGGATATTCGACCGTTTCTTCCGTAAAAGTAAACGTTTCTGTTAATTCCTTCTTTGCAGCCATATCCGGTGTCTTTGGCGCATCCGATTTCCCGGTTTCCTTTTTGGCATTGGATCCCGTTGCCGCTGCTTCTGCATTCGATCCGCTTGCTGTTTTAAGCTTTACGTTAGCCAAGCCCATATCTGACCGCATCGTTGTATCAGACGCTTCGACTGACTGTGCAAATGTGTTGTTCTCTCCGTTCCCATTATCGGCAAACGAAGGGAATACGATCGTATTTACTGCAAGACATGCCGCGGTAAGCACGCTCATTACCTCTTTTATCTGTTTTTTCATCTTGCGCTTCCCCCTATCAAAAGATACTCGCGACCTGCTGTTTTGCCCGCTCTCTGTCAGGCGATCCTTATTTAGATATTACTATATAACGCTTAAAAATACAAGTTATCCGGCACTTTTGTCTGCAAGATCCACTTTCGTATCCTCAGGCCTCGTCCGTCCGAACGAAGCTCTATGGCTCCATACTCTCCTGTTCCCAAAAGCCTTGCTCCCGCACTCTGAAGTCTTTCCACCGTATCCGGAGCCGGATGACCATATCTGTTTTTCCTGCCGTAAGAAAGCACAGCAAGCTTCGGACTGATTTTTTCAAGAAATTCCATAGAGGACGAGGTGGCCGCCCCGTGATGGCCTGCCTTAAGAACGGTTACAGGCCCAAGCCCTTCTTCCGTGTCTTTATTTACAAGCATTCCATTATAGCTCTCAGGCTCCGAAGCCTCCAGTAGCCTTCTTTCTCCGCCCTCCTCCAGATCTCCCGTTAAAAGAAGCCGAAACTCTCCGTATCGGATCAGAAATACAAGGGACTGATCGTTTCTCTCTCGGATGATCTCCCCCTCATGCGGATATAAACAGATAATCTCTACATCCGGCCCTAAAATACCGTTAAAATGGTCTCCCGTTTTTCCATACCGGACAGGGATCTTACTTTCTTCTGCTTTTTTTCCAAGACGGCTGCTGGCCTCATCCTCTCTCCCCGCTTCCGAAAGGATCAATTCTTTTATTTTAAACTCCTTTAGTTCGAGGATCTCCCGAATGCCGTTGATGTGATCGGAATCCCCATGTGTGGCTGCCACCGCATTGATCCGGCTTATCCCACGGCTTTTTAAAAACGGCACCAGAATATCTTTTCCCGGTGTCTTTTTCTGACTGCTCCCGCAATCCACCAGAAGACTGTCTTTCCCCTTTTGAAGAAATATGCAATCCCCCTGTCCCACATCAAGGAATGTCACGACAAGGCTATCCGGAGATACCGGACGCAGGATCAGGAGGGCTGCGATTAAAACAACTCCGGATAAGCTCCGGCAAATAGAGCTTTTTTCGGTAAGTAAAAAGACAGCTGCAAGGATTCCGATGTAAGCCCCTGCGATCTGCCAAAAGCCGGGCCTTCCCCATGTAAGTCTGGCATGGGGCAGACTCAAAAACAGACTTCCGGCCCTTTCGTAGATCCAGAATATATTGTGGGCTCCGCCAAAGAGGAGCCCGGCTGCAGGGAATGCAAATAAGGCCGCGAACATTCCAAGGACTCCGGAGATCACAACGCCGGTCATAAGCGGCACTACAAGAAGATTGATCCATATTCCATATAACGGGATCTCGAAGGAATGGAACAGGATTGCAGGCGCTGTTACTGCCTGGATCGCCCCACTCACAAGAAGCATTCCGGCTATATTTCCGGCTTTCGTTTTCTTTACCAGAAAACCGCCCGGAAAGTAGACAGCTCCCACGGCCAAAAAGGAAAGCTGGAAGGCGGCCTGGGTTAAAAGAAACGGCCTCCAAAGGAGAAGCAGACATGCACTTACGGCGGCTGCCGAAGGAAGATCGTAGGTTCTCCCGGTCGCTTCAGCAAGGAAGCGGATCCCCGTCATACCGATGGCACGAATCACAGACGGTGCGGCTCCGGTCATGATCCCATAAAGGAGCAAAATCCCCCACGCGATCCCTCCGGACATCCCGTACCCTATTCCGCAGCTTCTTAAGCTCCGCCACAGAGCCATTCCGATCAGGGAAATGTGAAGACCACTTATCGCAAGGATGTGGGCAATCCCGTTTTGTCTGTAGAGCTCATAGGTATCCTCCTCAAGCTCTGTCCTGTCACCCAAAAGGATCGCCTTCAGAAGCCCGGCATCCCTTGCCTCTGCATTCTCATCGATACACTGTGCAAAGACTCTCCGTCTTTTTTGCAGAATTTCCATGATGGAAAAGCGGGGATGGCTTACGATATACGCTTTTTCCCCGTATAGGATACCGTTTATTCCCTGAGAAAGACAATACAGCCGATAATCAAAGGCTCCCGGATTTCTGGCCGGCTCCGGGCCGGTTATGTTTCCCTCCACACATAGTTTCATACCAGGCTCATATTTTTCCCCTGTAGGCAAATAGCAGTAAAGCCTATGCGGCAGCATGCCGCCTGTTTTCCCTGCATCATTCGATTTAAATTTACTGTCCGTAAGAATAAGCCTCTGCTTTCCCGCGTTTTCCCGGATCTCGGCGATAGTTCCCTCAACCAAAATCGTTTCTCCTTCCATTTTGCAGATCATACCCGCCTGCCGTTCTACCGTCCATTTTTCCAGCTGCATCCGGGAAAATCCGATAAACACTCCAAGAAGAACGATTTTAAAAAACGCTGCCAGCCATCTCCTGTCTTTTCCTCTACGCCCATTGATATCCGTCAATAAAGCACAGGAAAAAACAGACAGTATGACTGCCAGCGCAAAAAATCCCTGCTTAGCTGTAAGATAATGGGCTCCTGTCTCTCCAAGTACCAGTCCCCCCGTTATATACAGCAAAGGTCTTTTAATTCTTTTCTCCTCCCTCCATATACTCATAATTCCGTTCAAACAGAGTATTTAAAGGAATCTGATCGCGGAACACCGCGTCCTGCGATCCGTTGATACGGATCTGAACATGGCTCACTGTCGATAGCTCCGACAGAGAGTTTACGATCGAATAGATCGGAATATAATCTAACACCTCTAACGTGTTGTTTAAAAAGCCGGAATCCAGATTTATCGAGCATACTGCTTCATTTACCGTCACATTGAGAAGCTTTACATCTTCAGGAAGTGTAGGATAACAGCCCGGCTGCTGCGGCCCCTCGATCAGCTGTTCTACAATCAGCTTTTCCAGTGAGGTATTCGTATTTCTCATCACCGCACGCTTTTCCTCCACCAGCTTGTCTCCTTCTTCGTTTGCAAAATACAGGATCAGCTCTGTCTTTTCAAAGGAATTGACATCACGGACACTGTCGAGGAAATCGGAAGCGCTCATCATTCCGACCGGATTTCCCGCACTGTCCACAAGAGGCTGGTCGGCACAGTAGATGCAAAGATAATCGATCCCTTCAATCTGAGTCAGCGTTTTTGTAAGGGCAGCCCGGCACAGGATCTCCTGCACGGAATTCATCAGTGCATAATTGCTGTCTGTATAAAGATACAGGACATTGCGCTCCATTTTCTCCGTAAAATCTCCCACTCTGACCGGGATCGCGCTCTGGCAGTCCAGATCGGAAGGTACGTTTCTCATCCTCTCTAAAAGCTCCTCCACCAGCAGGAGCTTGTCCGTCTCTGGGGTTTTATACTCATTTCCCACCAGACTCCGTCCCTGCGTATTCAGATAATACACCGTATATCCCGGAACATCGTCCCCGGCTTTTTTATTTGTGCAGCCTCCGCAAAAAATACCCGCAAGGATCAGAAAAGATGCTGCAATAAATAATTTAAATTGTTTCATATTCATTCTCCTACGGGATGTAGATCAGCGGGACACGCACGGCAAATGTCGTACCAACACCCTCTCTGCTCTCCACACGGACGGCTCCATGATGCATGAGGATAACACTCTTTGTGATCGCAAGCCCCAGACCGGTTCCTCCGGTCTCTCTGGATCTGGCCTTATCGACCCGATAGAACCTCTCAAATACCCGATCCCGCAATTCATCGGGGATACCGACACCGGAATCGGAGACCTTTACATAAAAGAATTTATGATCGGCATCCAGCGTGACCCGGACCCATCCGTCTTCTTTATTATATTTGATCGCATTCTCTACGAGATTGTTAAGGGCAAGAGAGAATTTCACTTCGTCTACATCCGCCACTACCTCACGCATGCTCTCAAAGATCAGCTCAATGTTCCGTTTTCTGGCGATCGGGCGGAGTCTTTTCAGAACAAGCTCCACCTGTCCATTGATATTTACCTGTGCGACGTTAAGCTCCGCGGAGGCCTTATCCATACGGACGAGGGTTAAAAGGTCGTCGATGATCTGGCTCTCCCTGTCAATCTCATCGGAGATATCCTGCATAAACTCCTGATATAATTCCTTAGGAGCATCCTCCATTCCCATCAAAGAATCTGCCAGCACACGGATCGATGTGATGGGCGTCTTTAATTCATGGGATACGTTTGACACAAACTCCTGCCTCGACTGGTCGACGGCCTTTAACGCCTTCAGCGTCTTGTTTACGGCTTCCGACATTCTGATCGTCTCTTTACAGGATGTCTCGGAAAAATCCTCATCCAGATTTCCTTCGGCCACACGATTTAACGAGGACACGATAGACTCAAACGGCCGGATAAAAACAACTGCGGCCGCTGCGCTGAGGATCAGGACTGTCACAAATATGATAAGCTCATACAGGGCCGACTTGCTCCTTAATTTCTCCTCCAGCATAAACATACTCTCAGTGGAAGCGGTAACGACCATTACTCCTGCCGTCTTTCCCGGAGTGTTCCCCTCCAGTGTCTGGACATTTTCGGCGATGGGGATCGTCAGAAGGAAATAATGCTTTTCCGTGTTGTATTTGCTGGTATTCTCACCCTGGAAGCAGCTTATGATCTCGTCTGCGATGCATATCTTTCCTTCCGAAAGGGAAAATGTATCCTTTATGCTGCGAAAGCCTGAATTAATGATCAATATTCTTCCGTTGAACGTGTCAGCCAGTATGGAAAGCTCCGTATCTGTCACCGCATTATCTGCTGACGAATTTGTCAGGTAACCATTTCTTGACATCTTGTTGCTTAAGATCTGGCATTGGTTCTGCACGTCAATGATCCTGCGGCTGATCTGATCCTGCCTTGAGGCACTTGCAAGGACACGCCCCTGAATGTAGAGGGGGATCATGCAGATAAGGACCATAAACACCATCATTGGGACACGGATGCTGGGAGTATGCTTATGATAAAACTCCCTCAGCCTTTTTTTCATCGTATTCATATTGTTCTACCATCTTTCTTGTTGCCGTAATTGCCAGACAGCCCGGTCCGATATGACAGGACACGCTGAGGGAAAGAGGTGCGACCACGATATCCGCATACGGATATTTCTCCTGTACCTCTTTTCTGAATTCCTCTGCCTCCGCTTCGTTGCGGGTATGTGCGATCCCGATATGGCAGCTTCTGCATTCCGGATCGTCAAAGCGTGTTTCAAGCTCCTTCTGGATGGCCGTCAGCATAAGGGCCTTGGCCTGCTTTATGGTTCTCGCTTTTGCAAAGGCATCCAGCTTTTCGCCCAGTATCACCAGAACCGGCTTGATCTTTAAAAGAGTTCCTAAGGCCGCGGCAGCAGGAGTGATCCTTCCGCCCTTTTTCAGATACTTTAACGTATCTACTGCAACGAAAATGATCGAATCGAATTTTGTTTCCTCGAGGCGTTCCTTAACGCGGCCTGCATCCGCCCCCAGTTCGATCAGCATAAGGGCATCCTTTACCGACTGGGCCTGTGTCACAGAGATCCTCTGGTTGTTGACAACAAAAACCTTATCTTCGTATTTTTCATCGGAAGCCAGCATCATTGCCGTTTCGCAGGAACCGGACAAGCCGCTGGACATAGGAATATGGAGGATCTGGTCGTATGTTTCAAGGAGCTCATCCCACAGCTTCATCACATCCGCCGGTGAGGGCTGGGATGTCGATATATCAGCATTTCCCTCCATTCTATTATAAAACTCCTCATGGCTTAAGGAAATATCCTCAAAATAGGTTTCTCCATCTATCATAAACGGCATCGGAAGAACATAGATCCCCATTTCTGATGCCTGCTTTTGTGTAATTCCGCTGTTGCTGTCAGTTACAACCGCAATTTTCATAAATCTGCCCCTTTCTTTTTCCGGCTTTTTCTATATGCCATCTAATTCTATCGTATTTTCCCTCGAAATGGAAGCATAAAAAAGGAGAAAGTGTGGACGTTTTTTTGATTATCATGTATAATCGAATGAAGTGAAGCAGGGCCGCTCCCGGTCAAACTGCCGATAACGGAGGCCGCTGCTCAGAAAGGAAGGGGTATTATGCCGTATTGTCCAAAATGTGATATGGAATTTGTGGATGGCGTTACAGAATGCACTGACTGCCATGGCCCACTTGTAGAATCCAGAGAGACTGCGGAGGCGCTGAAGCAGGCGGAGCAGGCAAAAAAAGAGGAAGAAATGCGCCTTAGGTATGAAGAACCAATGAAAGCAGAAGATACAGAAGGATCAGATAAAACGCAGGATCAGAAGCCGGAAGCAGCAAAGGCTTACGTCAACAAGGAACAGCGCTATGAAGATATGAATTCCTCCGCTTTTGCTTTTTTCCTGATCGGCGGAGCATTGGCAGCTGCCACGATCCTTATCTTAGCAGGAGTGATCCGCCTTCCTATGGCAGGATTTTCCAAATACGTCTTTGACGGACTTCTTATATTTATGACTGTCGGTTCTTTTCTCATCGCATTCTCCTCTAAGAAATCTGCCCGGGTATTAAAAACACAGGCAGCCGATGAAGAAAAGGAAACGGAGGAGATCCTTCAGTGGTTTGTTAAAACCTACTCCGGAAGCGATCTCGATGATCAGATCCGTATGGAGGAGGAAACACTTTCCGATGAGGAATTGAGCCTCAAGCGGTTTGAGCTGATCCAGGATTACCTGATAACCGGACGCGATCTGCCCGACCAATCCTACGTGGATGCTCTCTGCGAAATGATCTACTCCCGTCTTTACGGCAGCAATTGATCCATATTCCGCTGCATTTTAAAGGAGTGCCTGAAATAACTGAATGCTTCGTCCTTCAGTTATTAACCGGCACTCCTTTCTGTTATTTAAGCATTCTTTTTACAGCCTTCCAACGATCCTATTCATATCGTACAATTTCCTTTCTTAACCGCTTCATGATCTTTTTCTCCAGCCGTGAAATGTATGACTGGGAGATCCCCATAAGATCTGCCACCTCCTTCTGCGTCATCTCCGCCCCATCCGGCTGTTTTAGGCCAAATCTCAGCTCCACGATCCTTCTCTCCCTCGGGCTGAGCTGGTCGATGGCATGATTCAACAGCTCCTTTTCGATCTCGTCCTCGATCCCTTTGGAGATCACATCCTCATCCGTACCCAGAATATCGGAAAGAAGAAGCTCATTTCCGTCCCAGTCCACATTAAGCGGTTCATCGATGGATACCTCCAGCTTCGTCTTGCTTGTTCTCCGCAGATACATTAATATCTCATTTTCAATACACCTGGATGCGTAGGTTGCAAGCTTGATGTTCTTTGCCATATCAAATGTATTGATGGCTTTGATCAGTCCGATCGTGCCGATGGAGATCAGATCCTCCACTCCCACACTCGTATTGTCAAATTTTTTTGCTATGTAAACAACAAGACGCAGGTTATGTTCGATCAGGGCAGATCGTGCTTCTTTCTCATATTCCGTTCCGAGAAAAGCCAGTGTCCTGCTCTCCTCCTCCTGGGTAAGCGGCGCCGGAAGAACATCTGCACCACCTATATAGTGGATCTCTCCCTGCTTTTTCACCAGCACGGTGCGGAAGCCCGTTACCTTTTTTAACTTAAAGCGATTTGGTACTGATAATTTTATAACCATGAAACTCCTCCTTTTCCTCTGTCAGGATCTGCAGCTGTATGTTCCTTCAGAAATTATGAATTCTTCCGGGATCAGCATAGAAAAATCATTTTCCGATGAGAGTCTTTCCCTGCAGATAGCGATGATCGGTCTTTCGATCTCATAAACCGCCCCATCGCAGAAAATCTCCATTTTATCGAAAATGGTTCCTGCAAGCATTCCCCTTCCTGTTCCTACTGCACGATATGGTATGTAAAGGATCGATGTGAGCGTATCGCAAAATCCTAGGCAGTCCTCCGCCGAGATCACACTGACCGGCTTTCCCGTAACCGGCTCAACAAGGCGGTTTCCGGAATCTGCCAGAGCGGTAAATTCCTTTTTCTTATCTCTGTAATAGAGCCATACAGAATACCGCTCCCTTCCTCTGGCTCTTTCCTTTACGACTCCTTTGAGGAAGGAAAGGACGCCGACAGATGATAAAAGGAGTACCGCCATTGTTTCTCCCTCCGAAAGTGCTACGGATTCCCGCAAAAACAGGAATATCCCACCGGTTAAAAAGACCGAGAGCAATAAAAGACCGTCTGCTCTGAGAATTTCCGGTAATGACTTCAGTGAAAAGGCATAGGATGTCATAAAGCTCCCGGCGAAAAAGAGAGTGAAAAAAAGCTCCAGCAAAGGCGGCAGAAGCGGAGTCAGAAAAATAACCAGATTCCAAACACTGCCTGCCAGAGCGGCCGCTGCCAGTCTTTTAATTTTCCCCTTCCTTCTGCCCAGTATCCCGGTAAGGAGCAGGCTCAGCAGGTTCAGGATAAATGCGGTAAGAAAGAACACATCCGGGTAAAACACATACTCCAAAAGCATTCCTCCCATTTGTCCTCTGTCTCAGATAACAGACACAATTATACCCTTGTTTGCTTTCGGATTTTGTCAAAGCATGAGGGAAAATACCCGATTTTCATCGCATTTTCCGTGCTTATTCTTCTGTAATTGTAATATTCATTGAATTGGTGAAAAATAATGTCAGATCCGGTCACAAGATGATCTTTGAATTGATATAGAAAGACAGGTGCCGCATTATATACGGCACCTGAAGCATCCATTCGATATTAGAATTTATTTATTGCGATTTCTTAAAAAATCCGGTATATTGATCTGCGTTTCTCTCTGGGCTGGACGATATACCTGAGAACCCGTCGGAATATTTAACTGCGGTGCAGCTGCCGCTGCTTCACTGGCTGCAGGTGCAGGCTTTGCCGCCGGCTGAACCGGTTTGGGAACAGATGTCGGCATTTTCTGCTTGTAGTTTGTAAAGTCCTTCATTGCACGCTCGACCGGAGTATTCGCTCCATGAGCATTCAGACCGGTTGCAATTACAGTAATTGTAGCCTCGTCCTCGGCATTCTCATCAAACATAGCACCAAAGATAATATTGGCATCATCACCCGCCAGCTCCTGAACGTAGCTTGCAGCCTCATTGGCCTCGATCAGGCTGATGTCACCGGAAATATTGATGATAACATGAGAAGCACCCTCGATCGTTGTTTCCAGGAGCGGGCTGGATACAGCCTGTTTTACTGCCTCAAGAGCCTTATCATCGCCTTTTGCCTTTCCGATGCCGATATGTGCGATACCCTTATCTGTCATAACTGTCTGGACATCTGCGAAATCCAGATTGATCAGACCCGGGACATTGATCAGGTCTGTAATTCCCTGAACAGCCTGCTGAAGAACCTCATCTGCCTTCTTAAGAGCATCCGGCATGGTTGTCCGTCTGTCAACGATCTCTAAAAGACGGTCGTTCGGGATCACGATCAGGGTATCCACGGAATTTTTAAGGTTTTCAATTCCCGCCAGTGCATTGTTCATACGCTGCTTTGCCTCAAAACGGAACGGCTTTGTTACAACGCCGACGGTAAGGATTCCCATATCCTTGGCAATTCTTGCAATTACAGGAGCAGCTCCGGTTCCGGTTCCGCCTCCCATACCACAGGTAACGAATACCATATCCGCACCCTTCATTGCCTGAGCCAGTTCTTCCTGGCTCTCCTCAGCGGCCTTTTCACCGATCTCCGGCTTAGCTCCTGCTCCCAGTCCCTTTGTAAGCTTCTCACCGATCTGCATTGAAGTAGGAGCCTTACAGGACTGAAGTGCCTGTTTATCTGTATTGATCCCGATAAATTCTACTCCCAGGATATTTTCGTCCACCATACGGTTTACTGCGTTATTTCCGGCGCCGCCTACACCGATCACAAGAATTCTTGCAGCGTTCTCTGCCTCATTTATACTAATATCTAACAAGATTCTTTCCTCCTTTTATATAATCACATCTGCATGCTCTCATGTCCTGATATTCTATACGGATCTTGTCCTAAGTAAAGCGGACATTCGTGGTCTGCGGTCAATCTATCTTATATCATATTTTATTTTGATAAAAATATCAACTATTATTTTCTACTTATTTAACCGAATTAAGTAAGTCCCCTACTTCAATTGCGAAAAGCAATAAGCAGTGGGTGGGGACTTGCTTGTATCAGGAGGAGTGCAAGCTCCTTCTGATCAACTGCGGAGCAGTTATTCGGTGTAGAGCCGCGTAGCGAAGCGGATTGCGAATATCCGCTTGACTACTAATTTGCTGTCTGCTCGCTGCTTTTCTTAAATGTGTAGGTCGGTGTACTGTCTGCCTCATTATAGGTATCCAGATAAAGAGTTCCTGAAAGTCCGGTAAGCTCCGGCAGTATGTTGGCAAGCTCTCCCACTTTTCCGCTGACATTCTCCGCACTTCCAAGCTCTACCGTAACCTCTCCGATATACAGCTCCACATCCCCGCTTCCGGATGCATAGCTTCTATAATATATCTTGTCCACACTGACCTCATTTACGGAGAGAACCTGAGTCAGGTTCAGAATATCCCCAAAGGTATCCGGATTTTCCACCGGAAGCGGCTGATGGAGGATAATATGGCCGAATTCCAGCCCAGTGATCCACGGAACTCCCGGAAGCTGTTCATCCGAGCTCTCCACAATGATCCCATCCTTGTCAAAGTACATGTAGCTGCTCATATAGGAAACATAGCCGACTACGCTTTTTTCAAAGACAACGATCTCCACTTTGGTCGGACTTTTAAAGTTGATCTTGTAATCCTCGATAAACGGCAAAGATCTGTGTTCCCGGAAACGGTTCTCATAATAGCAATATGCCGAGTTTCTTGACCATTTTCCGTCAAAAAGCATATCAACGATCTGTTCATCGGAATAATGCTTGTTTCCTGTTACTTCGATCTCCCGGATACGGACTGCAGCAGCAATAACTGCAAGAAGAATCACTATCCCTGCGATCACTCCAAGAATGACTGCTGCCTTTCGTCCTCTCCGTCTTCTTCTGAATCCGCTGTATCCCGCATACCCTTTTCTTCTCCTCATCCTCTTTCTGTACTCTCCTTTATCCACTTCACATTTGCACCGAGACCGGAAAGATCCCGGCAGATATCCTCATAGCCACGCGTAATATGTCCACGATCATTAATGATCGAAAGTCCCTCCGCTCCGAGGGCGGCCAGTACAAGGGCTGCGCCTCCTCTCAGATCAGGAGCACTGACAACGGCAGATTCCAAAGGAAAACGCCCCTGTGTCACGACAGTTTTGTTCTCAAACCGGAGTTCCGCTCCAAATTTCCGCATCCTAGCGGCAGCCGAGAATCTATCCTCAAACACCGTTTCCGTGATCCCGCTCTCCCCCTCTGCTACACACGCCGCAGCAAGGAATACGGACTGAAGATCCGTCGGAAAGTCAGGATACGGGCCTGTGCAGACATAAAAGCTGACCGGTCGTTGAAATACCCGCAGGCGGATCTGATTTTCCGCTTCTTTTATCTCAACACTTCCGCCCATCCTTCTTAGCAGCAGGATCGGCGCTCTTAAAGCTCCCGGGCAAACTCCCGTCACCGTCACCTCTCCTCCTGCCATCATCGCCGCAGCCAGATAGGTTCCTGCACAGATCCTGTCTCCGGAGAGTGTGATCTCTGTCGGATGTAAGCGGATAACGCCCTCGATCTCTATTTTATCTTTTCCGGCTCCGCGTATTCTTGCTCCCATACAGGAAAGAAAGCGGCAGAGCTCTGTAATCTCCGGCTCTCTGGCACAATTATGCAGGATCGTCGTTCCTTCGGCAGTCACAGCGGCTAAGATCGCATTCTCTGTTGCCCCCACACTTGGATATCGAAAACGGATCTCAGCTCCTTCAAGCATTACGGCTCTTGCTACGATCATGCCTCCTGCTTCCATAATCTCGGCTCCTAAGGATCTTAATGCAAAAAGATGAAGATCCACCGGTCTTTTTCCGATCACACAGCCTCCGGGCTGATAGGTGACCGCCTCCCCTGTTCTTGCGAGCAGAGGTCCTAAAAGGAGGCAGGAAGACCGCATTCTTCCCATACACTTTTCTGATATGCAGCAGCCGGATGCCTGTGTCGTATCGATTTCCAGATCACCGGATGAATAACGAACGATGCAGCCAAGATCCTCAAGGATCTCCATCATGGTAAACACATCGTCGATCGCCGGAACATGATGGATCACTGTCGTTCCGGACGCCAGAAGGGCTCCTGCCATCATTGGCAGCACTGCATTCTTTGATCCCTGAACTCTTATCTCCCCGTTCAGTTTCTTAAGACCCTGTACCTGTATCTCGGACAAACATATCCCCCCGGAATAGAATATATGGATATCATATTCCGAAGCAGGCCGAAATGTTCCCGAATTTTCGACCTGAGTTTATTTTTCCAGTTTTATCTGGTTTGACACACTAAGCACCATTCCCATTTCCAGCATAAGGAACAAAACAGAGGTTCCTCCGTAGCTGATAAACGGGAGGGTGATCCCTGTATTCGGGATCACATTCGTAACAACGGCAATATTTAAAACCACCTGAACTGCAATATGAGCCATTACGCCCACAACTAAAAGTGCTCCGAACAGATCCGGGGCATTTCCTGCGATCAACAGAAAACGGTAAATCATAAACAGGAAGATCAGAATGACCGATACGGCTCCGAACAGACCAAGCTCCTCACAGATGATCGCAAATATCATATCATTCTGCGGCTCCGGAAGAAAGCTCAGCTTCTGGATACTCTGCCCCAGTCCCTTACCGAGAAGTCCGCCTGAACCGATCGCATAAAGTCCCTGAAGAACCTGATAACCGCCCTCCAGAGGATATGCCTCCGGATTGATCCACACATGGATACGTGACAGCTGATAATCCTGTAAAAGACCGATCTTCTCAATATAATTGACTAACATCGGTGTAGTCACATAAATCACACCGCCAAAGCCCGCTATAAGAGCAAACGGCATTTTTTTGTCACAGACAATAAACATCATAGTAAAGATGATGCCGCAGATAATGATACCGGAGCTTAAGTTGTTCGTTGTGACCATAAAGGTAAGGGGAAGAAATACAGCGACTGTCATCAGCGCCGTTTTTAATGAATTAATCTTCTTTCCCTGCTTAGTAAGCATGACCGCAAGAACAAGGATAATGGTTATCTTGACCATCTCGGTAGGCTGGAACCGTGCAGCTCCTACACCGAGCCAGCGTTTTTTTCCGTTTACAGCTATCCCCAGAGGTGTATAGTTTACAAGGAACATACAGACATGGGAAAGCAGCATCGCAAGGGCGGTAAATTTTGAAAAAAGATGATAATCGATCTTGGATATCAAAAGCATAAAGCCAAATCCGACAAGGGCGATCATTCCCTGTTTTTTCATAAAATAATAAGCCGGAAGATCCTGCACCTGAGCATTATAGGAGCTGGAGCTGTATATCATGATCAGACCAAACACGGTCAGGAATATGATCGTAAAGAGAAGGCTGTAATCGTAAAATCGGCGTACTTTTTTCTTTTTAGGCCTTGGAGCCGTTCCTTGCATGTTCTCCCTCCCGTCTGTTTCAGATTTATTCGTAAATCAAATCCCGCTTACAGGGCGTTTACGCATTCTTTAAAGATACGTCCGCGCTCCTCAAAGTTCTTAAACATGCCCCAGCTTGCACATGCGGGGGAGAGAAGCACATAGTCACCGGAATTTGCGTAGGAAGCACATACCTGCACCGCCTCCTGCATATCCTCTGCGTACATAATATCGGTAATGCCGTGGCGTTTTGCACACTCTGCGATCTTATCGCGGGTCTGTCCGATCAGGACAAGATAGCGCACCTTGCCGTCAAAGCTCTCGATCCATTCATCATATTCGGAGTGCTTATCATAGCCTCCTGCGATCAGGATAGTCGGCCCCGGCATTGCACGGATCGCCTGGATCGCTGCATCCGGGTTTGTTCCCTTGGAATCGTTATAATAAGTCACGCCAAAGCGTTCTCTTACAAATTCGATACGATGTTCAACTGCCTTAAATTCCTTGCAGGCCTCCCGTATTACAGACAGCGGGACGCCAAGCTGGATCGCAATGGCAACTGCGGTCATCACGTTCTCATAGTTGTGTCCGCCTATGATCTGGAGCTCATTCACGTTGAGGACCGGCTCTGCCTTTCTGTCATGCTTATACATGATTATGTCACCATCTAAGTACACGCCGCTGTCCAGCTTTTCCTTACGGCTGAAGTAGACCACCTTGCACTTTAATGTTGAGCCGAATTCGCGAAGAAGCGGATCATCATAGTTTAATACACAGGTATCTTCCTCTGTCTGGTTTCTGGCAATTCCTTCCTTGACCTGAATATAGCATTCCATTGTTTTGTGACGGTCAAGATGATCCGGCGTGATGTTGGTGATGGCAGAAACGTTAGGATGGAACTCCATGATCGTTTCAAGCTGGAAGCTGGAAACCTCCGCAACAGTCACGGAGTCATCTGTAGTCTCCCTTGCATGGGCCGTGTAGGGATCACCGATATTTCCCACAACAAACACGCTGTCGCAGTAATGCTTCATGATCTCACCGGTAAGAGCAGTGGTGGTCGTCTTGCCGTTTGTTCCTGTGATCGCTGCAAGCTTTCCCCGTGAACAATGGTATGCCAGCTCGATTTCACTCCAGATCGGGATACCTGCCTCGTCGAGTACAGCCACGAACGGAGCCTCCAGAGAGATACCCGGACTGATCACGCAGAGCTCCACCCCAAGAAGATCCGTTATCTTCAGATCACCGAGAACAACGGTCACCTTCGCGTCATTTTCAAAATTTTTCTTTAATTCCTCGGCGGAAAGCTTTTCATTTCCGTCATATAATACAACTTCCCCGCCCTGAGCAAGAAGAAGCTTCGCAGCGGAGATCCCGCTGATTCCGGTTCCAGCAACTAAAACTTTCTGTGACATGTTTCTCCTCCTATAATCCTAAGTAAGCAATCAGACAAAGGATTGCCGTAGTAATCGAAAAGACAGCGACAACTCTTGTTTCCGACCATCCGCAAAGCTCAAAATGATGGTGGATCGGAGCCATCTTAAAGATCCTTTTTCCTCCGGTCTTTTTAAAATAGGTTACCTGAATAATAACCGATAATACCTCGACCAGATAGATCAGACCGACGATCGCGATAAAGATCGGCATCTGCATCATATATGCACTGGAAGCCACAAAGCCGCCAAGTGCAAGGGAGCCTGTATCTCCCATAAATACTTTAGCCGGGTATACATTAAACAGCAAAAAGCCAAGAAGACTTCCTACAACAGCTCCGGTTATCGGGCTGATACCGCTTTTTTCTCCAAGAGCCACAACGGTAAAAAATGTGGCCACAAGGATCGTAACGCTGGTACAAAGTCCGTCCAGTCCATCCGTGAAATTCACCCCGTTATCGGTTCCGAGAACGATAAAAAACAGAGCCGGAACGGAAAGCCATCCCAGATCCAGATAATATCCATGTTCAAAGCCGCCGGTAAACGGGATCAGCATGGTGGTTCCGACCTCACCGGAGGTCATAAGATAATAGGCAAAGATTCCGGTGATCACGATCTGTCCGACAAGCTTCTGCTTCGGGTTTAATCCCTCAGAACGCTTCATTACGATCTTGATATAATCGTCCATAAATCCGATGATCCCAAATCCGACTGTCATAAACAGCACCGGGATGATCTTTGGATAGTCCTTGATATAAAACAGGGATGTGATAACGATCCCGCAAAGGATCACAAGTCCGCCCATTGTCGGAGTCCCCTGCTTTTTCAGATGGGCCTGCGGGCCGTCCTGCCTTACCTGCTGGCCAAATTTCAATTTGTGTAAAAATGGGATCACGACAGGGCATAACGCCGCACTGATCGCGAAGGCGATGATCACCGCCAGTATTGTTTCATTAACCATGCTGCACCTCTATCTCTTATGTATTCAGGCAAATATTCAAAATTAGTATACGTCCTTTTGCAGAATTAATCAATCGTAACATTCACTAAAAAACCATTCCCTCAAATTCCAAGATATGGAAGAATGGTCTTGAAGATATCAGCGATCACCGGAGCGGCGATCGTTCCTCCGTAGTAGACCCCTTCCGGCTCATCGATGGTGATCAAAGCGATCACCCTTGGATCATCTGCCGGGGCAAAGCCAATAAAGGAGGATATGTACTTTTTCAGGCTTCTCGGGAGCTTTTCCGAGGTGGCTGTCTTGCCTCCGATCCTGTATTCCGGAAGCTTTGCACGTCTTCCGCTTCCCTCACTCACGACCTGTTCCAAAATGTAGCGCATCGTTTCACCGGTCTTAGCGGATACGATCCCTGCCTTTTCCGGATAAGTGAAGCCATGCACATTTTTTCCATCCCGGCTGACCGTTCGGATCCCCAGATGAGGTGTGATCCGCCTTCCTCCGTTAATAATAGAAGAAGCCGTAGTGATGAGCTGGATCGGTGTGATCTGAAAGGACTGCCCAAAGGAGACAGTTGCCAGCTCAACGAGCCCCATATCTTCTTTTCTGTGCATGATGGTGACGGCTTCGCCCGGAAGGTCGATGCCTGTCTTTTCCATAAGGCCAAATTGCTTAAAATAATGAATAAAGCCATCTACTCCCAGCCGCTGCCCGACATCGATAAAGACCGGATTACAGGAATTCATCGTCCCCTGCAAAAATGTCTCGCTTCCATGACCGCCGGCCTTATGGCATCGGATCCGCCGATCCTCAACGATCCGAAAGCCCGGACAGCTAAAGTGGTCATTCAGTGATACTACACCGGCCTCCAGACCGGCCGCCGCTGTGACAATCTTAAACGTTGAACCCGGCTCATAGGTATCATTGATACATCGGTTTCTCCACATCCGGTTCAGCAATTCCTGCTTTTCCTTCGGGCTAAGAGAAGCCGAGTTTTCCGGGAGGGCAAACGGATCATTGAGATCAAACTCAGGTACATTTACCATCGCATAGATCTCTCCGTTTTGAGGATCCATTATGATAATGGAAACAGCCTTTGCCGCTTTTCTTTCCATTACCTGATATGCCGCCTGCTCTGCATATTTCTGGATATTTACATCCAGACTCACGGTCAGGGTATTTCCGGGCACCGGCTCCACCCGATCCTCCGCAGCGTTTGACAGCTCCACCCCTCTGGCATCTGCAAGGGTCAGGAGCTTTCCGTCCTGTCCCTTCAGGTATTTTTCATACATGACCTCCAGACCGATAACCCCCTGATTATCTGCCCCCGTAAAGCCCAGCACCCGGGAAGCCAGACTGCCATAGGGATAGTATCTTTTATAATCCTCATCCACCTTTACCCCGGCAAGCCGATAGCTTCGGATCCGGTCTCCCTCCGCCTTATCCACATTTGTTTTTATGATCTCGCGGGAGGATCGCTTTTCTACTTTTTTTCTTACCTTGTTTTCCGGGAGATCAAGCTCCTTACAAAGGATCCGCACAACATTGTCCGGATCCTTTAGCTGGCTATGGATAACCGATATGGTACAGACCGTCCTGTTTGCAGCGATCACGGTTCCGTTCCGATCCTGTATCTCGCCTCTTGCCGCCTTGATCGTCCGCTCCCTTTCATGGAGGTCATCCGCCATCCGGCTGTAATGCTCTGACCGGAAGATCATAAGGTAGGCCAGATGCACGATCAAAACGGCTGCCATAAGGAAGGAGGCTGCCGCCGTAAAAAGGATCTTTTTTCTGTGCTTTGTCAGATAGGGCCCCATGTAACCACGTCCATGTGCTTATCTTGTTATCCATTATATTTTATTTCCGGTAATTTATGAATTACTGATGCCGAATCCGTCACAGGCTGCCTGAAGGCGTGCTTCAAACTGGCCATAGAACTCTCTGTCCGGATCAAAAGGAGTAAGGTAAAATATAGTCAGGACATACATACTGGCATTTTTTGCCGCCTGTTCGTCACTTTCTTCTTTTATCACCCGGCAAAGCTCCTTTAAAAAATAATGCCATTTTGATATATAGGCATCATAACGTGCCGCCTCCGGCGTATGGATCCATTTTTTTTCCTTTTCCTTTGCCCGGCTCTCCTTCTTACATTCGTGAACCTGCAAAAAATATCGGAAGCTGCCGTTTTCATAAAGTCTTCCTAAAGGAAATATACGGCAGATACCCGGACGGAAGCTATGGATCCGGCACCGTCCCTCCGCGTCCAGAAAGGAACAGCTTTCATCGGAGCCTTTCATTTTCAGATTGGGAAGAATGACGCCGTCCACGACATTAAACTCCAGCACAGTGGCTAAGAGCGTTTTTGCATCTGTTTTTGTACCGGATACCAGCCTGTGCATATCAAGAGGATCCAGCACGATCGAGCTTCCCATCCCCTTACAGCAGGCCGAGCAGCCTGCACATCCCGCACAGTCTGCCCGCACCATATCCTCCAGATCGTAAAGTTTTCCGTCGGAAACTTCCCGCATATCAATGTTTCTTTCCATTTTCAGTCACCTCTGCTATATTATGGAGCTTCTGTCTGACTTTCGTTATCCTGCAGGCTTTGGGCCTCCGGCGCGGTTTCTCCCGCTACGCTGTCCGGAAGTCCCAGTCCATCATCATAGAGGATCTCCTCCTCGTCATACTCCTGCTGGGGAACCGTCTCCCCGCTTTCATCTGTGGCAGCCTCTGTCGATTCAGTTGATTCAGTTGTTTCCTCGCCGGGATCCAGTCCGCCCTGATTCTGGTTGCTGATTCCCTCACTCTGATCCGTCAGGCTTTCATCCTCCCCGCCCGTCACATCGGTATCCGGGAAAATGTTCATATACGGAAGGACCTCTGCCATGATCTTCTGAAAGATCTCGGTTGCAAACGTACTGTGTGCCTGCTCCTTTCCCGGAAGGTTAGGAGTATCCAGCACGACGTAAGCTAAAAGCTGCGGATCGTCTGCGGGTGCGAAGCCCGCAAAGGAAACAAGATAATTTTTCGCCGAACGCGGCAGCTTCTCTGCAGTACCCGTCTTTCCGCCTATCTTATATCCGGCGACCCGTCCGGCCTTACCTGTACCTTCTTCGTTATCGACCGTTTCAAACATTGCATGGCAGATAAAGTCACTGGTGCTCTGGGATACAGTCTCTCTTACCAGCTTCGGCTCTACCTTCTTCACAACAGCTCCCTGATCATTGAGGATCTGTTTTACCACATGCGGTTCATAATAGGAGCCGCCGTTGATAACAGAGGACAGGGCTGCTGCCATCTGGATCATTGTGCAGTTATAGGTCTGTCCGAAGGAGTTACATGCAAGGTCTGTCGGCCCCATCGTATTCTCGTTAAATACAAGGGCGGAGGCATCTGCCTCACCCGGAAGATCGATCCCGGTCTTCTGTCCCATGCCGAACAGCTTCTGATATTTGATAAATTTCTGGATACCCAGTCTGGAGGAGATCTGCATCATTACATCATTGCAGGATTTCATCAGAGACTGTTCCACATTCAGGATCCCGTGACCATAGATGCTGACACATTTGATTCTGTATCCGCCCACATCCTGTCCGCCGTCACAAACGAAGGTTTCCTGAGGGCTTATCACGCCTTCCTCAAGACAGGAGGCCACCGTCAGGGGCTTTGCGGGAGAACCCGGTTCAAAGCTGTCGCTGATGCAGAAATTTCTCCACATTTTATTCCATGCATCTGTCTTTTCCGCTTCCGTCATGGAATCGATCTCCTCCTGCGAATACATAACATTTAAGTTTCGCGGATCGTTCAGATCAAATTTACGGTTGGAGGCCATGGCAAGAATCTCTCCGTTATTGGGGTTCATAATGAGCACTGCCGCCGTTTGGCTTCCGATTCCGTTCATCCACTCATCAATATACTTTTCGGCGATCTTCTGGATATTTGCATCGATCGTCGAAACGATGGTATTTCCGTTTTCAGCCGGCTTTATCACACGTTCCATATTGGATTCGTTATCCAGATAGCCGTATTCGCGTCCATCCGTACCGATGAGATCATCGTTATAATACTGCTCAATGCCGCCGCTGCCCTGCTTTCCCTTATCAAAAGAAAAACCGACCACATTGCAGGCTAAGGAGCCGTAAGGATAAAACCTGCGGTATTCCTCCTCAAACCAGACTCCCTTCACCCGGAGCTTTTTACCTTCATCCGAATACTGCTTGTTCATTTCGCTTTTTTTTGTCTCAAAAGCCTCTTTATCCTCGACAGAAAGCTGAGTCGCATATTTTACATAATAGGAATCCGGATTTGAGTTAAAGGCATTTAAAACCTCCTGCCTGTCGTAGCCGAAGACCTCGCAGAGGGCAGATACCGTCGGTTCAAGATATTTTTCGGAATCCTTGCTGATCTGGTTTGGATCTAAAATCAGATTATAGACCCGTTCACTGGTGGCGAGGTATGTTCCGTTCCTGTCTACGATATCTCCGCGCCGGTAAGCCAGCGTACGGCTGTCGTAGGAGGAGTGCTGCTTCAGCACAATACGGGTATACTCCTCATTTTTTTCCTTTATCTGGTTATATAAAACTATCACAAGTGCAAACAAAGCCAGCGTGATCACGAGAACCGCAAACGCCAGCTTTCCTTGCATATCTTTCGTAAATATTTTCTTTTTTTTACCGTTCCGGGACATCTTCATACTGTCTGACATACTCGCTTTCCGTCTTGTTATACAGCCGAACCTGATTTTTATTTGCGTAAACCATTCCCAGTTCTTCTGTCGCGACCTTGTATACATGATCCAGATCGACGGACGTATTGATCTTTGTCTCCAGAGCGTCATTGTCTGCCTTCAGCTGCTCGATGGATTCCTCTAAGGCCTCGATACGGTGAAGTCTTGCGGTAAGAGAAGACTGAAGCTTCAGATATCCGGTACACAGATACAGGGTGAAAACCACTGCGATCGTAAGGGCGATCACAAACAGCGGATTCATCGAAAGTGCTTTCTCTCTGTTTCTTCTTACGGTAACAGTATGGCTCCGGTCATGGGTTACCTGACGGACCTGTGGCTCACGCTTTACTGCCGCAGTTCCGATCACATACTCTGCTTTTGCCATATTATTTCTGCTTTTTGCTGCCATACTATCACTTCCTTTCTGCGTGCATTTTATGCATGCTCAAACACTCGAAGCTTCGAGCTCTTGGAACGCTTATTTTCTTCCAGCTCGTCATCCGTGGGAACAATAGGCTTTCTGGTGATCACCTGTCCCTTGCTCTTTTTCCCGCACACACACACCGGGAAATCCGGCGGGCAGATACACGGGTTTTCATTTGTGCGGAATCTTGTCTTCACGATCCGATCCTCAAGAGAATGGAAGGTAATAATTGAGAGGCGTCCGCCGGGCTTTAAAAGATCGATCATGGTGTCGATGGAGTCGTTGAGCACCTCCAGCTCATGATTCAGCTCGATCCTGATGGCCTGAAATGTGCGCTTGGCAGGATGCCCGCCCTCTGCACGTATTTTGGCCGGAATTGCGGCCTTTATGATCTCTACCAGCTGGTCTGTTGTTTCGATTCTCTGTACTGCTCTTGCCTTAACGATATGCTTTGCAATGTTTTTTGCAAACCGGTCTTCTCCGTAGTCGCGGATGATCCGGTAAAGCTCCATCTCACTGTAATCATTTACAATATCCGCAGCCGTTTTCTCATTTCTCTGGTCCATCCGCATGTCAAGCGGTGCATTCTCACGATAGGTAAACCCTCTCTCTGCCGTATCCAGCTGGTACGAGGATACGCCGAGATCCAGATAGATCCCGTCCACCTTCTCGATTCCAAGCTCCGAGAAGACTTCGCGGATATTCCGGTAATTGCTCCGGACAATCGTAACCTTATCTTTAAATTGTTCCAGACGTTCAGTAGCTGCACGGATCGCGTCAGCATCCTGATCGATCCCGATCAGTCTTCCCTCCGGCCCCAGTCTTTTTAATACCTCAAAGGCATGTCCGCCTCCGCCTAAGGTTCCATCCACATAGATCCCGTCCGGTCTGATATTCAGGCTGTCCACGGTTTCATAGAGGAGGACTGATTTGTGTTCAAATATCATATACCAAGCCCTTCCATATTCTCTGCGATTTCTTCCATATCATCATAGACATTCTTTTCTGCCCACAGGGCCTTATCCCAGATCTCGATCCGGCTTCCGACTCCCACCAGCACCACATCCTTTTCCAGATGGGCAAATTCTCGTAATACTGCGGGGAGCAGAATACGCCCCTGCCTGTCCACTTCGCAGGCACAGGCTCCGGCCAGAAAGAATCTCGTAAATTTTCTGGCATTGGCATTTGTAAGCGGAAGTGCATGAAGCTTTTCTTCAAAGGAGCTCCACTCGGAATTTTCGTACACAAAAAGACACCCATCCAGTCCCTTTGTCACAACGAACTCGTCGCCCAGCTGTTCACGGAACTTGGAAGGCACGATCAGACGGCCTTTAGCATCGATTATATGGCTGTACTCTCCGATGAACATTCTCTACTCCTGTCCTATCAGGCTCCATGGTAAGCTGATTTTACTCCACTTTTTACCACTTTGCCCCATTTTGCTCCACTTCCACCTTAATCTTATTACATTCAGAGTAAAATATCAAGGGAAAATTCCTCTTTTCTTTCTATAATCATCTATATGATTCATTATGATGTCTGCTTTACAAGCATCTGCACCTGTGATATCCTTTCCTTATATTAATTGCACCAAAGGAGGCAATGTCCCAATGTCGTTCACCATTCTTTTATTCTGTATCTGCCTGCTTGTCTGCGTCTTCTCCGGATACTCCATATTATATGCCCTGACGATCGGGCTTTTTATCTTTCTTGTGTACGGAAAAAGCAAAGGATTTTCCGCGAAAGAGCTGGCTGTCATGTGTCTGGACGGGATCCGCACGGCACGAAATATCCTGATCACATTTATTTTGATTGGGATCCTTACCGCCCTCTGGCGAAACGCCGGAACGATCCCTGCCATTATATGCTATGCAGCCTCTCTGTTTCAGCCTTCTCTGTTTTTGCTGATGGCCTTTCTTTTAAATTGCGCCGTTTCTTTTCTGACGGGAACTGCCTTCGGAACAGCCGCTACCATGGGTGTGATCTGTACCACGATGGCGGCAGCCATGAACATTCCCATACTTCTGGTGGGAGGCGCTGTTTTATCCGGAGTCTTTTTCGGTGATCGCTGCTCTCCTGTTTCCACGAGTGCGCTTTTAGTGGCAGAGCTGACCCAAACCGATATTTTTAGTAATATCCGGCGCATGTTCAGAACTGCCGTCATTCCGTTTACAATGACCTGCCTGCTGTATCTGATAATTGGTATATTTACCTCCCATGAGGACACCACCATCGACCTCTATCAGCTTTTCGGTCAGGAATTTCAGCTTTCTCCGATCGCCCTGATCCCGGCAGCCGTAATCCTTTTTCTGGCTGCCGCCAGAGTCAATGTGAGGCTTACGATGCTGGCAAGTATTCTCACCGCCATCCCTGTATGCTGTTTTCTTCAGGGCGCTTCTCCTTCTCAGCTGGTAAACGTATCCGTTTTTGGATATCATTCCCAGCGAGCCGCTGTCGCAGCCATGATAAACGGCGGAGGGATCACCTCCATGCTCCGGGTAACTGCCATTGTATGTCTTTCCTCCGCTTATTCCGGTATCTTTAAAAAGACAGGTCTTTTAAATCAGCTGCAGGAGTCCATCCAAAGGCTTAGCCACAGGATCACCGCCTACGGTGCAACGCTCCTCGCCTCCATGCTGGCGGCGGCCGTTGCCTGCAATCAGACCCTCGCCGTCATGCTGACAGACCAGCTCTGTGAAAGCACGAACCCGGATTTCGAGAATTTTGCGATCGACCTTGAAGACTCCGCGGTGGTCGTTGCGGCATTGATCCCCTGGTCTATAGCCGGAGGCGCTCCGCTGTCCTCGGCAGGTGCCCCACTTTCCAGTATCTTTTTTGCCTTCTTTCTTTATCTCCTTCCTTTGTGGAGACTGTCGCTGGCACTTTTTCGTAAACATTGATCTTTTATTCCATACAGAATCACTGTGCATCCTCCCGGAGTTTATCTCAGTCGGAGTACCGCCGGGCGCACGATAAAAATGACCCGTATCTTCGTATTCCGTTTTCAGAATACAAAGATGCGGGTCATTCGGCCATTTTCCGGCCATTTTCCACTAAATATTAATTTCCGACGGCGAGATATGCCGCGATCAATCGATCCAGCTCTACACTGTGCTTATAAACGATATCATAAGCCTCTTTGCGGTCGATACTGTTGTTGAGTACCCTTCTGGCCTCCTCGATCCGTTCTGCCAGCCTCCTTTTATGTTCATTTTGTCCGTTCATGCCTCGTTATTCCTCCTTACTTCCAATTGCCTTCCTTCTGCATCGTAAAAGGACAAACACGGAAATAACAGCAAGCGCAACAGAAAGGAGCTGCGAAACTGCCAGGCTCGTTCCCGGAATCAGGAGCTGGTCTGTACGCAGCCCCTCGATCCATGCTCGTCCGATTCCATAACCGGTAAGATAGATCAACAACATTTCTCCTGTAAATTTTTTTCTTTTCCGATACCAGAGCATAAACAAAAGAAGACCAAGATTCCATAAGGATTCATAAAGAAAGGTCGGATGAACCTGAATATACTGTATCCCGTTTTCCGTAATCAGATGATCCAGCACATCCTGAGATATCATACTTTCATTTACAATGCTTCGTTTGATACGCATGGCAAACAGATTGTCTGTATATCCGCCGAATGCCTCACAATTTACAAAATTACCCCACCGTCCGATGATCTGGCCGGTGACAAGTCCCAAGCAGCAGCTGTCTGCCATGGACAAAAATGAGATGCCCCGCTTTTTTGTAAACACAAGCAGGGTGATCACAGACGCTATGATGCCGCCGTAAATCGCCAATCCGCCTTTTCTCAGATTAACAATCTCTGATAAATGATCTTTATAATATCCCCACTGGAATATTACATAATAAATACGTGCTCCGAGAATTGCAAAAATAATACCATAGATCATAAAATCCACATACATCTCGGGATCCTGCCCTCGCCGTTTCGCGTCGGACTGAGCCACCAGAAGACCGG
This sequence comes from uncultured Lachnospiraceae bacterium, assembly GCA_934376955.1. GTDB lineage: Bacteria > Bacillota > Clostridia > Lachnospirales > Lachnospiraceae > CAKRPJ01. The sequence continues at coordinate 38,981 of CAKRPJ010000009.1, read as the reverse complement.
CGATCATGCCGATCCCAATGATCAGACCGTAATACGCAAACGATACTCCGAACAGCGAAAAACTCTTAACCATATGCGTTACAGAAATACCAAGATGCACAAAGATTAAATCAGTTCCTTCTGTCATGCCCACACTCCTTTAATCGTTTGTGAATCCTATTTTACTCCGAAATACTACAAAAAGCAAATAAATTCGCATGACAGGACTCGCCCTGATTCGACAGAGTAAAGCCCTTGCATTTTTATACTATTCCTTTTATACTGAGCATAAAAGTAGGATGATGATCCTACAATATGCGAATATTGGGTAGGATTGTTTTTGAACGCAGATAAGCATTCCCCCGCTTCAAGTGCGCGGAGCACTAAGCGGCGGGTGAGGGGGGATGCTTATGTCAGTGGGAGTTGAAAGCTCCCACTGACAGATCGCGAAGCGACTGCGTTCATGAGCAAGTAGCGAAGCGGATTGCGAATGTCCGCTTTACCCCGATATCATTATATGAAAATACAGGGAGGAATCACCATGAACATTCTTACTTATCTGGAAGAACTGAACAAATATGAAAAATCGATGATCGGCCAGAGAAGGGCCTTCCACAGACACCCGGAATCAGGCTGGAAGGAATTCTATACTACTGCTTCCATTATCCACACCCTTGAGGAAAATGGGATTTCCGTAAAATACGGTCATGAGATCCTAAATCCGGATTACCTTTGGGCCTATCCAGAGGAAAAAAAGCAAAAGGAAGCCGAGGATCGTGCCCTCGCACAGGGAGCCGATCCGGAAATAATCAAAAGGATGAAGGGACGGACCGGTGCATGTGCCATTATCCGCACTAATCAAAACGGCCCCACGGTTGCCGTCCGTTTTGATATTGACTGCAATGACGTCAGTGAAGCGATGGATCCTGACCGCCTCCCGGTATCAAAAGGCTTTGCCTCTGAAAATCCCGGCTGCATGCATGCCTGCGGTCACGACGGGCATGCTTCTTTAGGCCTCACCCTCTGCCTTGCCCTCAATGAGATCCGTGACTCGTTGAAAGGAACCATTAAGATTATTTTCCAACCAGCAGAGGAGGGCGTCCGCGGTGCTCAGGCAGTTGCAGAAAGCGGGATTCTCGACGATGTCGATATCTTTATCAGCAGTCACCTCGGAATGGGCTGGAAAACAGGCGAGCTCTTAGCACTCTCTCACGGCTTTTTATCCACAACAAAGATCGATGCTGAATTTACCGGTCTCTCCGCCCACGCCGGAGCTTCCCCTCAGGACGGAAAAAATGCGATCCTTGCCGCCTGTGCTGCCACCTTGGGCATGCACACCGCCTGCCAGGATTCCCGGGGCGCCGCCCGGATCAATGTGGGCACCATAAATGGCGGCACAGGACGAAATGTAGTGGCCGATAAAGCATACCTTCGCCTTGAGACCCGCGGAGAAACCACCCAGATCGAACGCACGGTTTACGGCCGTGCCATGGACAGCATGGAGGGCGCCGCAAAAATGTTTGGCTGCACAGTAAAGACGGAGGTAATGGGAAGTGCTTCCAGCGCGGACAGCGACGCCGCCCTGGAGCCTGTGATCCGTAAGGCTGCCGAAAGGATCCCCGAGATCACCCACTATGTTCCGACGGGCGGTTTCTCCGGCTCTGAGGATGCCACTTACCTGATGGAGAAGGTGCAGAGCCATAAGGGACTGGCCGCCTATATGTGCATCGGCTCTGATATCGCGGCTCCGCATCATAACAACCGTTTTGATATTGACGAACGTTCTCTTTTGATCGGATTGAAGCTTTATGTTTCTATCCTGTGGGAGCTTGTGGGCATAAAATAGGAAAACACCGGCATGACCGCCCAACGGATATGCCCATGGAGGAATTTCCTAATAACTGCTCCTTTATAATAATAACAGGCATATTGTTTTGGAACAAAAAAGCAGAAAGGCGGTACTATGATGAGCAAAAAATTATTTATGACTTTAGGTCTTTCCTGCTTGCTTTTGGTCGGCTGTCAAACTGCGCAAAAGGCGGTGCCAGAATCAAGCGTTCTTACTCCTACAGGTTATGCTTCCGAAGAAGTACAACGATCCTCTCTTTTTTATGACGGTACTCTGTATCTATATAATGCCACCGGCTTTGATCTTCCAAAAGAGGAGAGCTGGGAGCTTTTAGGTCAGGTGACTTTTGTGAATAATTTGGAATTTCCCACAGAAGATTTCTATGGAACCCACTTAAATGTAGGTCAGGAAATTTACTGGAAACCGTCAGAACCGCAAAAATTGTATGTAAAATACAATTCCGGTTTCGCACTCTTTGAAGCAGAAGAAACGAAAAAGGAAGAAAGTGCAGAGTATCTTGATTATGGAACTTCGTCCATTTATACGAAAGCGGAAATAGATGCAGCGATAGAATTGATTAAAAAGGAATTCAGCACTTGGGATGGATGTGAGCTACACAGTATTTCATATTCAACCGATGAGGAATGCAGCGAATCCAATATTGCATGGATGAACGAAATAGGAAAAGCGACTGATGTAAAAGAAACTTTTACACAATGTATTATGCTTAAGAGTAACTTCCATTCTCCGTTAAATGGTGGCAGCGGATTCAACCCAGATGAAGAATATACGGATTGGCAATGGTGGTTAGCTCGTTCTGAAGGTGGGCAATGGAAACTGATGACCTATGGATATTAAAGAACCAATAGGCAATGTCCCTGCCTATTAATCATGAAATGCTGCTTTCTATCCGTGAAGCGGCAGGATGCAGTAATTTTTGTTCTATATGTCGGAACGAAGTAACTGGTAAAACGCATGGCTTTTGAGGAATTTATCGAATTAAGAATATCAAATTTATGTTTTGCTGCGCACCAAAAGCGCCGGAATCTATTGAAATAATAACGTTTTTATGTTAGAGTAGAGTGTCGTGATGAACTCACGTTTCCTATAACACTCATCTGTATAAGCTATGCGATGAAGCTCATATCAAACTAAAGGAGATTTAATATATATGAAATTAGGTATCGTAGGCCTGCCAAACGTAGGCAAAAGTACATTATTTAACTCCCTGACAAAGGCCGGTGCAGAATCCGCCAACTACCCCTTCTGTACCATCGACCCGAACGTGGGCGTTGTTCCTGTTCCCGACTTCCGTTTAAAGCTTCTTTCCGATCTGTATAACTCGGAAAAGATCACCCCGGCCGTTGTCGAATTTGTTGACATTGCCGGCCTTGTAAAAGGTGCATCAAAGGGTGAGGGACTCGGAAACCAGTTCTTATCCAATATCCGTGAGGTGGATGCCATTGTCCACGTTGTCCGCTGCTTTGATGATCCGAATGTGATCCACGTTGACGGAAGTGTTGATCCGCTCCGTGATATCGAAACCATCAATCTGGAGCTGATCTTCTCCGACATCGAAATCCTCGATCGGAGGATCGCAAAAGGAAGCCGCGGTGCTGCCAATAACAAGGCGATCGCTAAGGAGTTAGAGATCACCAAGGCGATGAAGGCACATCTTGAAGAAGGAAATCTGGCACGAAGCTTTGTCTGTGACGATGAGGATACCCTTGCCTTTATCAACTCTTTAAATCTTCTCACTTGGAAGCCGGTAATTTTTGCTGCCAACGTCAGCGAAGAAGATCTTGCCGATGACGGTGCAAACAACCCTTATGTTCAGTCTGTAAAGAAATTTGCCGCAGAAAATGACTGTGAAGTGTTTGTGATCTGTGCTCAGATCGAGCAGGAGATCGCAGAGCTGGATGATGATGAAAAGAAAGAATTTTTAGAAGCTCTCGGACTTACAGAATCCGGACTGGACAAGCTCATTGCCGCCAGCTACCGCATTCTCGGTCTCCACAGCTATCTGACCGCAGGAGAAAAGGAAACTCGTGCTTGGACAATTAAGATCGGTACAAAGGCTCCCCAGGCTGCCGGAAAGATCCATTCTGATTTCGAGCGCGGCTTTATCAAGGCTGAGGTCGTAAATTACAAGGATCTGCTGGACTGCGGCTCCTATACAGCCGCAAAAGAAAAAGGACTTGTCCGGATTGAGGGCAAGGAATACGTGATCAAGGACGGAGACGTTGTTCTTTTCCGTTTCAATGTATAGCAGACTTCACGTAAAAATTCACCTAAAAACGGATCAGGCCCCGGGAATAAATTCCCGGAGCCTGTTTTTACTTTTCCGTATAAAATAGCCCACACATTGTTACACAAAAATTATTCTTCGAGTTCTTCCGCGCTGACCAGCTCGTCAAATTCTTCTGTATCCAGAAGCTCGTCAAATGCATCTGCAACGATCTCATACTCCTCATCGCTTACGATATTCTCAAGATCCGGAGTACCGTTTTCATCTTCGGAGTAACGGTATAAGTAAACCTCGCCGTCCTCCGCTTCCTGTCCATCCAGCGGAAGCAGTGCAATATATTCTTTATCACCGGCCTCGAAGATTGTAAGGACTACACACTCCAGTTCAGATCCGTCATCCAGTGTGAGAGTCACTGTCATTTCTTCCTCGTTTGCGTCCTCTCTGTTTCCGAGTCCGTTTGCATTCTTTTCGTTTGCCATGGTATTTCCTTTCCTGTTTCAAATTGATCAGATAACTGTTTCGTTCATTATCTGTAATCAGCATACCAGTAAATGCTAAAAAAATCAATACTCAATTCCTATTCTTGCAGAAATTCCTTTATCAAAAGGATGCTTCCGCTTACAGATCTCAGATACATAATCTGCCAGCTCAAGAAAAGCCGGCGAAGGGGATCTTCCCGTCATAACGACCTCCAGCTGTTCCGGCCGGTGCTTTAAAAACTGCAGCACCTTTTCCTCCTTCACCAGATCATGCGCGACTGCGGCCATTATCTCATCCAGTATCAGCATATCTGCTGTTTCAGAAAGACTGACTGCCCGATCAAACAATGTGTCATTCCATAAAGCCGCCTTTTTTCTTGTCTCCGGATCCATCGACGAAAAAAAACCGAATTGCTGCTCACACGGGATCAGAGTGATCTCAGGGAGCTTCTTTAATATCTCCACTTCCCCGGAATCCTCCGTCTTTAAGAAACGGGCAATGACGATCTTCCTTCCTCTGCCCGCAGCACGGACTGCGAGGCCGATCGCCGCACTTGTCTTACCTTTTCCGTCTCCGCAGTAAATGTGGATCAGACCCATATTATATATTCCTCCGTTCTTCCTTAACCGGCTTTTTCATGCGGCACTCCCCGATAAAACGGGATAATTCCTGATCCCTGTGATATCTTTCCCTGACCGCACAGAGATGAAGGCGCTCCTTCGCCCGTGTCAAGGCAACATAAAACAGCCGCCGTTCCTCCTCGATATCAGCCGGAAGCCCGGCCTTGTGATGGGGGATGACCCCTTCATTGACATCGGCGATAAACACGATCCTGTATTCCAACCCCTTTGCGCTGTGCATGGTAGAAAGAGTGACCCCGGCCACATCCTCGCGCCGATCCTTCAGTGTCTCCTCATACTGACGGATATGCTCCTTCCATTCCTCCAGACCGGAAAAACCGGAAGCACTTTCCATCAGCCTGTCCGCGACCTCATAAAGCTCCTCCGGTTTCAGACGGCGAAATTCCGCATATTCTTTTAAATATCCGTCGTACCCTACCGATCTGCGGATATAATTGATGGCCGCTGCCGGCTTCAGACGCCCGATGATACGCAGATGTGTCTCCAAATCACAAAGTCTTTCATCCATCCAGTCACGATCCCGGTAATAGGCTCTGACTGCCTCAAGGGATACCTCCGGTGTCTCAAAGGCATCCCGGCTCAGATAACGCTTCGGGCGGTTCATGATCCGAAAGAAATCGCTCCGCTTCCTTCCGCCGTTTCCGAGCTCTAAATAAGAAAGCATATCCTTTGCGATCCAATGGCTGTAGAAATTTGGGATCACATCCCTCATAATAAACGGGATATTGTACTCCATCAGCTTTTCCGCCAAAAGTCCCGAGCTGATGCCGGTACGGAATAAGACAGACATATCCGTATATGGATAACCTGCCTGTTCATACTGCCGGATCCTTCTGGCTATGGCTTCCGCCTCCTCCACCGGATTTTTATAGACGTTGATATCTACCGGCCTTCCGGCGCCGTGCGTCGGGAGCAGCTTCTTTTCAAAGCGGACTTTGTTGTGGGAAATAAGGCGCAGCGAGGTCTCTACGATATCTCTTGTGGAACGGTAGTTTTCTGCCAGCAGCACTCTTTTGGCTCCGGGAAAGTCCTTTTCAAAGCCCAGCATGATCTCCGGCCTTGCACCGCGAAAACGGTAGATCGACTGATCGTCATCACCGACGATAAAAAGATTATTTTCCGGGAGGGCCAGCATCTTGACGATCTCGTACTGAAGCCGGTTGATATCCTGAAATTCATCCACCAGTATGTATTTGTATTTTTTCTGCCATGCAGATAAAATATCCCGGCGTTCCGAAAAAAGCTCATAGCATAAGACCAGCATATCATCAAAATCCAGCTTTCCCTTATCCCTCAGCATATCCTCGTAACCGGCATACAGCTTTTTAAACCACTCCTCCGGACAGTTTCCGGAGTAATAGCAGGCCGAATCGATCCGGTTCCCTTTTACATAGCTGATCTCATTGATCAGTGCTGCGATAAATTCTCCTGTGTCCTCCACATCCAGCCCGGAGGCTTCGATAAAATCCTTAAAATATTTCTTTTTATCTTCCTCGCTGATAATGTTATTGCCGGAAAATCCATAGGCAAGCCGGAGGATATGATAAAAGACGGCATGGAATGTTCCGAAGCTCACCGCCTCCGCCTCAGATACTCTTTCGGAATTTTCCCCTTCCTGCTTCATCAACGAAAAAAAGCGCTCCTTCATTTCTCTGGCAGCCGCTTTCGTAAAGGTTATAACAAGAATGCCGGAGGGGCTTACGCCCTGCTCCAGCAATCTTTTTATCCTGTGTGTGATCACCGTCGTCTTTCCTGAACCGGGACCGGCTAAGACCATCATCGGCCCGTCTCTGTGGGAAAGTGCGGTTTTCTGTGCATCATTAAATTCCATTTTCAAGAAGCTCGATCCCCTTGCGGATCCTGTTAAGAGATTCCTCTTTTCCGAGTACCTCCATGATCTCTGTTGCTCCCGCCGGAGTCATCTGCTTTCCGGAAACAGCAGTACGGATCGGCCACATAACAAAGCCTGTCTTTACGCCCTTTTCCGTCACATATCCGGAGAGAGCTGCATACAGTGCATCGTTGGAATAATCCTCCTGAGCTTCAAGGATCGGAAGGACATCCTTTAATGTTTCAAGAGCTGTTTCCTTCGTTGTTTTCATCTTCTTATGAACATACATCTCCGGATCATATTCCGGAAGTGCTTCAAAGAAATCGATCTGCGGTGCGATATCCGGGAATACCTCGATTCTTGTCTTGACCATTGCAGCGATCTTCTTTAAATCCAGGGGCTTTTTGATGACCTCCTCCAGATAGGGCTTTGCAAGCTCATAGAAGCTGTCAAAATCCATCTTCTTCATATATTCGCCGTTCATCCAGCGGAGCTTTGTCATGTCGAAAACTGCCGGAGATTTGCTCATGTTGTGGTAATCAAATTCCTTTACCAGCTCCTCCAGCGTAAAGAATTCCTGATTGCTGGCCGGAGACCATCCGAGAAGGGCAACAAAGTTTACAACTGCCTCTGTAAGGAAGCCCTGCTCGATCAGATCCTCAAAGGAGGAATGGCCGCTTCTCTTGCTCAGCTTTTTATGCTCCTCATTTGTGATCGTCGGACAATGCACATACACCGGGATCTCCCAGCCGAAGGCATCGTAAAGACGATTATATTTCGGAGAGGAGGACAGATACTCATTTCCTCTGACAACGTGTGTGATCCCCATGAGGTGATCGTCCACTACGTTTGCAAAGTTATATGTCGGGAAGCCGTCTGATTTGATCAATACCATATCGTCCAGCTCAGAATTGTCTACCGTAATATCACCATAGATATCGTCATGGAAGGTAGTCGTTCCTTCACGCGGGTTGTTCTGACGGATAACAAAGGGCATTCCTGCCTTTAAGTTTGCTTCTACCTCCTCTTTGGAAAGGTTCAGACAGTGTTTGTCATAAACCATGATCTCCTCACCGTTTACTGTTTTCTTAAGAGAATCCAGACGCTCCTGGGTACAGAAGCAGTAGTATGCCTCTCCTTTTTCCACCAGCTTTTTCGCATATTCCATGTAGATTCCGGCCTTCTGGCGTTCACTCTGAACATACGGGCCGTATCCGCCATCCTTATCCGGGCCTTCATCATGGATTAGACCTGTCTTTTCCAGAGTGCGGTAGATGATATCCACAGCACCCTCGACAAGACGCTCCTGATCCGTATCCTCGATGCGGAGGATAAAATCGCCGCCCTCATGCTTTGCGATCAGGTACGTATAAAGAGCTGTTCTTAAATTTCCCACATGCATCCGTCCTGTAGGGCTCGGTGCAAATCTTGTTCTAACTTTTGTCATTACAAATTCTCCTCGAATCTTTTTATTTTTATATTGTTGTATGTTTTTATACTGTCATATCCAGCAGATGGCAGGCAAGGTTAAAATAAACCATCAGGCTTACCGCATCCACGATGGTCGTGATCATGGGAGATGCCATGATCGCCGGGTCGAGCTTTAAGACCTTTGCGCCGATCGGCAGAGAACAGCCGATCGCCTTGGCAACGATCACGGTACAGAATACGCTGAGTACAACGGTAAGGCAGATCATCGTATTTCCCGGATACTGGATCATAAGGCGGGCGAAGTTGACGACTGCCAGAACAAATCCTACGACCATTCCGACCCGCATTTCTTTCCAGAGAACCTTAATAATATCGGCCGGATCGATCTCACCGACTGCCATACCACGGATTATCATGGTACTTGACTGGCTGCCGCAGTTTCCTCCTGTATCCATTAACATCGGGATAAAGCTTACAAGAAGGGGGATCGCGTTAAAGGCGTTTTCATACTTGACAAGGATACCGCCCGTAATGGTGCTGGAGAGCATCAGGATCAAAAGCCATGGGATCCTGTTCTTTGCCAGCTGGAATACTCCTGTTTTCAGGTACGGCTTTTCACTCGGCAGCATAGCGGCCATCTTCTCGAAGTCCTCTGTTGCCTCCTCCTCCATGACATCCATGACATCATCGACAGTGATGATACCGACCAGTCTGTCCTCACTGTCAACGACAGGAATACAGATGAGATTGTACTTGTTCATCATTTCGACGACGGCTTCCTGATCCTCGGTCGTCGTGACCTTGATCACATGGGTGTCCATGATGTCTCCGACTCTCGTTTCGTAAGGATTCATCAGAAGATCCTTAACTGTCACGACGCCGTCTAACTGACGTTTCTCATCCATCACATAGCAGGTATAGATCGTCTCGGAATCTACTCCGTGATGCCGGATATAGGCAAAGCACTGCTCCACCGTCATATTCTTTTTTAAACCGACATATTCGGCTGTCATGATACTGCCGGCACTGTTTTCCGGATATTTTAAAAACTGGTTGATAAGCTTTCTTGTATCCGGTGTGGTATTTTTCAGAACACGGCGTACCACTGTCGCAGGAAGCTCCTCTAACATATCGACGGCATCATCGAGATAAAGCTCCTCTACGATTTCGGAAAGCTCCTTATCTGTGATGCTGTTGATAATATGCTTCTGCTTTTCAACAGGAAGCTCTGCAAAAACATCGGTAGCCAGCGCCTTAGGAAGCATCCGGAACACGATCACGGTACGCTCTGAATCCAGCTCCTCGATAAAGGAAGCGATGTCCACCTCATTCAGCTCTAAAAGCTCTGTTTTGAGCTGTCGATACTTTTTCTCCTCTGCAAGAGTGAGGAGTCTTTCTGTATCCACAGCTTCCATAAATTCATTTGACATTATTCATTTCCTCCATACTAATCCGGGTCTTATCTACATAAGATCGGATATTTTATTCCGAGGTCAGCAGCACTGACCTTTTCCAGCATGGAGGCAGACCGGTCAAGAAAGAATCAGAATCGATCCTGACACGTTCAGCCGGAAAACCGATTACGGCAATACACATAATGGCAGCACACCATTACATCTATTGCCACAGGTTCAGGGTGGGCATCTGCCTCCGTCTTTCTACTTCGACCTTCCATTATGTGTTCACTTCCTTTCTTTTATCAATCCAGCTTCCATTATAAGTAAATTTTGTTCAAATGGCAACCAATTAAACTGTTTTTGTCAGATTTTCTTTCCTATAGAGTAAAAAGAGCACCCTATAAAAGAGTGCTCTGTTTTTCAAGTCGAACTTCCACTGAGACAAATTTTACCTTAAGCTACCTGACCGCCTTAAATGCTGCATCCAGCGCTGCGATCAGATCCTCCGCCTTTTCGATTCCGATAGAAAGACGGATCGTATTCGGCTTGATCCCCTGCTCCTCAAGCTCCGCCTCCGTACACTGGCTATGGGTCGTTGTTGCCGGATGGATCACAAGAGATTTTACATCCGCCACATTGGCAAGCAGGGAAAAAATCGCCAGATTATCAATAAATTTCTGTGCTGTTTTTGCATCCCCCTTGATCTCGAAGGTAAAGATGGAGCCGCCGCCGTTGGGGAGATACTTCTTATAGAGCTCATGAGTGGGCTCCGTTTCCAGTGACGGGTGATGAACCGCCTCCACCTGCGGATGATGAGCCAGATAATCCACGATCTTTAATGCGTTTTCCACATGACGCTCCACCCGCAGGGACAAGGTTTCAAGGCCCTGAAGGAATAAAAATGCATGGAATGGGGAAAGGGTTGCACCTGTATCTCTTAAGATCACCGCACGGATATAGGTCACAAAGGCTGCCTTTCCGGCCGCATCTGCAAAGGAAACACCGTGATAGCTGGGATTCGGCTCCGAGATCCACGGATATTTTCCGGATGCCTTCCAGTCAAAGGAGCCGCCGTCGATAATGACACCTCCGATCGCAGTGCCATGGCCTCCAATAAACTTTGTAGCCGAATGAACAACGATATCCGCTCCGTACTCGATGGGACGGATCAGATAGGGGGTTGCGAAGGTGGAGTCCACAACCAGCGGGATCCCGTGAGCATGAGCAAGCTTTGCTAATTTTTCAAGATCCACCAGATTGGAGTTGGGGTTTCCGAGGGTTTCCACAAAGATCGCCTTTGTATTTTCCCGGATTGCCGCTTCAAAGGAGCCTTCCTCAAAGGGATCCACGAAGGTTGTCGTCACTCCGTTATTTAATGGGAATGTATGGGCAAGGTAGTTATATGTTCCGCCATAGATCGTCTTAGATGCCACAATGTGTTCCCCGGCCTTTGCCAGAGCCTGAAATGTGTAAGCGATGGCAGCAGCTCCGGATGCGACAGCCAGAGCAGCTGTTCCGCCTTCCAGCGAGGCGATCCTCTGTTCAAACACATCCTCTGTAGGGTTTGTCAATCTGCCGTAAATATTGCCTGCATCCTTAAGTCCGAAACGGTCTGCTGCGTGCTGAGAATTATGAAATACATACGATGTTGTCGCGTAGATCGGGACGGCTCTTGCGTCTGTCACCGGGTCTGCCTGTTCCTGTCCGATATGGAGCTGTTTTGTTTCAAAGCTCCAGTTTTTAGAATCTCTGATATCTGCCATATTGCGTCCCTCCTGATGTCTGTAGTATCTCTTGAACCTGAAATCATAATATCACGCTACGCACCTATAGTCTAATATTGAAAGAGCATATCTGGTTATAGGTTGAAGCTATTTCAGAAGGTACCTCAAATCTTCATTTTATTGCATTTTTTTCCTGCCTGTGCTATATTATCAGGGAATTTATCTCAGTCTGAACCTTCTCGATTCTCGACTGAGGTAAACACTACACCAAAGGAGAAATAACACCATGGAATTACACCTGATACACTTTCTGATCGTCTGCCCCCTCGTATTTCTTGCCGGCTTTGTTGATGCAGTGGCCGGAGGCGGCGGTCTGATCTCTCTCCCGGCTTACATGATCGCCGGCTTTCCCGTACACTTTGCGATCGGAACAAACAAGCTCAGCTCCGGAATGGGGACTCTCCTCACGACTGTCCGCTATGCAAAAAATGGATATATCGCATGGAAAAACGCATTCTTCTGTATTATAACCGCACTGATCGGTTCCTCCCTCGGTGCAAATCTGGCCCTGCATCTGGATGACTACTATTTTAAACGTCTAATCCTTGTGGTTCTCCCATGTACTGCTCTTTATCTTACCTTCGGCAAGCCCTTTATCGGAGAAAAGGAAGCCTTCCCTCTCCATAAAACGATCCTTTTCAGTGCTTTGACTGCCTTTTTTCTCGGTATCTATGATGGCTTTTACGGCCCCGGAACAGGAACCTTTCTGATCCTCCTTCTTACCGGTGCAGCCCACATGAATTTAAAGGAAGCAAACGGCATCACAAAGGCGATCAATCTGACCACCAATGTAGCAGCCCTTACTGTTTATCTTTTGAATGGAAAGGTCATCTTCCTGATCGGCCTCGCTGCAGGAATCTTCAGTATTGCCGGAAATTATCTCGGAAGCAAATGCTTCGATAAGGGCGGCGCCAGATTTGTCAAGCCCTTGATGATGGTGGTTCTTGTTATCTTCTTTATCAAGGTTCTCGGTGAGATTATCACCATGTAAAGCGGATTTAAAAAAGAGTATCGCCCCGGGCGGTGTGCAGGATCTCCATTAGGATTTCCTACCCCCACGAGGTAATACTCTTTTTTATGATACGCAACGATCTGTCAGGACAGATTATTCGTTGTCTTCTTTTTTCTCTTTCTTATCTGAACGCTCCCGTCTGTCGGAACGGTCTCTGCGGTCACCATCTCTACGGTCACCACGATCCCTTCTCTCCTCGCGGCGCTGCGGCTGTGTCAGCTTATCCAGATCAGCAGTCATATCCTCCGGTCTCATGGTCAGATTGATCCTGCCCATGCGATCTACCTCTGTGACTCTTACCGTAACCTCGTCACCGATATTGACAACGTCTTCAACCTTTGCCACACGCTTGTCCGACAGCTTGGAGATGTGAACCATACCATCCTTATTCGGCGCCAGCTCTACAAATGCGCCAAACTCCATGATCCTTACGACCTTTCCGGTAAAGATCATTCCTGCTTCCACGTCGGTAACAATGTTCTTAATGATGGAGATCGCACGGTCGATCATTTCCTGATCTGTGCCGCAAACGTTGACTGCACCATCATCTGTAATATCGATCTTTACGCCTGTTTCTGCAATGATTCCGTTGATGACCTTACCCTGCTTGCCGACTACATCACCGATCTTTGCCGGATCGATCATGATCTGGGAGATCTTCGGAGCATACTTGGACAGCTCTTTTCTCGGCTCGGAGATTACCGGAGCCATGATGTTGTCCATAATGTATACACGGGCTTCACGGCAGCGTCTGATCGCCTCCTCGATGATCGGGCGGGTCAGTCCGTGGATCTTGATATCCATCTGGATCGCAGTAATACCCTTATGAGTGCCGCCTACCTTAAAGTCCATATCGCCGAAGAAGTCTTCCAGTCCCTGGATATCGGTAAGCACAAGATAATCATCATCTGTTGCACCTGTTACCAGACCGCAGGAGATGCCGGCTACCATAGACTTGATCGGAACACCTGCTGCCATTAAGGATAAAGAGGATGCACAGATACTTGCCTGAGATGTGGAACCATTGGATTCCATTGTCTCGGATACGGTACGGATCGCATACGGGAATTCTTCCTCGCTCGGAAGTACCGGAACAAGAGCACGCTCAGCAAGGGCTCCATGACCGATCTCACGGCGTCCCGGGCCTCTGGAGGGCTTTGTCTCACCTACAGAGAAGGACGGGAAATTGTAGTGGTGCATATATCTCTTTGTTGTTTCATTCTCATCCAGACCGTCAAGACGCTGTGCCTCGGAAAGCGGTGCCAGAGTACATGCGTTTAAGATCTGGGTCTGTCCGCGGGTAAACATGCCGGAGCCGTGAACGCGCGGTAAAATATCGATCTCCGCTGCTAACGGACGGATCTCGTCGATACGGCGGCCATCCGGACGCTTGTGATCCTTTAAAATCATCTTTCTGACTGTCTTCTTCTGATACTGGTAAACAGCATCTCCGATAAGCGGGAGCCACTCCTCGTTCTCTGCAAAGGCCTCCTCCAGGCGCTCTGTGATCGCACGGATATTTTCCTCCCGCTTCTGCTTTTCGTCTGTAAATACAGCTTCTTCCATCTCCTGGGGCGGAACGATGTCCATAATTGCTGCAAAAAGCTCCTCCGGGATCGCACAGCTCTCGTAGGTATGCTTTTCTTTTCCGCACTCAGCAACGATCCTGTCGATAAAGCGGATAATCTCCTGGTTTACCTCGTGAGCCTTAAAGATCGCATTGATCATCGTCTGCTCTAATACTTCGTTGGCACCGGCCTCGATCATGATAACCTTTTCTCTTGTGGAGGCAACGGTTAATGCGAGATCAGATACCTTCTTCTGTGCAGCAGTCGGGTTGATGATAAATTCACCATCGATCATGCCGACCTGTGTTGTTGCACACGGGCCATCAAAGGGGATATCGGAAATGCAGGTTGCGATAGCGGAACCGAGCATTGCGGTAAGCTCCGGGCTGCATTCCTGATCAACAGACATAACGATGTTGTCCAGTGTAACATCGTTTCTGTAATCCTTCGGGAACAGCGGACGCATCGGACGGTCGATAACACGGGAGGTAAGGATCGCATTCTCGGAAGCCTTTCCCTCTCTCTTTGTGAATCCGCCCGGGATCTTTCCTACTGCGTATAATTTTTCTTCGTACTCTACACTTAACGGGAAGAAATCGATCCCGTCTCTCGGCTTATCCGATGCAGTTGCGGTAGAAAGAACAACTGTATCGCCATAGTGCATTAATGCTGCACCGTTTGCCTGTTTTGCCACACGTCCTACTTCAACAGTAAGAGTACGTCCGGCAAGCTCCATAGAAAAACTCTTAAACATGGTTTCGTCTCCTTTTCTTATTGTTTAATACCAGCAGAAGAAGCCGAAACTACTAAACCGTACACGATCTGCTCATGTACCCTTTAGCGGTCTCGGATGTTTCTTCCGCCATTAATTTTACAGCCTCAGGCACATAAAATATAAGGGTGGGAACAAGCTGCTGCCCCACCCTTAAGCTTTGTAATTACTTTCTGATGCCTAACTTCTCGATAAGAGCACGGTATCCTTCCAGATCTGTTTTCTTAAGGTATGCAAGAAGACCACGTCTCTGACCTACCATCATAAGCAGACCACGTCTGGAGTGATGATCCTTCGGGTTTGTCTTTAAATGCTCAGTGAGCTCAGCGATTCTTGCTGTAAGAATTGCGATCTGAACCTCCGGTGAACCTGTATCTCCTTCTTTTCTGCCGTACTCAGCGATGATAGCTGCTTTCTTTTCCTTTGAAATCATTTTGATTTCCTCCTTAAATAAATTAATTCTCACCGTACACTAAGTCTCGGTCGGAGTTGTCCGTTGACCGGGTGCCGGCGTATTAAACACACGTTATGAATATAATCCATTTTTTCCGTTTTGTCAATAAAAATATCATGAAAACTGATCCCGATAGTTTTTTTCAATTAGACTTTTTTGATAGATAATGCTATGATTTTCTATATATAAAGGAGTCTTCATGATGACACGATTTTCTGAACCGCCCTGCGGTAATGACACATTTTTACAGGTACTGAAGGAGATGCCGGAAGGATCCGGCAGCGATTATATTAAGCTCTATCAAAATGCCGATAAAATGGCAGATGCCGCCCTGTGGGTACGAAAAAGGAGTGCTTCCTCCTACTGCCTGCTGCCCTTCTGTCATACACTGGAGGCTGAGGGCTACGGTGCGGATATCCAAACGGGAAATGCACTTTCCGCTTCCCGGCCTAAAAAAGCACGCTTTTTAACACTAAATGAGCTGATCTATGAGCTTCCCTCTCTTGATCTTACGGTAACGCGGATCCGGGAAACTCTGGAGGCCTGCCATCTTCTAAGGGCCTATGGAGAAAATGTCCTCTTTCAGGTCTCAGGCCCTCTCACGATCTTAGACTGTCTGATCCCCTCCGAGGTTCTGCTCCGTTCTCTTTTAAAGCAGCCCGAGCAGCTATTTACCATATTAAACCGTATCGGAAAGGAGCTGTTGGAGCTTATGCGGCTTGCAGAGGCTGCCGGCGCCGGGATCCTGAGCTTCTCTGACCCTATCGGAGCCCCCTCCCTTCTCGGCCCCAGACTCTCCGGAATGGTGGCAAGGGAGTTCACTCTGCCCTTTCTTAGAGCGGCTGACCATCTCTTAGACAGAAGCACGCTTTTCCTTCTCTGCCCGAAAACGGCCCTCTCCCTGACGTCTTCCGGGCTGGCTTCATGGAAAATCCATCTGTTTAATGAAGCCATCCCCTACAGCGAAGCCGCCCTACAGCTGCGGGGAGACATACGCTTTGGCGGCAGCTCCTGCCCGAAGCTTCAATATCCATCCACTGAATTTCATGAGCTTATATTAAAGGAGACGACATGACAGAAAAAGAACGCCTTTTAACGATCCTAAAAAAAGGACACGCCGACCGCCCTGCCTGCATCTGTCCCGGCGGAATGATGAATATGGTAACCTCGGACATTATGGAGGCCTGCGGCATCCGGCTTCCCGATGCCCATAAGGATGCCGGACAGATGGCTGCTCTGGCAAAAACCGTCTATGAGACCGGCTGCTTTGAAAATGTCGGCGTTCCCTTCTGCATGACTGTCGAAGCCGAAGGAATGGGAGCTCCCTGTGATCTGGGAAGCAGCACCATCGAGCCCAGGGTAACGGGCTATGTGATCCGCTCAGTCAGCGAATATCCAAATCTCACTCCACTTGACCTGACAAGAGGCAGATGCCGCACTGTCCTTGAGGCGTTGTCGATCTTAAAAAGTACTTGTCCTACGCTTCCCGTTATCGGCAACCTGACAGGGCCCATCAGCACCGCCTCCTCCCTGATCGAGCCTATGGTGTTTTACCGTGAGCTGCGGAAAAAGAAGGAGGAAGCCCATACATTTCTGGATTTTGTCACTGGTGAGCTTCTGCGTTACGGACTGGCTCAGATCCGGGCCGGAGCAGACTGTATTGCGATCTCCGACCCCAGCGGCACCGGTGAGATCTTAGGCCCGCGTTATTTTGAAGAATTTGCCGTCCCATGCCTTAACCGGCTCACAGACGCTTTTCGTGAAGCAAATGCCGGAACGATCGTCCATATCTGCGGCCACATGGATCCGGTCTATGAGGAGGCGGCAAAGATCCGCAGTCACGCTTTAAGCTTCGATGCCGTGGTCTCCATGAGGCAGGCCAGAGAACAGCTTCCCTCCCATGTCATTATGGGAAATATAAGCACCTACAGTTTGGAATTTAGTGATACGGAAAAGATCTGCGAGCTGACAAAGCACTGCCTGAAAAACGGTGTGGACATCGTTGCCCCGGCCTGTGGGCTCGGAATGAAGACCCCCCTAAAAAATGAACAGGCGATCTTAAAATATATGAAAGAGGTTTATCATGCCGACAATTAATATAGAAGGCGGCGGCTCCTTTGCCTGCCGCTCCGGCTGTATTCTGCTGAATGCCCTGCTCTCCGGGAACGCTTTTTCCGAAAGTCCCTGCGGTGGGCGCGGGCTGTGCGGAAAATGCCGTGTTACCGTCCTCTCCGGAACTGTCTCCGAGATCACGCCGGATGAGCTGCGGCTCCTTGGCAAAGAAGAAATCAAACGGGGAGTACGTCTTTCCTGTATGACAAAGGTACTTGGAGACTGCTCGATACGGCTTTCCAAAAAGGAATCCGGCCACCGGATCCTTACCGGAGGCCTCCTCCCGGAATTTGACCGGGATCCTCTAAAGGGCTTTGGGATCGCAGCCGATATCGGAACCACAACGATCGCCCTCTCCCTGATGGATCTGAAAAGCGGAAAAGAGCTTTTCTCCGCATCGGACATCAACCCTCAGAAAATATACGGGCAGGACGTTTTGACCCGTATCAGCTACGAAATGGAGCATGGCGCAAAAGCTGTGGCAGATCTTCAGTCAGCCGTAATCGGCTGCATGAACCTCCTGATCTCCCGGCTGTGTAATGAGTCCGGTATCTCTCCGGAGCAGATCCTAAGGATCTCCGTTGCTGCCAACTGCTGTATGACACACATGTTGCTTGGAATAAATGCAGAGACTCTCGGTCGCTCTCCCTATCAGCCGGTCTTTACGGAGGCGAAAACAGTTTCAGCCGCAGCACTCGGCTTGAAGGCCGGGAAAGATACTCTCCTTTACTGTCTTCCGCAGATCTCTGCCTATCTTGGAGGAGATATCACCGCCGGCGCCACTGCCTGCCGTCTGTTTGAGGAGACAAGAACCGTTCTTTTTATCGATATCGGTACAAACGGAGAGATCCTTCTGACACATGGCGGACGGATCCTCGGATGCTCCTGTGCCGCGGGACCTGCTCTGGAGGGAATGAACATCAGCTGCGGGATGCGGGCTGCCGAGGGTGCCGTGGAGGATGTTCTGATCGACCGCACCGTCATGTTAAATACCATCGGCGATGCACCGCCCTCCGGTCTTTGCGGAAGCGGGATCTTAGCCTCCGTGCGTGAGCTTATAAAAGGCGGATATATAAAAAAGACAGGTGCTTTTGTATCATGTGAGCTCCAACCGGAGCCAAGGCTTTTGATCCCGGACGGCTCACGAAGGAAGGCTGTTCTTTGCGGCACGCCGGAAATTTCCGTCACCCAGGAGGATATCCGTCAGGTACAGCTGGCAAAGGGAGCGATCCTTTCCGGCTTCACCGTTCTGCTCAGGGAAGCGGGGATATCCATGGAGGAGCTCGATCTTGTCATCGTTGCCGGACAATTCGGCAGCCATCTTCCGGTCTCCTCCCTGACCGGCATCGGCCTGCTTCCGGAGTGTCTCTCCGACCGTATCCTGTATGCGGGAAATACCTCAAAAACCGGCGCCGTTATGGCTCTTTTATCTGAAAAAGAACGAAGAAAAATGGAGCATCTTGCAAAGCAGATCGACCACATCGATCTTGTGACCACAAAGGGATATGAACAGATATTTGCACAATGTATGGCATTTCCGATAAAAGCAAAGGAGAATAAACATGAATAAAGAAGATCTTTTCCAACAGATCAGTGACAATGTGGTTGAAATGGAAGACGAAGCCGTAGAAGAATTATGTGAGCAGTCGCTCCGTCAGGGTATCGATGCCGCCGAGACCATTAACTGCGGTCTGATCCCGGGCATGGATCGGGTCGGCACCCTTTATGAAGAAGGGGAATATTTCCTCCCTGAGGTGCTTACCGCCTCCTTCGCGTTAAACGCAGGTCTTGATATTTTACGGCCCCACATCAAAAAAGAAGAAAACAAAGAACGGATCCGCCTCGTCATCGGTGTTGTAGAAGGGGATACCCACGATATCGGAAAGAATCTGGTGAAGATCATGTCGGAATCCGCCGGCTTTGAGGTCATCGATCTGGGCCGGGACGTTCCTTTGGATCGTTTTATCGATACGGCAGAAAAAGAGCATTGTGATTTTATCTGCCTCTCCACTCTGATGACCACCACCATGCCCGGCATGAAGACGGTCATCGACCATTTAAAAGAAAGAAATATCAGGGATAAGTATAAGGTAATGATCGGAGGCGGCCCCGTTTCTCAGAAATTTGCCGACGAGATCGGTGCTGACGCTTACACTGTTGATGCAGCCTCCGCTGTGAGAAAAATGAAAGAGCTGAAAGGAATCCTGTCATGATAGAACAATACCTTCACGGACTTGAAATACCGAAGGATGAGCTGACCCCCATAGAGCGGAGCCGTCTTTTTGATGCCGGAAAAGAGATCGATCGTATCCCCTGCTGCCTTGATACAGGAGAGACTATGGCTCCCATGCTGGGGATCCCCATTGATGAGTATTACCACTCCTCCGAAAAAATGTGTCAGCTGGAGGAATGGCTGTTTGCAAATTTCCATTCAGACGGCGTGGGCCTCTCTACCACCCTCCGGGGTATGGCAGAGGCAATGGGATCGGAGATCAAATATTCACCGGACAATATTGCCCAGTTAAAAAAACCTGCCCTGACCTTAAAGACCATAGATGAAGCCCGTCTGGTGGATGTGGAAAAGGACGGACGGCTTCCTATTATTCTTGACGGCCTTAAAATGGTAAAGAAAAAGCTTGGCAGTCAGGTTCCTGTAAGTGGAACTGTCACAGGCCCCTTCACGATCGCCGCGATGGTGCTCGGCACCGAATACCTTCTCATGGGCATGATCAAAAAACCGGAAAAGATCAAACAGCTCATGGAGGTCATCGTTGAAAACAACAACCGCTATATCAAACGGCTCATTGATCTGGAGGTCGGCATCGGTTTTGCGGATCCCGTGAGCTCTACTGCCTTGATCAGCGTCGAACAGTACAGGGAGTTTTCCCTTCCCTACTTTCAGAAAAATGTTGATTATATAAAATCCCAGGGCCGTGGCTGCGGCCTGCATATCTGCGGCACGAGCCGAGGACTCTGGGATCTTTTAAATACTACAGGCATCGGTACCTTCGGTCTGGATAACGTGGAAGACCTCGCGGAAGCAAAGGCTGTCCTCGGCCCTCACATGTGCATACAGGGAAATGTTCCTCCTGTAGAGGTCATGCGCTACGGTACGCCTCAGGATGTCCTGCACTCGGCAAAGGACTGCATCGAAAAGGGGCGTGGCTCGGCCCACGGCTATATTCTTACCTCCGGCTGTCAGATGCCGGTCAATACTCCGGCCTGCAATATGCAGGCCCTGATGGACGCGGCAAGGCTGTTCGGACGTTAGATGCAAGGTATCCTACGGCTCATAGCCCGGCCCAACGGGGGCCTCTGTCCCGTCCGGCGCCGGTGTATCAAAGCCCGGGCCGATTCCTTCTTTATCACCGCCGGAGGGAGCCGATGCGCCCGGGCCAACCGGTCTTGTCTCGATCGGAGAGGCCGGTGTTTCCTGCGGACTTGTTTCTGTCGGTATATTTTCTGCTCCGGGCCCAACCGCCCCGGAAGCAGGCTTATCCGGCTTTGTTTCCGGAACGGTTTCCGCCGGTGCGGTGGTTTGCGGTGTTTCTGTGGGAGCGGTTGTTTCCGGGGCTGCCGTCGTCGGCTCCTGCTTTGTTGACTCTGCCCGGCTGCTCTTTTTGGATTCCGTTCCGCTTAAGTGATAGCAAAGAACCGGATCTCCGGCTTTGATATTCTCAAAGATCGTTTTTGCTGTCTTTGGCGGCAGGTTGATGCAGCCATGAGAACCACCGGTCTTATAGATGCTTCCTCCGAAGCTTCCTCTCCAGGATGCGTCATGGAGGCCGATCCCCCCGTTAAAGGGCATCCAGTAGGATACCGGTGTCGCATACCCCACGCCCCGCAGAACTGCATTCCTCTGCTTGTAGGTTAACGGATACGCACCGGCGGGTGTTGCCCAGCCGCGTGCCTCATTTCCCGACACAAAATCTGACTCCACAAGAAGCTTCCCATCCTTATAAAAGTAGATATGCTGGGCCGTCAGATTGATCTCCACATAAGTATCACCGTAATCATTTGCTCCGTGGCTCGCAGCCTTCTGCAGATATTCCGGCTCTCTTGTCTTCTGCTCTCCCGCCCTTACGATGGCGAGAAGCTCCTCTGTTTCCTTTTTCTGATCGATCCTCCAGCCATAGTTTCCTTTTGTGATCGTCACGACCGGGCCGTAAGATGTTTTAAGGGTCTTCTCCCGATAAGCTGTATCTCTCTTTCCTGCCAGCTCTTTTACATAAGAAGCGGCAAGACTCTCATCAAGCACCGGACGGCTGCCTTCCATGCCAAGCCAAGTATGGATCACACTGCCATCAAGGATCTCATTTTCATCTCCAAAGGTGTATGTAACGGAAGCGCTCACATAACGGTTCATCTCGGAAAGTGCCGCCAGAAGGCTCTCATCGGATTCCTCCACAGAAGGCTTTGTATAGCAGCCCTCCGCATCGAGATCGATATTTTCTGCAAGACCTTCAACCGCATTCTTTACCGCCTGCTTAACATTCTCCCCGATAAGCTCTGTCCCCTGCTTTGCAGGAAGTATGGTGTAACACTTATTTGCCGCATCATACTCGGAGATCGCTGCATTTTCCGGCTCACGCATATTCGTTTTATCCATACATTTTAAGGCTCTTATCCGTTCGGAAAGCTTTTCCTCATCATAAACCAGCATCGTGTCGATCTGATGAGAGGAAACGGAGCGGATATGCCGGATCCATTGCCCGGGCTCCTGCTCCTCCAAAAGCTTTTCAAGGCTTCCGTCAAATTCTGTATGAAGCCCGATCTCCTCTCTGGTAATGGCCTCATCCTCTGTTTCTCTGGCAGCGACCGTAAGGGTATAGTTGAGAAGCCCCTTTTCGATCTCGGCCTTCGCCTCATCGACGCTCTTTCCCGAAACATCGATTCCATTGACGACCGTATTTGGGAAAAAGGAGGTCTCATACTTTCCCGATTCCGTAAAGTAATACCCTGTTCCCCCTGCTGCCCCTAAAACCACAAGCACAGCCGCTGCAGCAATGAACTTACGGAGATTTTTTTTCGTTTTGGGCTCCGTCATCATCCTGCGGCTTCTGCCGCGCCGCATTTCCTGATTCTGTTTCAGCTCATCCCTATTTTCTTCCATAATTTCCTTTCCTGAAAAAAGCGGACATTCACAATCCATTCACAATCCGCTTTTGCTGCCTGCTCATGAACCAAGCTGCCACATCAAGTCAAATATTCACGGCACTTTTTAATGTCATGATCCAACTGCTGTCTCAGATCATCGATCGAAGCGAACTTACGCTCCGGCCGGATAAACTCCAGAAGCTCGACTTTTATCTGTTTTCCGTACAGGTCTCCGCTAAAATCATACAGATATGTTTCAACACCCGTCGGATTCTTTCCTTCGATCGTCGGCTTTTTTCCGATATTGGTAAGCCCCCCGTAAACCTTATCCCCCACTGTAACATGGGTCACATAGACACCAAACTTCGGAAGGTGCTTTTCCTCCGGAGGCACCAGATTTGCCGTCGGATAAAGCTTTGTATGCCCGATGGCATTCCCATGCTCCACCTCTCCGGTCACATAGTAGGTATACCCCAGCAGGCTGTTTGCCTTTCTGATGTTTCCCTCTGCAAGCATATCCCTGACATAGGTGCTGCTGATGATCTTTCCTTCCTCGTCCCGTGCCTTATCGACAACAAAAAATCTGTAATTATATTTTGGCGCCAGCTCCTCAAGAAGCTCCTTGTTTCCTGCCGCCTTATATCCAAAATGACAATCTGGCCCTGTAATGATGACACCGGCCTTCATCTTTCCCACAAGGATTTCTGACACAAAGCGCTCCGGCTCCATGTGGCAGACCTCCTCATCGAAGGGATATTCGACCAGATAATCCACACCGGCTTTGCAGAGAAGCTCGCTCCTCTCGGCATTTGTCATAAGCATAGTCTGGGGACGCCCCTTGACTAAGGACATCGGTGGTCTGGAAAACGTAAATATTGCCAGCTTAAATCCCTTTTCCTTCCACCGAAGCATCTCACCTACCAGCTTCTGATGTCCCAGATGAAGACCGTCAAATTTGCCTATGCTCACTACCGTCGGCTCCTCGATCTGGAAATTTTTAATTCCTGCAATATACTGCATGCTGCTTCCTCCCGGAATATGAAGGCTCATAGAGCTCATCATCCTAGAAATATTTTTCTCGGATAAAACATGCGTTTTTCTTCCGAATATTCATATACGCCGATAAACTGTCCTTCCCTTCCGTACACACGGAAAGCAGCTTTATCCGCAACATCCTCTTTTTCTGTATAACGGAACGGATTCCCGTTTCTCACCAGCTTATCCAGTCCCTCCGTGGCGGCACGTATCTCCCCATAGGAAGCAAAAACAGTTTCGATCGGAAGAACGGCCTCCGAAAGACGCCCCTCATCCTTTCGTTTCTGAAGCTCTGCCAGGGTCAGGCTGTCCTCAATAAGAAAACGGTCTACCTTTGTCCGCAGAAGTGTTTTCATACAGCCTCCCACAGACAGCTTCTCGCCGATATCATGGCAGAGAGTACGGATATACGTTCCCTTTGAGCAGGAAACCGTCATAACGACCTCCGGAAGACAGATTTCTTCGATCCGGATGTCATAGATCGTTACCGGACGTGCCTTCCGCTCTACTACGATCCCCTCGCGAGCCAGATCACAGAGCTTTCTTCCATTTACCTTGAGGGCAGAATACATGGGCGGGATCTGGTCATAATTGCCGATAAAAGAAAGGATCGCTTCTCTTACCGCCTCCTCAGAAAGCCCCTCTGTACTTATTTTTGCAAGTACGGTACCCGTTGTATCCTGTGTATCTGTATCGATCCCGAGAAGGAGGGTAGCCCGATACGTTTTATCATGATCCGTCAGCATGTCGCAGAGCTTTGTCCCTTTTCCGGCACAGACCGGAAGGACGCCCTCCGCCTCAGGATCCAGTGTTCCTGTATGACCGACCTTCTTCTGTCCCAGGATCCCTCGCATTTTGGCTACGACATCAAAGGATGTATAGCCCTTTTCTTTATATACATTGATTATTCCATCGTACATTCTAACACCCGGTCTGTTCTTTTTTCATTTCATCCCACTGCTTTGTGATCTCCGCGGAAAGCCCGGAAATGATCTCCTCTATCGTACCTGTCACCGTACATCCCGCTGCCTTTACATGACCGCCGCCACCAAAGGCCGCCGCGATCCGGCTAAGATCCAGATCTGTGCCGGTCCTTAAGCTGACTTTATACTCCGACGGATTTCCGGTCTCATAGATGAGCACAGAGCATTCCACACCCTCGATGGATCTGAGCTGTTCTGCTATTCCGTCTGTCGATTTTACCGTACAGCCGTTTTTCTTCAGCTCCTCCTGCGTCACCACGGTATAGATACAGCGGCCATCCAGAAACAGCGTGCTGTCTAACAGAGCCTCACCGTGAACGCGGGCCTGCCCATAGGTCTTCATAAAAAAGCTTTCATCTATGATCTTGGGAAAATCGATCCCCTTTTCCATCAGTATGCCGGCGATCTCCATGGTACGCCGGGAGGTGCAGGAATATCGGAATACGCCGGTATCATGGACGATCCCTGTATACAGACATTCTGCCACGGCAAAGCTTATTTTATCCTCATCCAGAAGCTCAAACAACACTTCACTGGAGGAGCTGGACTTCGGTTCGATCACATTGACTCTCCCCATGCCCTTATTGGTAATGTGGTGATCGATGCAGATGCTGTCTTTTGCACTCTCAAGATAGGGAGCAAAGGCCCCCAGTCTTTTCGGATCGCTGGCATCCAGCGTGATACAAAGATCAAAGCTCTTTTCCGGGTCATAGCTGTTAATTACCTGATCGTAGCCTTTCAGATAGCCGAATTTGACTCCCATCGGCTCCAGAAATACGGACACCTCAAGGTCACTGTAGTTTTCAGACAGGTAATTATACATTCCTAGACAGGAGCCGATACAGTCTCCATCCGGGTTTACGTGGCCAAGTATGACCGCTGTTTTCTTATCCTTTAAAATCTCTTTTAAAATATCCATCCGGAACCTCTCCTTGTTTCCATCCGTGATCAGCCGCTTACTGACCGATATCCTTACCTGTCGTCTTCCGCTTCCTGCTCGTTTTCATCCTCCGGAAGCTCCTTTGTCACATCATCGATCAGCTTCGACATGCGGACGCCGTATTCGATGGACTGATCTAAGATAAAGGAGATCTCCGGTGTATTCCGAAGATTTACCTTCTTCGCGAGCTGGGTACGGATATATCCCTCTGCGCTCTTTAAGCCCTTGATGGTGTCCTTTGCGTGCTCCTCGTCCGCCAGAACACTGATATACGCCTTGCAATATTTAAGATCCGGTGTCACCTGAGCCAGTACCACGCTGGTCATCGGATGGATCCGCGGGTCCTTCAGCTCAAGACGGATAATGTCACTCAATGCCTTCTGCACTTCTCCGTTGATTCTTGTATTTTTAATACTGTTTTTACGCATGATTCTCCTTTTCTATGCTGATACCCACAGCTCTGAAAAATACAGATGAGGCCGGCGACCGTTTACACAGTCAGTCGGCCCATCTTTAATCGCTGTTTCTAAGGGGCTCCTATCTCGGAACCTCTACCATAATATAGATCTCGATCTGGTCATCCTCCTGCAGATCGTTAAAGCCGTCAAATACAAGACCACACTCGTAGCCTGCATTTACTTCCTTTACATCGTCCTTGAAACGCTTCAGGGAAGAAAGAGCACCCTCAAAGATCTGCTCTCCGTCACGGGTGATGCGGGCCTTGGAGCCACGGCTGATCTTACCGTCAAGCACATAAGAGCCTGCGATTGTTCCGACACCGGAGGCCTTGAAGGTCTGACGTACCACTGCATGGCCTGTGACCTTTTCCTCGTAGACCGGATCCAGCATTCCCTTCATGGCTGCCTCTACATCCTCGATCGCCTGATAGATCACGCGGTATAAGCGCATATCCACCTTCTCGCGGTCCGCAATGGATTTTGCCATTGCATCCGGACGGACATTGAAGCCGATGATGATGGCATTGGAGGCAGACGCCAGCGTAACGTCGGATTCGTTGATCGTACCTACGCCGCCGTGGATCACCTTGATAACCACTTCTTCGTTGGAAAGCTTCACAAGACTCTGCTTTACCGCCTCTACGGAGCCCTGAACATCCGCTTTTACGATGATCGGAAGCTCCTTCACGTTTCCGGCCTTGATCTGTGAGAACAGATCATCCAGAGATAATTTGGCCTTTGTATCCTCGATCAGCTTATTCTTTCCTTCTGCGATAAATGTCTCTGCGAAGCTTCTTGCCTCTTTCTCGTTCTGGAGTGCCATAAATACTTCACCGGCATTCGGTACGTCATTAAGACCTAAGATCTCGACCGGTGTAGACGGGCCTGCCTCCTTCACGCGATTTCCCTTATCATCCATCATGGCACGCACCTTACCGTAGCATGCACCTGCTGCGATGGAATCACCAACCTTTAAGGTACCCTTCTGAACAAGAACGGTTGCCACCGGGCCGCGTCCCTTATCAAGCTGGGCCTCGATCACAAGACCTCTTGCCTTACGGCGCGGATTTGCCTTTAATTCCTTTACCTCGGCGGTTAAAAGGATCATTTCCAGCAGCTCCGGGATACCCTCTTTTGTATGAGCGGATACCGGACAGAAGATGGTGCTTCCGCCCCAGTCCTCCGGAATGAGCTCGTACTCGGAAAGCTCCTGCTTTACACGCTCTACATTGGCGCTCGGCTTATCGATCTTGTTTACGGCAACGATGATCTCTACACCGGCTGCCTTCGCGTGGTTGATCGCCTCGACTGTCTGGGGCATAACGCCGTCATCTGCTGCAACAACAAGGATTGCGATATCCGTAGCCTGTGCGCCTCTCATACGCATAGCGGTAAATGCCTCATGACCCGGTGTATCCAGGAAGGTGATCTTCTGGCCATTGCACTCTACCACATAAGCACCGATATGCTGAGTGATGCCGCCCGCCTCCCGCGATGTCACATTGGTCTGACGGATCGCATCAAGAAGGGAGGTCTTACCATGGTCAACGTGTCCCATTACACAGATTACCGGCGGTCTCGGTACCATATCCTTCGGATCTTCTTCTTCCTCCTTAAGGAGCTCCTCGATCACGTCGATCTTTTTCTCCTTCTCGCAGAGTACATCGTACTCCATGGCGATCTCCTCGGCCTTTTCAAAGTCGATCTCCTGGTTGATGGTAACGATGGTTCCCTGTAAGAACAGCTTTTTAACGATGGCAGAGGGCTGGAGCTTCATCTTTTCAGCCAGCTCCTTGATCGTGATAACCTCCGGAACTACGATGGTCTTGATCTCCTCTACCTTCGCCTCCTCCTTCTTCGGCTGCTGCATTACAGGCGCCTTAACGCCCTTTCCGCCCTTGGAATTCTTTCCTCTTAATTCTTCGTCACGATCCTTTTTCGCATCGTGCTCTTTCTTGTATACGTTCTTGCTGACCTTTGTATTCTGCTGTTTCTGAGCTAACGGTGTGTCGTATGACGGCTTCGGAATGTTCAGTCCGCGTCCGTCGCGGCCGCCCTGACGATTTCCGCCGTCACGGCTTCCGTAGTTACCCTGACGGTCACCGCCCTCGCGGTTTCCATAGCCTCCCTGACGATTTCCGCCATCACGGCTTCCGTAACCGCCCTGACGATCTCCGCCCTCGCGGTTTCCATAGCCTCCCTGACGATTTCCGTAGCTTCCCTGACCGTCGCGGTTTCCGTAGCCTCCCTGACGATTCTGGCCGTCACGATTTCCGTAGCCGCCCTGACGATTCTGGCCGTCACGGTTTCCATAGCTTCCCTGACGATCTCCGCCCTCACGGTTTCCATAGCCTCCCTGACGATTTCCGTAGCTTCCCTGACGGTCTCCGCCCTCGCGGTTTCCGTAACCTCCCTGACGGTTCTGGCCGTCACGGTTTCCGTAGCCTCCCTGACGATTCTGACCGTCGCGGTTCCCATAGCCGCCCTGACGATTCTGGCCGTCACGGCTTCCATAGCTTCCCTGACGATCTCCGCCTTCACGGTTTCCATAGCCTCCCTGACGGTTCTGGCCGTCACGGTTTCCATAGCCCCCCTGACGGTTTCCTCCCTCGCGGTTTCCATAGCTGCCCTGACGGTTTCCTCCCTCGCGGTTTCCGTAACCGCCCTGACGGTTCTGGCCATCACGGTTTCCATAGCCGCCCTGACGGTTTCCTCCGTCATGATTTGCTGTGCTCTCTGTCGATGCTGCTGACACCGTTTCTGTCGGGACCGGTGCTGCTGCCGGTTTTTCTGCCTGCGGTGCGGCTGTCGGAGCTGGTGCTGCTGCCGGTTTCTCTGCTGCCGGCTTTTCAGCTTCTGCCGGCTTTGCCGGTCTCTGGCTCTGGGCCTGATTTCTTCCCTGACCCGGACGTCCCTTCTGGGCGCTGTTCTGCGGACGGAAAACCACAGCCTTTCTCTTGGTCACAGTAGATGCCGCTTCCTTATTTTCTCCGGCTGCCTGCTCCCTGTTTAATCCTGCTTCCTTTTCATCTCTGTTATTCTGCAAAATATCTGTAACCTCTTTATTTGTCTTTCCTGAATCCTTCGTCATATCGTTACCCATCACACTCACTGCCTCCATTCACATCAATCTGCTTTCTGATCGCCTCGGAAAAACCGGGATCCACTACTGCCAAGGACGCTCGCATTGCCTTTCCGGTCGCGTGTCCCAACTCATCCTTGCTTCCAAATTCGTAATAGGGGACTTCATAGTAAGTACACATATTCCGGAACAGCTTTTTCGTATTCTCAGAAGCCTCCTCTGAAACGAGACAGAGATACGCTCTCCCGGACTTCACTGCCTTTTCCGTTGAAAATTCGCCGCTCTGTACTTTTCCGGCTTTTTCCGCCAATCCCAGAAGGCCCAATACTCTGTTTTTATTTATCAATCTGCTCCATCTCCTTTTCCAGGATCTCGTAAACCTCTTGGGGAATCGCCATTTTGAAAGAACGCTCCAGCCCTTTTCCCTTTACCGCCTTCTTAAAGCACTCCATAGAAGGACAGATATAGGCACCGCGCCCGTTCTTTCTGCCTGTTGCATCAATGGTGATCTGCCCGTCCGTACATCTGAGGACACGAATCAGGTCCCGTTTATTTTTCATTTCTCCGCAGCCGATACACTGTCTCTGCGGGAATTTCTTATCTGTACTCACTCCTCGATCACTTCTCTCCTATTCTTCAGATGATTCTTCATGGGCAGCTTCTGCTTCCGGAGCATCATAACCGCCTTCTGTTTCGATCACGCCTTCAAAGCCTTCCTCATAGCCTTCAAAGTCTGCTCCGTCGAAAAGTCCCATTTCTCTTGCCTGAGTCTCGCTCTTAATATCGATCTTGTAGGTCGTAAGTCTTGCAGCCAGTCTCGCATTCTGGCCTTCCTTACCGATTGCTAAGGATAACTGGTTATCCGGTACGATAACCTGTGCCTCCTTCGCATCCTCATCGGCAACAACCGCGATGACCTTTGCCGGGCTTAACGCATTTTCGATCAGGAATGCCGCATTATCATCCCAGTTGATGATATCGATCTTCTCACCGCGAAGCTCGTTTACGATGGCATTGACTCTCGCGCCGTTTAATCCGACACAGGCTCCTACCGGATCCACGTTCGGGTCTGTAGAGCTTACTGCGATCTTTGTTCTGGAGCCGGCCTCTCTTGCAATCGCCTTGATCTCAACGGTACCGTCACGGACCTCTGCGATCTCCGCCTCAAATAATCTCTTGACCAGATCCGGATGGGTACGAGATACGGAGATCCTCGGTCCCTTCGGATTATCCTTAACTTCAAGGATATAAACCTTGATACGCTCTGTTCTCTGGAACACCTCACCCTTGACCTGCTCAGATTCCGGGAGGATGGCGTCTACCTTACCGAGATCGATGCTGACATTTTTTCCGATATAACGCTGAACGATACCGGTTACGACCTCCTTCTCCTTGCACTGCCACTCGCTGAGCTGGGATTTTCTGCTTTCCTCACGGATCTTCTGCAGGATCACGTTCTTTGCATTCTGTGTCGCAATACGACCGAACTCGTGGGAATCAATGGGAACCTGAACCACATCACCGATATCAAACTTCGCGCCTCTCATCCTTGCATCCGCAAGGCTGATCTGAGTTACCGGATCTTCCACGTTTTCAACCACTTCTTTTTCTGCGTACACAGAATAATCGCAGCCCTCACGGTCAATGATGACCCTCACATTGTCCGCTTTTCCGAAATGGTTTTTGCATGCCGTAAGAAGCGAGTTCTCGATGGCCTCCAGCAATGTATCCTTGCTGATATTATACTCTTTTTCCAGCACGTTCATTGCTTCCAACAGTTCCTTGTTCATTTTTTATCCTCCTTTAAAAATCGAATGCCAGACGGATCAAGGCAATATCTTTTCTGTCAAATGTGCTTTCTTCCCCATCCTCATAACGGATCGTCACAGTATTCTCGTCATAAGCGGTCAGGATGCCGGTGAAGTCCTTCTGTCTGTCAACTGCGCGGTAAAGCTTGATCTCCACCTGTTCTCCCAGACTTCTCTTAAAATCCTTTTCTTTTTTTAACGGTCTTCCCAGTCCCGGAGAGCTTACCTCCAGGATATAGCTGTCATCAATAAAATCCTTTTCATCCAGCCAGTCACTTAAACGTCTTGAGACCATCTCACAGTCGTCAACGGTAAATCCGCCTTCTTTATCAATGTAGGCTCTCAAATACCAGATCCCGGCTTCTTTTACATATTCCACGTCCACCAGCTCATACTGGTTCTCCTCCATAATAGGCATCAGGAATGCCTCTACCCTTGCCTCATATTCTTCGCGTTTCGCCATACCTCCACCGCCTTTCCGTCAGATGATACAAAACGAAAGAGTGGACTGATTTCGTCCACTCTTTTTTACCGGTTACTTATGCTATCGATGTTATGATATCACACTTTCCTTTAAAAAGCAAGCGTTTTATCCTGCTCTTTTCCCTACTCTTTCCCAAGACGCACCTTTTCCAGATATTCTCTGGTCTCCTCGCCCGCATGGGACAGCAGATAATTTTTACCGCTCCTCTGGCGCTCCTTTATTTTTCCCTTTTCCTCGGCGATCAGCTGGTTTACATATTCCACATCTTCTTTTAAATCCCTCGCCGAAAGGAGAAGACAGCCCTGTCCGCGGATGATCAGCTGCTCCAGCCCGTCCGAGGTCGCCACCGTCACCCGATATTTCGGCCCGATCTTATGGGCAAGCTTTTCAATATACTGGTCTGCCGTTTCCGCTTCCTTTGTATACACGACATTGATATTGTGATATTTTAATGCCTCTCCGGTGTTCCCCGTTACCTTATATGCGTCAAATACAAGGATCAGGGTACATTTCTTATATCCCTGATAATTGCATAAGATATCCATCAGCCGGTATCTGGCGCCGTCAATATTTACCTTTGCAAGCTCGGAAAGCTCCTCCCAGGCAAAGATAATATTATAGCCGTCTACAAGCAGGTATTCCTCGACCGGTTCTTCTTCCTTTTTCTTTTTTCCCGCAGCCTGCTCCGCATTTCCGGCACGGATCACCCTTACGGAATCACCTGCGGAGGGTGACTGACGCCGTATTTCCCCATAGGTGCGTTCAAAAATCGCCTGCAGCTCCTTGTCCTCATATAAGGATGCTGAAAGCCTTTGGGGACTCCGGGAGGCTGTGGTTTGCACCTTTTCCTCCTGCTTTGCGGCTCCCTTCTCAATGGCTGAAGCCTCCTTTGCTCCCAAGGCCCGGCGGACAGCCACCGGCGTCGGAATATGCATATAGCTCTTAACCTCATCCCACGGAACCGCAAAACCGGCTCCATGAGAACAGAAAACAGAACCGGCGGGATCCTGAAGATCCGTATCAAAATCGTAGCCGATGCTTTGGATCACTTCTTCCTCATTATGACACGGCTCGTAGCCCATAAGGCTTAAGGACAATCTGCCTCTGCCGCGGGTATAGGCCACCACCTCTCTCTGGTAATCACGCATCGTAACTACAGGGGCATTTCCTCTTAATACTGCCATCCCATTTTCCTGCTCCGGTGCGTCAAAGCTTCCCTGCAGCCTCTCGATATCTGCCATGGCCCGTCCTACCGATTCTGCCGGAACCTCCAGCACAAACTCATAGTATGGCTCCAGAAGCCTGCACCCGGCCTCTTTAAGGCCCTGTCTTACCGCCCGGTACGTTGCCTGCCGGAAATCTCCGCCCTCCGTATGCTTCACATGGGCACGCCCAGCGATCAGGGTGATCTTCATATCTGTGATCTCGGAGCCGGTTAAGATACCCCTGTACTTCTTTTCCTCCAGATGGGTCAGGATGAGCCGCTGCCAGTTCTTATCCAGCATATCCTCGCTGCATGACGTTTCAAACACAAGACCGCTTCCGGTTTCTAACGGCTCTAAAAGCAGATGAACCTCCGCATAATGGCGAAGCGGTTCATAATGGCCCACACCCTCCACCGGCGCCTTGATGGTTTCCTTATATACGATATTTCCGTTTCCAAACTCCACAGGGATCCCGAAGCGCTCCTTGATCTGACTCTTTAATATCTCTGTCTGCACCTCACCCATGACCTGAGCCTGTATCTCCCCAAGTTCTTCCTTCCATGTAATGTGGAGCTGTGGATCCTCATCCTCAAGGATCCGCATATTTTTAAGCATCGTGTGGGCATCACATCCGGGCGGCAGGAGTAGCTGATAAGTAAGCACCGGCTCCAGAAGCGGACTTCCCGATTCCGCCTCAAGCCCGAAGCCTTGACCGGGTCTTGTATCCACAGGCCCCGTCACCGCGCATACGGCACCTGCCCTGACCTCTCCCACAGTCTCAAATCTGGAGCCTGAATAGATCCGGATCTGATTTACCTTTTCCGCTTCCCCATCCTTTAAAAACTCCTTTACCTTGAGGGTGCCTCCCGTGATTTTTAAATGCGTCAGCCTGTTTCCCTGCTCATCTCTTGAAATTTTAAACACCTTTGCCCCAAATTCAGCCGGATATTCCGGATAGGAGATAAACTCCTCAAATCCGGTAAGAAATTCCTCCACCCCGGTAAGCTTTAAGGCGGATCCGAAATAACAAGGGAAGACGCTTCTGCTGCGGATCGCCTCCCTCACGGCAGATGGCCTGAGGCTCCCGGTATCCAGAAATTCCTCAAGAAGCTCCTCACTGCATACAGAAAGCTCCTCAAGTTGCTCTGTGCTTCCTCCCTCTGCAGTAAGCCCGGTAAAGTCGATCACCGCGCCATCGAGCCGTTTTTTCAACTCCTCCAAAAGCCGATTTTTATCCGTGCCTGCCTGATCCATTTTATTGACAAACAAAAAGACCGGGATGCGGTATCTCTTTAATAGACGCCACAGGGTTTCCGTATGCCCCTGCACGCCATCCGCTCCGTTGATCACCAGAATAGCGTAATCCATGATCTGCAGAGTCCTCTCCATCTCCGCTGAAAAATCAACATGTCCCGGCGTATCCAGAAGGGTCATTTTTGTATTTTTCAAAGAAATCTCCGCCTGCTTGGAAAAGATCGTGATCCCCCGGGCTCTCTCCAGCTCGTAGGTGTCCAGAAATGCGTCCCGGTTATCGACCCGTCCCAGCTTTCGGATACCTCCCGTCACATATAAAAGTGCCTCTGAAAGCGTTGTTTTTCCTGCATCCACATGGGCCAGCAGCCCGGTACAAAGATGTTTTTCTGTTTTATTTACTTGCTGTTCTCCCATGCATTTTTTCTCCTTATTTCATTAATTGCAGGCTTTCGATTATTTTCCGTCCTTTTTGCCTACGTTTCATTGTTATTTGTTGTATTTTATATTGTTTTTTGTTCTATCTTGAGCCTTCTGCCTTTTCTATACTATTTTACTATACAAAAGCTACCTTCAGTATTATAATGAAACATATTGCATAGTAATCATTGCGTAAGAAACGAGGAATTTTTCATGAAACTTACTGAACACCAGAAAGGAATGCTGTTTGCAGCAGCAGGTGCTCTGGGATGGGGCCTCTCCGGAGTATGCAGTCAATTTTTGTTTACTGACTACAAGCTCGATCCTTCTTGGCTCACATCTATCCGGATGATCTTATCCGGACCTGTTCTCCTCCTACTTGCCACAAAGAGGAACGACATAATGCAGCCTCTGCAAAATAAAAGAGATATCCTGCAGTTGCTGTTCTTTGCACTGTTCGGTCTTCTGCTCTGCCAATATGCATTTCTTGCCGCTATTCAGGCGTCAAATTCCGGTACGGCAACCGTGCTCCAGAGCCTGAATATTGTACTCATGGCAATTGCCATGGCTGTATGGAAACGAACTGCCCTGAACAAAAGCCAACTTCTGTCTGTATTTCTGGCTGTTTTCGGCACATATCTGATCGCATCCGGTGGCAGGCTTACACAAATCGTACTCTCTCCCGCAGGATTGATCTGGGGACTCCTCTCCGCTGTCGGCGTTGTATCCTATACACTGATTTCACAAGGGCTCGTCCGCCGCTACGGAAGCACCACGGTTACCGGCTGGGGCATGCTTATTGGCGGATTTGTACTTGGTGCAGCCACAGCTGTATGGAATATACCGGGAAATCTTGATATCGTCGCATATTTGGCTATTGCCGTTGTTGTTCTCCTCGGAACTGCCGGCGGCTTCTCCCTTTATCTTGTGGGTGCTAAGCTCATAGGCCCGGTAAAGGCTGCTTTGCTCGGATGCTTAGAGCCAATAAGCTCCACACTACTGTCTGCGCTGTTTCTGGGAACTTCCTTCGGTCTGGCAGAGCTCTGGGGCTTTTCCTGTATCATTGCGGCTGTGATCCTTTCTATCCTATTTACACCGCGTGAAACCGCCGGATGAGGTACAGGGAATCACCTCTGTTTTCATTCCTGCTTCTGTAAGCGTGAGCTTAAATAATTCCGTAGACGGGATACTGCTTCCAAACACGAAATTACCGAGGCTGTAAACGATCGGCTTCTCCTTATAGGTCTCGATCGGCTGCAGGACATGAGGATGGCTTCCGATCACTACATCCGCACCGGCGTCGATATACTGACGGCCCATAACCTTCTGGTATTCTTTCGGTTCTGTCTCTCTTTCCACTCCCCAGTGGATGTAGACCACCAGATAGTCCACCTTTTCCTTTGCCTCCCGGACTGCCTGTAGGGACGGGGCAGGATCATAGGCAGAAAATACACCCGGATGCCCGGCACCTGCTGCCCAGCTTTCCGCCATATACACTCTGGAAACACCGATAAAGCCGATTCTTCGGCCGCAGGTCTCGATGATCTCCATCCTTTTTGCCTGCTCGATATCTTCACCGGCTCCCACATGAAGGATACCGGCCTCATCAAGGGCCTTCAGACTGTCCGTGATCCCATCCGGCCCAAAATCTAAGATATGATTGTTGGCCATCGTCACGATATCTACCCCCATCTCCTGTAAGATATGGATCTTATCCGGAGGAAGCCGGAATGTAAACTGCTTATTCGCAGCCGCCTTTCCACGGTCTGTAAAGGGAAATTCCTGATTCACCATAAAAACATCTGCAGCGGCAATCTGCTTTCGGATCTCCTCATCAAGAACTCCCTGTATCCCTCCGGCCTTTGTATATGCGTTCAAAACGTGGTTTGAAAAATAGACATCTCCGGCAAAAAGAAGCACACAGTCCTTTTTTTCATCAGAACTTCCGGTGTTATCCCCATTTCCGCCGTTTTCGAGACTGCTTCCATCCTCAGCATTCTGTTTGTTTTCCGGATCAGATTTCTCCGTGTTCACTCCATGTTCAGCACCGGTCTTTTTTTCTGTGCTCTCACCGCTTTGCAGACTGATCCTTCTCTCCCCATTCTCGCTGCTTTCCAAGCCGGTGTTTCCCTCCGTTCTCTTGCTGCTTTCCAGTCCGGTCTTTTTCTCTGCTCGTTCATTGCTTTCCGAGCCGGTCTTTCCCTCTGCTCTCTCGCTGCTTTTTGAGCCGGTGTTTTTCTCCGCTCTCTCGCTGCTTTTAAGACCGGTTTCCAAATCGAGCTTTTCTTTTGTTTCCCTCTGGGCGATCGCAGCGACCTCTGCTCCGACAGCCGCAGCCGTTCTGCCCACGGTGTTACAGCCGCTTAGAACGGTGGCGGCCAGTATAACTCCCAGCACAGCCTTTTTATTGAAGCCGAACACACGCAAAATCCGGTGTGCGCTTTTCACTTGCATTTAATTATTCCTCCCGAACTATTCATTTCTGAACTTGTCACTTCATCACTTATTTCTGGTCAAGCGGATACAGTCAAGGATCTCAAGACAGATTTCCCTTGTCGTTCGCCTGTCCGTGGAGATCGTCAGATCTGCTGCCTCCCTATAGCTGGGATACCGTTTTTCCATCAGTGCCCTGATATGCTCCAGATTCATATTTCCGTTTAACACCGGACGCTCTCTGCTGTCGCGCACCCGTTCAAAAATTGTTTCCGGCTCTGCCGTGAGAAAAACGATCTTGCCGTTTTTCTTCATAAACTCGACATTTTCACGTCTTAAAACTGCGCCGCCTCCGCAGGACACAATAAGCGGCTCCCGATCCTTAAGGCTATAAAGAAGGCTTGTTTCCAGATCACGGAAGTATTCTTCGCCATGGACTTTAAATATCTCTGTGATGGCCATCCCCTGGCTGTTTGCGATCTCCTGATCCATCTCCATCAGTTCTGCTCCGGTCATATCGGAAAGGCACGCAGCATTCGTGCTTTTTCCGCAGCCCATAAATCCAATCAAAAAAATATGTCCGTCTAATTTTTCTTTTTCCATGTCACTTTTTTCCTGTCTGATTTTTTTGTCTACTTGTAACTATTCAATACCTTCATAAGTATAGCAAACTTCATCCCGCATTGCAATCTTCCCCCACGACTGATATAATAAGCAGCAAGTAGATTTCTGCCCACAACAAAGGAGGCTTAACCATGAATCATCCGATTACAGGCCATACCGGCCTGATCTGTCTGCTGGGAAGTCCGTGCGCCCACAGTATTTCACCCATGATGCACAACCGCGCTTTTGAAGAAGCCGGACTGGATTACCGATATCTTGCCTTTGACGTAAATGAACAAAATCTTGAAACCGCCGTTAACGGGCTGAAAGCCCTCCATGTCCGCGGCTTTAACCTGACCATGCCGAATAAAAACCGTATGCTGACCCTCTGCGACCGGCTTTCTGATGCTGCAAGTCTCATCGGAGCCGTAAATACGGTCGTAAATGATAACGGGATCCTTATCGGTCATAATACGGATGGCATCGGCTATATGCGATCCGTTAAAGATGCCGGCTTTGATATTATCGGAAAAAAGATGACACTTCTCGGCGCAGGTGGTGCTGCCACCGCCATTCTGGTACAGGCCGCCCTCGATGGCGTAAAAGAGATCTCCGTATTTGTCAGAAGGACAAGCCGCTTCTACGACCGCGCCGTCTCTACTGCAGCTGCACTCCGCGAAAAAACAGGCTGCAGGATACAGCTTTGGGATTTTGAGGATACAGACCGCCTGAAAAATGAGCTTGCAGACAGCACGATCCTGACAAATGCGACTTCCATGGGAATGGCTCCGAATGAAGCCATCTGCCCCATCCCGGACAGTTCATTCCTTAGGGACGGACTGATTGTTTCCGATATTATCTACACCCCGAAGGAAACGCTTCTTTTAAAGCTGGCTCGTGAAAAAGGACTTCCGTGCTTCAACGGCTCCTATATGCTCCTGTATCAGGGAGCAGAGGCCTTTAAACTCTGGACAGGACAGCAGATGCCCATTTCTCTTATAAAGGCAGAGTTTTTCGCCTCCTGATCCACTGAGCAGCATATTCAGAGTGATATCTATTCAGTTCAAGTCGAACGTCCGTGAGACTTGGCGCGTGATTCTGGTGCGCATCCACGCGGCGCGTTTATCTTAGTCGGAGACCCAACTCCCACTGAAACTAATTTACTGTTACTCACCACCTGTTATCTAAAAGAGGCGGGAGTCTTCTCGACTGAGATAAAAGGATTATCTATCGCTACAGGATCCCTATTGCTGAATTTATGTATTTACATCCAGCTTTTTGTTTTTTTCCTCCATGTCTGTTCAAAGGTATTATCATTAAGAATTGAATCCACAATGGGCAACAATAATTCTTTTAATAGCTGCATAGTTTCGTGAACCTCACATGGCTAAAGTCACGTGCTTCTCGGCCGTTTTAAACGGCAAGATTAAATATCGGCGGATACGCCTGTAACTTAGAATTCGTGCGGATACGCACTTTCTCCATGCCGGATACGGCTGGTTTCCACATTACAGGTAGTCCGCTGGATATCTGCCTGTGTTTATGCCGCTTTTAAGTTATTTACTTCTACATAAAGCTTTCTTAAATCTGCATAAACACATGAGGTTCTACGCTTCACTGCAGG
>CAKRPJ010000008.1:0-89506 GCA_934376955.1 uncultured Lachnospiraceae bacterium | reverse complement strand
GGTCTAACCAAAGACCATTTTTATAAGAATTTTCAGGGTTTTACATACTGTTCAGTTTTCAATGTTCTTTGTGCTTCTTTGTTGCTGTTTCAGAAGCAACTCTGATAGATTATCATAAGTGTTTCTGTTTGTCAACAACTTTTTTCAACTATTTTTCGGCTCATTTTGCCTTAATAGTTGAAACGCAGAAGGAGGGATTTGAACCCTCGCGCCGCTACTAACGACCTACTCCCTTTCCAGGGGAGCCCCTTCAGCCACTTGGGTACTTCTGCATTCGTGGTTGAAACGAATCTCGCTATGTAAACGAGATCGATATTCAATTAGCTGCACCGGGAAGCGATCCGAACTCAAGCTCCGCATTTTTAGGTACAGCAGCGGAGAGAGTGGGATTCGAACCCACGCGCCCTTGCGGACAAACGGTTTTCAAGACCGCCTCGTTATGACCACTTCGATATCTCTCCAAAGCGCTCTCTCAAACGTGCTATTGCAGTATACTAGATAATTCCGAGTTTGTCAACAGTTTTTTCAACATTTTTTTTACTTTTTTAACCGGATCAAGCAAGTCCCCTGCTTCAATTGCGAAAAGCAATAAGCAGTGGGTGAGGACTTGCTTGTATCAGGAGGAGTGCAAGCTCCTTCTGATAAACTGCGGAGCAGTTATTCGGTGTAGAGCCGCGTAGCTAAGCGGATTGCGAATATCCGCTTGACATCGCTTGTTTACACGATATTTAGGCAGGGTATACTCACCTTTTTAGCAAGCATTCTGCAATCAGGATATCCTCCGGTGTCGTAACCTTTATATTTCGATAGCTTCCCTCCGTCAGCTTTACTTTGACAGAAGAAAAGGCCTCTACCACCATAGCGTCATCCGTAATGCCCTTCTGCAGGCTTTCGTCTGAGAGGAGCTTTCGGTAGGCAGCATAAATAAGCCCGAAGCAAAAGGTCTGCGGCGTCTGGATCTGCCACAATGTACTTCTGTCCGGTGTTGCATTACTAAAGCCGTCCCTGTCCGCCACCTTGATCGTATCCTTTACCGGCATGGCAGCCACAGCGGCGCCATATTGTTCCGCATCTGCGATCGTTCTGTTTATGATCCCTTCGTCTACCATGGGTCTGGCGCCATCATGGATCAGGACGATATCCTCCGGCCCAAGCCGGTCTGAAAGCGCAGTCAGACCGAAAAAGACGGAATGATAGCGTTCCTTCCCCCCGGCAACTATCTGCTTAACTTTTTTAAAGCCGAATTTTTCGACGATCTCCCTACGGCAGTAGTTTAGATCTTCTTCTCCGGTTACAAGCACGATCTGATCGACACCGCTGTTCTCAAATGCTTCCAGAGAATAGCAGAGCAGCGGCTTTCCGCCGATCGGCAGGTATTGCTTTGCCACCTCAGTGTGCATCCGTTTTCCACGGCCTGCGGCTAATACGACCGCGGCCGTTTTCTTTTGTTTTTCCATATCCGGGTACTTCCTCTTTGATCCGTTAATATCAGCGCTCACCAAGCTTAAGATTCGGGACTGCGTTGAGATCCCATCCGGCGCGTGCTCCGTTGATATATTCATAATATCCGGCCGCACCGATCATAGCGGCGTTATCGGTACAGAAAATCGGCGACGGATAGTAGAACCGAAGCCCTGCCTTTTCACACGCCTCCTTCATGCCGGCACGAAGGGCCGTGTTGGATGCAACACCTCCTGCGATCGCCAGTTTATCGTATCCATATTCCTTAGCGGCCGCTACCGCACGGGATACAAGCACATCTACCACCGCATTCTGGAAGGAAGCGGCGAGATCCGGTACGCATATTTCTTCTCCACGCATATTGGCCTGATTAATATAATTGAGTACAGCAGATTTCATGCCGCTGAAGCTGAAATCATACTGGGAGCCGCCGACTTTGGCACGCGGAAACTCCATGGCATGGGGATTTCCCTCTTTTGCCGCCTTATCTACCTTAGGTCCGCCCGGATAGCCGAGACCCACGGCTCTTGCGACCTTATCAAAGGCCTCGCCCGCTGCATCATCCATTGTGCGGCCAATGATCTCAAACTCTCCGTAATCCTTTACGATGACAAGATGGGTATGGCCGCCGGAAACGATAAGGCAGACAAAGGGGGGCTCCAGATCCGGATGCTCGATAAAGTTGGCAGATACATGACCTTCGATGTGATGGACTCCGACTAACGGCTTCTTTGCGGCGTAGGCAATGGCTTTCGCCTCCGCAACACCTACTAATAGTGCGCCTACAAGCCCCGGACCGTAGGTGACGGCAATGGCTGTGATCTGCTCCAGTGTCATTCCTGCCTCGTCAAGAGCGGCCTGTATTACCTGATTGATCTTCTCGATATGCTTTCTCGAGGCGATCTCCGGCACAACGCCGCCATACAGTGTATGCAATGCGATCTGAGAGGAGATTACATTGGATAGTACCTCCCTGCCATTTTTTACGACTGCTGCTGCTGTTTCGTCACAGGAGCTTTCTATTGCCAGTATATATACATCTTCTTCTGTTTTTCGTAATTTCATTGTTTCGCCTCATTTACTGCTTATCGTCATCAAACCCAATTTCCTTTGACCAGCCGTCACGGGCTGTCTTGATCTGCGGGCAGATCTCTCTGATCTCCTCCAGATAATCCTCAGGACGCATCAGGGACGGGCTGTAATGGGTCAGCCACATTTCCCGCGGCATGGCTTCCTTTCCGAGCTTTGCCGCCTCCTGAAACGTCATATGTTTATATTCTCTCGCCTTCGCTGCCTTTTCCTTTTCACCGTACATGCCCTCGCAGATAAAAAGGTCATTATCCTTCGCGTATTCGGCGATCACAGGCACCGGACGTGTATCTGTTGTATAGGTGACAGAAATCCCTCTCCTTTTTTCTCCCAGAACCATATCCGGGGTCAGGATCCTGCCTTCGTGTTCGATCACCTCCCCCTTCTGGAGACGGCTCCAGAATCGCTGGGGAATATTTTGCTGCTGCGCCCGTTCCACATCAAATTTTCCGTTTCGCGGGATCGAAATGCGATAGCCATAGCAGGTAACGTTATGGTTAACACGGAATGCATCGATCAGATACGGCCCCGCCTGAAACTGTTCTCTGGGATCCGTAAATTCTCGGAACAATATCGGGAACGGAAGCTCCGGAGCGATCGTCCTCAAAGCTCCGACCACACGCTCCAGACCCTTCGGACCCGCAAGAAGCACCGGCTCCACACGCTCCGCATTGCCCATGGTAAGGAGGAAGCCCGGGAGTCCGCTGATATGATCGGCATGATAATGTGTAAAGCAGATCACGTCCACCGGCTTCGGACTCCAGCCCTTTTCTTTTAGTGCGACCTGAGTTCCCTCACCACAATCGATCAGCAGGTTGCTCCCGTCACAGCGCGCCATCATGGACGTCAGCCAGCGATATGGAAGGGGCTGCATCCCTCCGGTTCCCAACAAGCAAATATCTAACATTCCTATTCCTCATTTCATTCTTTATCATACATAGCATAAGACAGAAGCTCTGTCTGTTCTTCCACATCTACCGGAAGCTTCATCCTGCTTACAAGCTCATCATAACACTCCTCGCAGAGATCAAAATGATGGACTTCTCCGTCTTTCTCCGAAAAATAGTCCCATGCATGGTCAAGCATGAGGGCTCCTTCACGGAGTATCCCGTCTTTTACTGCAAGCTTTTTTCCGCACATATTGCAGAACACTGCCTCAAGCTGTCTATTTTTTCCGTATTTTCTCAAAATTATCCTCACCT
Organism: uncultured Lachnospiraceae bacterium; assembly: GCA_934376955.1. GTDB lineage: Bacteria > Bacillota > Clostridia > Lachnospirales > Lachnospiraceae > CAKRPJ01. The sequence continues at coordinate 85,754 of CAKRPJ010000008.1, read as the reverse complement.
TTCTGCCTTCTGTAGTTTTCTCCGGGCACCCCTACATTATAGCTGAAAAATTCGGATTTTTAAGAGGAAATGGCTGGCAGGCCTCTCCTCCACATAATAAAAGCATCCTCCGTCGGAGCATGATAGTAATCGCGCCTTACCGCCTCCTTGCGGAAGCCATACGATTTATAAAGCCGGATCGCAGGCGTGTTTCCGGCACGCACCTCCAGCGTCAAATCACAGACGTTCTTCTCCTGCGCCGATCTCATCATCTGCTCCATCAATTTCCGAGAATATCCGAGTCCCCGGTACTCTTTTCCGATGGCTATCCGCATCAGCTCACCTTCACCGGCAAGAAATCTGACGTTGATATAGCCGCACACACTTTTATCCGGGCACACAAGTACCCAAGCCTCGTCAAATTCACTGTCCAGCATATCCTGCAGCAGCTTTTCTGACCATGCTTCCGAAAAACAGTCTTTTTCCAGTTTTTCTACCTCCGGCACATCTTCGCCGGTCATAGGTCTTAAAAAGACCTCTGATTCATGCATCATTCTTTATGACTTACCTTCTCTTTCTTCGCGTTCGCGCTCCGCCTGGGATTTTCTCAGATAATCCGGCTTATGCTCCATTGCTGTCTCTGTTTTGCCTTCTTTAAAGTAAACAGCTCCCATAGCGGCAACGGCTGATGCCCTCTGACGATTTACATGGGCCGGCGCAAACAAAGCCCTGACCGTTAAGGTCTCCTCTATCCTGCTTCTGAAAACAGGAACGCCGTCTCCTAAGAATATTACCGGCTCCCCCATGGAATTTAAAATTCCGATCAATTCGTCGATATCCATTGCATCCTGTCCGTGCACGATCTCAAAGCTTTCCCTGAAACGGTAAATCCCCGTATACACCTGATTTCTTCTTGCATCCATGATCGGGCAGATCAGTGCTTCTGTTCCATAAAGGTTGTATGCTGTTGCATCTAAGGTCGGCACATGGATCAGCGGCTTATGAAGTGCCAGACCTAATCCCTTTGCCGTTGCAGAACCGATACGAAGTCCCGTAAAGGAGCCTGGGCCTCCCGAAACTGCGATGGCATCCACTGTGGAAAGATCGATCTCCAGAAGCTTTACCATCTCATCGATCATCGGAAGAAGTGTCTGTGAATGCGTCTTTTTAAAATTTACCGTATATTCTGCCATAGTGGTCTCGTCCTCAACGATAGCCACAGAGGCTACCAGAGAGGAGCTCTCGATTCCCAGTATCCGCATTTAATTCTCCTCCACCGTGATTTTTCTGTAATCAAAGCCTTTTTCCAGATCTTTTTCTATTGTAACCGTTGTTCTGTGCTCCGGCAGGATCTCCTCGATCAGACCGGACCACTCGATCAGGCAGACGCCATCACCAAAAAAAAGATCCTCGTAGCCCACCTCGTCCATCTCACTGATATCACCGATCCGGTATACATCGAAATGATACAGGGGGAGGCGTCCTTCATCATACTGCTGAACGATCGTAAACGTAGGGCTGTTCACCGGCTCCGTAATCCCAAGACCTGCGGCAAAGCCCTGCGTAAATACAGTTTTTCCGACTCCCAGATCTCCGTCCAGACAAATTACATCTCCCGGCTTTGCCTTTTCTCCCAGCTCTTTTCCAAGGGCAAAGGTATCCTCCGGGCATAAACTTACTGCTGTCATTCTTTCAGCCCTTTCCTTTTTGATTTTGGCAGGTTTTTCCGAAAAATCTCCTCCAGCTCCTTCTCTCTCCCGGCAACAGAACGCACCGGGATCAGATATGCGCGGGTAGGGCCTGTTTTTACGATATACATGGAGCGGATCCGGATTACTTTCCATATCTGATCCCATCCCAGATCGCAGCCCAAATCTCCCAGCTTAACACGAAAGCCGCTGTCTGCAAGCTCCATCTCAAGCTTCGCATCAAAGCCCTGTCTTTTTGCCTGTTTCTGTGACTTTCTGTAGAGGATTAACGGCTGTATAACAGAAAAAAGCAGGGCACAGAGAATAAGCAGGACTCTCTGGAACATGCTGACTGTCTCCCACTGCCACGTCACCGCCAGGACGAAGATCGCCCCGGCGGTGAAGAACAGGTTGAATAAACCGGAAAAACCACTGCTGGAATTATACATGGAGAAGGTAAACAGATCCCTGACAGTCAAATTTACAGTTATCTTCATCCGGCATTTTTCCTTTTACACGTATTTTTCTTCTTTAAATGCATTCAGAATACGATTCATGCAGTCTTCGATAACGCTTCTCTGGGTTGCAATGTTGATTCTCTCGAAGCCTCTGCCTTCTACGCCGAAGATATACCCCTCGTCGAGAGCGACCTTTGCCTTTTTCTGCATGATCTGCTCAAGCTTCTCTGCATCTCCGTTTACATATCCGTTGAAATCGATCCATGCAAGATATGTACCCTCTGACGGAATCAGATGAGCCTTCGGCATATTTTTCTTTAAGAATTCATCGATATAGGCAAAGTTTCCATCAAGATAGTCCTTCAGCTGCTCCAGCCACTCCTCGCCTTCGTTGTAGGCAGCGACCATTGCTGTCAGGCCGAGAGTTCCTGCTCCGCTCATTGCCATCTTATTTCCAAGCAGATCTATCCATGCCTTCTTGAGCTCCGGATTGTGGATAACGATATTGGAGGTCTTCATTCCTGCTAAGTTAAAGGTCTTGCTCGGTGCGGTGCAGACTGCAATACGATCTGCGTAGTCCGGAGCAACGGTTAAGATCGGGTGGAAGGTAACGCCACGGCGCACGAGATCACAATGGATCTCATCACAGATGATCCATTTATCGTATTTCTTACAGATATCTACAACGCTTCTGATCTCATCCTTTGTCCATACACGTCCTGCCGGGTTGTGAGGGCTGCAGAAAACGAATACCTTATTCTTCGGATCTGCCATTTTTTTGTCCAGATCCTCCAGATCCATGCGATAGCTTCCGTTTTCATAAATCAATGGAGAGTCTACGAGAACACGGTCATTGCTCTCTGCCTTCATTGTAAATGGATAGTAGATCGGACGCTGTAACACGATTCCGTCGCCGGGCTCAGTCATTATATTAAGGAGGACAGCATACGCTGATACGATTCCGCCGCAGAAGAACAGGTTCTCTGCCTTTTCTTCCCAGCCGTAACGTCTTTTGTACCAGTTAAGGATCGCATTCTGGCATTCTTCCGTTTCATATAACGTATAGCCGAATATTTTTCTGTCGATCCTTTCATGCAATGCCTTCAGGATCGGCTCTGCACATGCAAAATCCATATCCGCAACCCAAAGCGGAAGGCACTCCGGATCACATCCTGCCGGAAGCTTCTCAACCTTTGTAGCTCCGGTTCCACTCCTGTCGATCACTTCATCGAAATTGTACTTCATTGTAGTATCCTCCAATCATTTCATATATTTTATTGATGAGTTACCCTATTATTAACGGCTAAAGCTTCATGGAAAGAGAGATCCTCTTTTTAGCCATATCGACACCAATGACCTTTACCTCGACGATGTCGCCCACGCTGACTGCCTCCAGCGGGTGCTTAATGTAATGCTTTGTCATCTCCGAAATATGAACAAGACCATCCTGATGGACGCCGATATCCACGAAAGCACCGAAGTCTATTACATTTCGGACGGTTCCCTTTAAGATCATACCGGGCTTAAGATCCTTCATATCGAGAACGTCTGTCCTTAATATCGGCCCCGGCATCTCCTCTCGGGGATCCCGCGCCGGCTTTTCCAGCTCTTTTATAATATCGAGCAGCGTGATCTCACCGATCCCCAGCTCGTCTGCAAGCTTTCCCGGAGCCGGGATCCTTTTCCCGATCTCCTTCATTGCCCCGCTGCCGATCTCCTCCGGCTTCATCCCGAGTTTCTTCAAAAGCTCAGAGGCTGCCGGATAGCTTTCCGGGTGGACGGAGGTGGAATCCAGCGGATTTTCACCGTCCTTGATCCTCATAAAGCCCGCACACTGTTCATAAGCCTTCGGACCCAGCTTGGCAACCTTTAAAAGCTGCTTTCTGTTTTTAAACGGGCCGTTCTCCTCCCGGTAGGCTACGATGTTCTTCGCAACCGCCTTTGAGATTCCGGAAATATACTCTAACAGAGAGGCAGATGCCGTGTTCAGATCAACACCGACCTTGTTTACACAGTCCTCTACCACATTTCCAAGAGCTTCGCTCAGATGCTTCTGGTTCATATCATGCTGATACTGGCCGACGCCGATCGATTTCGGGTCAATCTTAACAAGCTCCGCCAGCGGATCCTGAAGTCTTCTCGCGATGGAAACGGCACTTCTCTGTCCCACATCAAACTCCGGAAATTCTTCCGTGGCCAGCTTGCTGGCTGAATATACGGAGGCTCCGGCCTCATTTACAATAATATATCTGACCTTCTCCGGGATTTCCTTTAAGAACCCGGCAATGATCTGCTCGGATTCACGGGAAGCCGTTCCGTTTCCCACAGAGATCAGGGAGATATTGTACTCCTCAATAAGCTTTTTCAGTTTCTTCTTTGCATCCTCCACCCGGTTCTGGGGTGCAGTCGGATAGATTACAACGGTATCGAGCACCTTTCCGGTGGCATCCACGACAGCAAGCTTACAGCCTGTCCGGAAGGCCGGATCCCAGCCGAGCACCACATGACCGGTGATCGGCGGCTGCATGAGAAGCTGCTCCAGATTTTTGCCGAAGACTTTTATCGCTCCGTCCTCTGCTTTTTCTGTCAGCCCGTTTCTTACCTCACGTTCGATCGCCGGTGCGATCAGACGTTCATAGCTGTCGGTGATCACGTCCTTAAGGATCGGTGTTGTGACCGGGTTTTCTCTGACGATCACCTGCTTTTCCAGATACAGGAGGATCTTATCCTCCGGAGCTGTGATCTTAACGGTCAGGAGCTTTTCTTTTTCTCCGCGGTTTAATGCAAGAACACGATGTCCGGCACATTTTTTTACCGGCTCCTCGTAATGGTAATACATTTCATAGACGGACTCTGTCTTTTCATCTCTGGCCTCAGAGCTGATGGTTCCTTCGTCCATTGTCACTTTTCTTATATAGGTACGGTATTTTGCTTCTTCCGCAATGCGCTCTGCAAGGATATCCCCTGCGCCTGCGATCGCATCCTTAACCGTGTTTACGCCCTTTTCTTCGGAAACATAAGCCGCTGCCTCTTTCTCTAACGGCGTCTTTGTCATCTGAAGAAGGATCAGATCTGCCAACGGCTCCAGACCTTTTTCTTTGGCCATGCTGGCTCTCGTCTTACGTTTTGGCCTGTAAGGGAGGTAAAGATCCTCGACAGCCACCATTGTTGATGCCATTTCGATCTTTTTCTTAAGCTCTGCTGTCAGCTTTCCCTGTTCCTCGATTGCTGCTGTGACTTGGGCTTTTCTGTCTTCCAGACCTCTCAGATATTTTAACCGTTCATCCATATTTCTCAGGATCTCATCGTTTAAGGAGCCTGTGGCTTCCTTTCGGTATCTGGCAATAAACGGGATCGTGTTCCCCTCATCGATCAGTTTTACGGCGGCCTCTACCTGCTGGAGTCCTACTCCCAGCTCCTCCGCCAGTGCTGCAATAATATTCATGTAAATCTCCTTTGTCCGTGCTTTGCCGTCGGTCTCCGACAGTTCATCACGGTAATTATTATAATTCAAAGCAGGAATATATGCAAGACAAAATGACGGCCGGCAGAACGCCTGTTTTGTCATAATCTCTTGTATTTCGATCCTATTTCAACTATAATGGGAAGAAGCTGACTCAAAAACAGCTTCATTAAGGAGGAACTATATGATTGAACAAAATGCTTTCGATCCGCATTATAGAAAAAAGCCCAAGAACACCTTCGCCGCCCTCTCGCTCGGATGCGGGATCGCCGGTATCTTGAGCTTATGCTGCATGGGTTTTCCCCTTGCTATCGTTATGGGTGTGGGAGCCGTCTGCTTTGCCGTGCTTTCCCGTCAGGGACGCCCCATGTATGGAAGCGCCATCGTCGGGATCATCCTCGGCGTGACCGCAGTTATCCTTGGCATCGTGGAATTTGTCTATATCTTAGCGCTCTCCAATCTGGCCAAGGACCCGGCCAATACCGCCATCATCAACCAGTTTGTGGATCAGGTTGAACAGCAGCTCCGTCAGATGCAAAAGTAATTGAAGACTGCCGTATCTATTCGACTATACCTTCGGCAGACGTTCCAGAATATCGATCCCTCTGCCGATCAGCATATAATTTTTATAAATAAAGTTGACGAGCAGGATCAGGACGCCCACATAGATATATCCGTTTCCGAAGGACAGGCGAAACCTCTGCTTTCCGGTAATTCCATATATCCCGTAGGAAGCAGCAAAGAGAAGCGCCACAAGGGCGCCGTAAGGAACAAGCGGATGGTATTGAACACTCAGAAAAAAATGGCCTTTAAGGAGAGCCATCAGAGCCCGGGTACCTCCGCAGCCGGGACAATAAAGCCCTGTCCATTCATGAAAGAGGCAGGGAAGACCGCCTCTTAAATACAGCGCCACAATAAATCTCAGGTTTTCTGCCATCTTATTTTTCCACTCCAAGGATCTTCACATTCTGGATCCCCGCGAGAATCTCCATATCTCCCACCATTCCGGAAACATCTCCCGTATTCGGCCGCACCTCGGCGCTTAGCGTCACCGTTGCCATACCATTGACCGGGATCGCCTGATGGATCGTCAGTATATTGGCGCGATAGTCGGATACCACCTTTAAAAGATCGGAAAGAAGTCCCGGTTCATCCTGCATCTGGATTACCAGTGTGATCGTCTTTCCTCTTGTATTATCCGAAAACGGAGCAATATCATCTTTATATTTATAAAAGGAGCTGCGGCTTAAGCCGACCCGCTCTGCGGCCTCCTGAACGGTCAGCGTCTGATCCGTTTCCAGCAGTCTCTTGGCATCCGCCACCTTCTGCAGGATCTCGGGAAGCGCCTTATCCCGCACAACATAGTATCTGTTTCTTTCCATTCTTTTTCCTTCCCGTCCCGGATTTGTACGCCCGCGACAAACAGCTGAGCAGATATTCGTAATCCGTTTTGGTTACACTTTATCACAGCCCTTTTTCATTTGCAAGTCGAATCATTGACATTCCCCCCATTTCCCGATAAACTGGATACAGCTAAATAGCCCAAACAGGAGGAATACGCCATGAAAACCATGACCATCGCACAGCTTCAGACTCATGTATATTCCGACAAGGAAAAGAACCTTGCCGTATTGCCGCAGTATCTGGAAGAAGCAAAGAAGGCAGATGCCGATCTGGTCTGCCTGCCCGAAATGTTTGCCTGTCCTTATGAAACCTCGAATTTTCCGGTCTATGCAGAGCCGGAGGGAGGCCATAGCTGGATGGCTCTTTCTGCTCTTGCAAAGGAATATCAGGTCTATCTGTCTGCCGGATCTGTTCCTGAGCTTACTGATGACGGATCCGTTTACAATACCTCGTATGTGTTTGACCGGAACGGAGCCCAGATCGCAAAGCACAGAAAAGTCCATCTTTTCGATATTGATGTAAAGGGAGGACAGTGCTTTAAGGAATCGGATACACTGACTGCCGGAAGCTGGGCCACCGTATTTGACACGGAATTTGGTAAGATCGGAACCTGCATCTGTTATGATTTCCGTTTTCCGGAATTAGCAAGACGCATGGTCTTAGAGGGAGCAGGCATCATTCTCGTCCCGGCTGCCTTTAACATGACCACCGGACCTGCCCACTGGGAGGTAATGTTCCGCTCCAGAGCCATCGACAATCAGGTATTTGCCTTCGGAACCGCCCCTGCCCGTGACCGGCGCTCCTCTTATCATTCATGGGGACATTCCATCGCGGTATCTCCCTGGGGAACGGTGTTAAACCAGATGGGCGCAAAAGCCGGCATACAGGTGACGACCATCGATCTGGATCAGATCTCGGCCATCCGCAGCCAGCTTCCTCTTTTAAAGCATCGTATGGATAATCTGTAAGAGCTCCTACAGAAGTCTGGTTTCTTCCATGATGCCCGTCTCCTGAAAGATCTCCCACTCGCCGATGTTGACACCGTGGTCGCCGATCTTCTCCAGATACTTGGCGATCATCAGCACGTCCACGCAGCTGTCGGCATCGGCTCTGTCCTTTTTAAGGCCCTCCACCACATCCAGCTTTACCCGATTAAAGCAATCATCAATTTTATCATCGGCAGCAACTGCCTCTCTGGCAAGCTCGATATTGCGTTTCACAAATGACTCGACTGCCTTGCGGATCAGTTCCCGTGTTTCTTTTATCATATCCGGCATAACCGCAGAATAGGCGGAGGGGTCTGCCAGTCCCATTCTCGTAAACAGCTCCGCCATATCGGAAAGATGATTTCCGATCCTTTCAAGATCCGTTACCACCTTGAGCGCCGCAGATACCGTCCTGAGATCCCGCGCTACCGGTGTCTGACGGGTAAGAAGGCTCAGGCATTTTGATTCGATATTTCTCTGCATGTCGCCGATGACGCGGTCATGACGTACAAACCGTTTCATCGTCTCGGCATCTTTTTTCTCCAGTGTGGCAAACAGACAGTCATATCCATCCTCTACCCATTCTGCCATCTGGAGCACATCTTCGCTGAGCTCTGAAAGCTCCTTTTCAAACAATATTCTCGGTGACATATTTTCCCTCCATCAACCAAACCGGCCTGTAATGTAATCCTCAGTCCGCTTATCCTTAGGATGACCAAATATCTTCATCGTTTCGTCCATCTCTACCAGCTCACCCAAAAGGAAAAACGCGGTCCGATCCGATACTCTGGCCGCCTGCTGCATATTGTGGGTAACAACCACGACGGTATAGCGGCTTTTCAGATCATTCATCAGATCCTCGATCTTTAAGGTCGAGATCGGATCCAATGCTGATGTGGGTTCATCCATTAAAAGCACCTCCGGCTCTACCGCCAGCGCTCTGGCAATGCAAAGTCTCTGCTGCTGTCCTCCGGATAAGCCCAGTGCCGGGCTCTTTAACCTGTCCTTGACCTCATCAAAGATCGCAGCTCCCTTGAGAGCGTTTTCCACGATCTCATCCAGACGGCTCTTATTTTTTATGCCATGGATCCTCGGCCCATAGGCAATATTGTCATAAATACTCATGGGGAACGGATTGGGCTGCTGGAAGACCATGCCAACCTTTTTTCTGAGCCGCGTGGTGTCCACACCGGCAGCATAGATATCCTCTCCGTCCAGCAATATTTTTCCATCGATCCTCACCCCGTCCACCAGATCATTCATCCGGTTCAGACATTTTAAGAATGTGGATTTTCCACAGCCTGAGGGACCGATCAGTGCAGTGACTGTATTTTCACTGACTTCCATGTTAATGTCCTTCAGGGCATGATTATCTCCGTAATAGAGGTTCAGCCCCTCGACGCGAATTTTACTGTCCAGCATAACTTCTCCTTTTAGAACCTGTTATTATATTTTCCTGCCAGATACTTTGTCAGAAGGTTCATGATAAGAACCAGCACCAAAAGCACACAGGCAATTCCGAATGCCACATCGTATTTTCCTTTTGCCATCTGCAGATATAGCTCGATCGTCATGGTTCCGCCCGACTCAAATATCTTTTTAAAGAGTCCCATTCCCATCTTGGGAAGATAAAATCCGCTGCCGGCCGTAAATAACAGCGCCGCCGACTCACCTACGATACGTCCGATGGCTAAGATCACTCCGGTAATGATCCCGGGCATGGCGCTCGGGAGCAGGATCGTCCTTATCATGTACCATTTGGTCGCTCCGATGCCGAGAGCTCCGCTCCGATAGCTGTCCGGAACTGTTCTCAGGGCCTCCTGGGTATTTCTCGCGATCAGGGGAAGCACCATGATTGTCAGGGTCAGGGCGCCTGTCAGCATGGAGTAGCCAAGTCCGAGAACCTCTCCAAAGAATACATTTCCGAAAAGTCCGAATATAATGGACGGGATACCGGTCAGCGTCTCGATCGTAAATTCCACAAGGGAAACAAATTTTCCCGGCTTTGCATATTCATTTAAGTAAATAGCGCCTCCGATCCCCACCGGAGTAGCTGCCAGAAGTGTCAGCACTACAATGTAAAGTGTATTGACGATATTTCCGGCGATTCCCATATTTCCCTTTGAGGGACTCTGCACAGACAGAAGGAAGTGGGGAGTTACGGTCCTTATGCCCCGGTAAAATACATAAAGGATGATTCCCGCCAGAAGACCTACGGCGAGGAATGCGGAAAGGTAGATCGCTCCTTTTAGGAGGTCATCGGTGATGCGTCTGTGCTTTCCCATAATCGTTGCAGTCTCCATTATGCATTCTCCTTTCCCTTAAGGATCCTTGCGAGGCTGATATTGATCACCATGATAAATACGAACAGTACCAGTCCGATCGTAAACAGCACCTGTCTGTGAAGTCCTGCCGCATATCCCATTTCTGCTACAATAGCGGTTGTAAGGAAACGAACCGAGTTAAAGGGAAGCGGGAAATTGACGGAGCTTCCGGATGCCAGCGTGATGGCCATTGCCTCTCCGATCGCACGACCGGTTCCGAGAACGATGGCTGCCGTGATCCCGGATCTGGCATACGGAAGCAGTACCTTGAATATCGTCTGTATCTTGGATGCCCCCATTGCAAGGGAAGCTGCCGCCTGCTGTTTCGGTACTGCATGAAGTGCCGAAACGCTTACATTGATCACCGTCGGAAGGATCATGATCGCAAGGACGATGATCGCAGAGAGCAGATTCGCTCCCCCCGTAAACTGATGGGAGGGCGAATCTGAAAACAGTGCCAGCTCAAGCTTATACATAAACGGGTTTAAAAGATAGATCCCGAGAAGTCCATAGATAACGGACGGGATGCCCGCCAGGAGCTCTACCGCCGGTTTTACGATAGCTGCAAGCCTTGGGGAAGCAATTTCTTCAATAAAAACTGCGGTGAGGATCCCCACCGGAGCTCCGATGAGGACTGCCAGAGCCGTGCCAATGATGGAAGTAAGGATAACATATAAGATCCCGAAGGACGGCTCCGCTGAGGCCGGCTGCCAGACGGTCCCAAAGAGGAGCTCCTTGACTCCTACCTTGAGAAGCGCCGGCGTACCGTTTATAAACATGTATATAGTAATGGATGCAACAGCTAAGACCGCAAAGAAAGCGCAGACCGTAAAGATGATCTCAGCAGCTATTTCTGCAATTTCCCTGCTGGCATTGCTCCCATGAATCGAAAAGGTCTGTTTCTCCTCCATATTGCTCCCTCTGCTTCTTTACTGTACTGTGATGAGGCCGACACCGGCTGCTACGCTCTGTCCTTCTTCGGAGTAGATGTAATCAAACAGTGTCTTTACAAGCTCGTTCTGCTCAGAGATCTCTCCCTTGGTAGCCATTACAAACGGACGGTTCAGGAAATAGGTTCCGGCCTTGATGTTCTTTGCATTTGCTTCTACACCATCCAGCTTAACAGCAATCACGCTGTCATCCACTGCATCAAGGGAAACATATCCGATCGCACCCGGAGTGGAAGCTACCTTTGCCATAACAGCTCCTGTGCTGTCTAACTCATTTGCGTATACACACTGGTCTTCTACCTTTAAGATCTCCTCAAAGGCACCTCTTGTACCGGAGCCTGCCTCCCGGCCTACTACAACGATCGGCATATTGGAGCCACCTACCTCGCTCCAGTTTTTAACCTTTCCGGTGTAGATCGATACCAGCTGATCCTTGGTAAGATCATTTACTGTATTTTTCGGGTCAACTGCAACTGCGATCCCGTCGATCGCAACAATATTTTCAACGGCTCCCTTTTCCTTTTCCTCATCCTTCAGGTTTCTGGATGAATTGCCGATATCGCACTTTCCGGAGAGAACGGATTCCACACCGGCAGAGGAGCCTGTAAACTCAACTGTCACATTTACATCCGGATATTTCTCCATAAAGCTCTCACAAAGAGCGTTGGCAAACTTCTCCATGGATGTAGAACCGGACATGGAAATGCTTCCACTGAGCTTTTCTGCCGCTTTAGTTGTCTCTGCTTTTGCTTCCTCAGTCGTCTCTGCTTTCGTCTCTGCGGTCGTCTCCGCTTTTGTATCTGTAGTCTTTGTACTTCCTGAACAGCCTGTCATAACACCAACTGCTGCCATTGTCATACCTGCGATCATCATCGTTTTCTTTTTCATAATTAAATCCTCCTGTTGTTTCACCGCCGTCTTCTTTTCGGCTGAATTTTTCTATTTCTTTTTGAGTACATTATGTTTTTACCACGATTTTACTTTTGCAAATACCATAAAACGGTAACTTGTTTGTAAGACTTATGTAAAATGTAAAATAGGACTGCCGCACCATAGATGAGCACCCATCTATTTGCAGCAGTCCTACCTGTTTTTATATATTATTCTATTCTCTATCCATTATCTTTCCGTTATCAGCCGGGCGGATACATCGTCCCAGCCTGCCTTTACGCGGTCTCCCGGCCGGAAGCGGCTGCCGTCGATTCCAAACAGATCCGCCTTCAACACCGTTTTTCCGTCTGATATCTCATATAGCGTGTGTGAGCCCATAAAGCTTACGGTCTCGACCCGATAAGCTCCCTCCGGGTCCTCCTTCATCCATACATCCTCCGGACGGACGATGCGCGTCCCTTTTTCTGTTTCGAGATAGTTTACCTTTCCCACAAAGGACGCCACATAGGAGCTTGCCGGATGGAAATAGATTTCTCTGGGCGTCCCGACCTGTACGGCAGTCCCTTTTTCCATAATGACGATCCGGTCTGAAAGACTTAAGGCCTCCTCCTGATCATGCGTTACGAAGACCATGGTGATCTTAAGCTTTTTCTGCAGCTCCTTGAGCTCCTCTCTCAGCTGGATGCGAAGCCCGGCATCGAGGTTTGAAAGGGGTTCATCCAGTAAAAGGATCTTCGGGTTTGTTGCCATTGCCCGCGCCAGAGCCACTCTCTGCTGCTGACCGCCGGATATTTCGCTGATGGCTGCCTTTTCGTACCCGGAAAGCCCGACTGAGGCCAGCTGCTCCATAGCGACCGGGATCGCCTCCTTCTTTTTCATCCCCCGGAAGAAACGAAGCCCATAGCATACGTTTTCCAGCACATTCAGGTGCGGAAACAGGGCGTAGCTCTGGAAAACAGTAGAAACGGGACGCCGTTCCGGAGGAAGTGAGGTAATATCTTCTCCCTCCAGAAGGATCTTTCCCTCATCTGCCTTTAAAAAGCCTCCCAGAAGATTTAACGTCGTGGTCTTTCCGCAGCCGGAGGGGCCCAAAAGTGTGACAAAGGAGCCTTCTTCTATCTCCAGATCGAGGTATTTTAAGCCCTTTTCCTGATCATAGAGCTTTTTTAGTCCAAGCATCTGTAAAAACATTATTTTCCTCCCCGTTTTGAAAGCTTAAGCATTGACATAAATGCCAGATTGATCCCCAGTGTAGCAAGAATGATGACAACCGCCTGCACAGAGGCTACGCCGTAGCGTCCGTTCTCGATGGACTGGAACAGCTCTGCACTGGCCACATTTTTTCCGGGCGATATAAGGAAAATGATGGCACCCACTGATGTCATGCATGAGGTAAAGATCGATATAAACCCGGTTATAAAGGCCGGCTTCATGAGGGGAAGGATGATGCCGAACAGAATATTTAGCCTGCTGGCCCCCAGATCCCTTGCCGCCTCCTCGATCTTTCTATTGATCCCGGAAAACATGGCATTCGCCGATTTATTGGTAAGTGATATCTGGCGGAATGCAAGATTTAAGATTATGATCGCCGCTGTTCCGCGAATGTAAAAGGGCTTATGGCTGAAGGCCGCCACATATCCCAGTCCATAGAAGGTACCGGGGATAATATAGGGAAGCGAGGCCAGAAACTCTGCACTCCTCATGCCCTTGAGCTTTCTTCTGTGGGTGTAATAGGAAAGAAGGATCCCCAGAAGGGAGGCCGCCAGTGCGGCAATGCAGGAGTAGATCAGGCTATGCTGAAATGAGCTCCACTGAGAACGCGGGAGCTTTCCAAAGTATTCCAGTGTAAATTTTAAGCTGCCGCTGGCTGAATTGGAAACGGCGGATAGGAAGATATTTCCGTATTTCAGCAACATGATCACATAAAAGACGATCGTTACCGTCCATGTCACGACACCGGCAGGCCCGTTCAATGTAAATGCATCCGAATCCTCTGCATCGGCCCGGTCGCTTCCGGCACTTTTCTCATTGGCCTTCATGGCACGGTAGTAAAAGAAAAAGGCAAGAACCGCGGCGGGAACCATAAATACGCTTATGGCAGATGCCTTCCCCAGCTTTGAGGAGGAGATCACCTGCAAATATGCCTCTGTCGCCAGTGTCTTAAAGCTTCCGCCGATGACCACCGGTGTTCCGAAATCTGCCAAATTCATTGTAAACAGCATAAATAATACCGATAAAATGCCGGGGCGTACCATCGGAAGAATCACGTTCCACAGCGTTTCCGTTGTGGTGGCTCCCAGATCTCTGGAGGCTAAGATAAGCCTTCGATCCAGATGGTCAAAGGAGGTCGACAGCATAAGCGTCGCAAAGGAAATACTGCCGATGACCTGAAGGATCACGACACCGTGCCAGCCGTAAGGATTCACACTTAAGCCGAGAAGCTGATACGTCACGAGGCCCCTGCGCCCAAACAGCATGATATAGGCCAGAGAGGATACAAAGGGTGGAGAGATCATGGTAAATACCAGACTGTTTCGGATAAACTGTTTTCTTTTTCCCTTCGCCGCAAATACGGCCAGAGCGAGAAAGAATGCAAATCCTGTCGTAAGGACAGAAGAAAGGACTGCCACCTTCAGGCTGTTTTTGATGAGCTTGATGCTCTTTGCCGTAAATAGAGCTTGATAATATTCCAGCGTAAAATGTCCGTCTTTAAAAAAGCTGGTCACAACCACCGAGCAGATCGGGTATATGATAAACATCCCGATCCCGGCAAGAAGGGCCGCTAAGATCAGGCGGTCTGCCAGCTCTGCCGCCGGATATCTGCTTTTCCTGTTTGTTGTCATAAACGTATTCATACCTTTTTCCTGTTATTGAAAAAAGCGGGCTGCAGTCTGCAGCCCGCCGCATCATTTATCATTTGCTGTCCTTGTCACCAGCTAAAGCTTCCCATTTTTCAAGAAGTTCTTCTCTCTGGCTTCCAAACAGAGCAACGTCCTGGTCGATCAGCTTGGAGGAATCCACATTTCCGATCTCTGCCGGAACATCTACATCACCACGTGCCATAACACGGGCATCTGCCTCACGAAGTGCCTCCTGACCTTCCTTGGAAAGGTAGTAATCAACAAACACCTTTGCAGCATCCTTGTTCTCAGAGCTCTTGAAGATAGCGATCGGAGCCGGTGTCCACGGGATCATATCCTCCGGATAAACAGCTGTTACCGGATACTCATCCTCCATTGCAAAGGTACCGCCTGTCATAGCAAGAACTGCGATGCCAAATTCGCCTGCTGCGCACTTCGGACCCGGCTCACCGCCGCCCTGTGCATAGAAATCTACGTTCTCATTGATGCCCTTCCATACTTCCCAGCCTTTTTCTTCGCCGTAAGCCTGAAGGGTTCCGTTTAAGATCGCATACTGTGTTCCGGAAATTGCCGGAGAAGCCATAATGATCTCGCCCTTATATTCCGGCTTTGTGAGATCCTCCCATGTCTTCGGTACTTCCAGATTCTTTTCCTTTAATACGTCATTGTTTACAAGGAAGCCTGCCGGTACAAGAGCAAGACCTGTCCAGTATCCGTCTTTGTCACGATATGCCGGATTGATCGCCTCTGCCTCCGGAGACTCATACTGCTCCAGATATCCCAGCTCCTTAGCGGAAATGTAGCTGTCTACGCCGCCGCCGAACCATACGTCTGCGGTTGTGTTGCCGTTCTCAGCCTGTAACTGAGCCAGAGCCTTACCTGTGGAGATCTCCACATACTCGACCTTGATGCCGGTCTTCTCGGTAAATTCATCGAAGGATGCGTCTGCACCGCCGTAAGCAAGCATTACGTTTAAGGTCGTACCCTCAAACGGCTTGTCTGCCTCTTTTTCTGCTTCTGTTGTCTCTGCTGCAGTTGTTTCAGCTGCTGTTGTTTCAGCTGCGGTTGTCTCCGCTTCTGTTGTCTCTGCCGGCTTTGAACTCTGGCAGCCTGTTAAGGCAGAAGCCGCTACTGCTGCAGCCATAAATGCTGCAATTGCTCTCTTTTTCATAACATTCTCTCCTCTTAAATAAATTGTTATTCTACTCCACAGGTATTGAGCAAATACCTGGGATATATCATTACGCAGATCCTTAAAAGGAATCTACGATGCGATATCCGTTTTCTTCGAGGATCGCAGGCTTTAAACCACCCTTATGTAATGCCTGTACGAATTCCTCCAGTGTTTTGGGATTCCCCGGAACCATTGTCACATATTTTCCAAGCTGGCTTGTCCAGTGTGCATCACTGGCGCCGACTGTCTGCAGATTTAATTCCCTGCAATATTCTAATGCCCTTCTGTTGGACTCCATATCCGTGCTGCCGTTCAGCACTTCGATCCCATGAAGCCCATGGACGTCCTTTAAATGCTCCTCAAGGCCTCTCTTGTTATTGCGGAAGGGATGACAGGCAACACAGAAGCCTCCTGCCTCATTGACCTGATCGATGAAATCCTGTGCCGGGATCCTTTCCTGCGGAAAGCCATCGATCCCGAATGCGGTAATATCGCCCCAGAGAGAATAATACTCTACTCCTACAAAAATAGGAAAGCCAACTTCTCTGGAATATGCCTCCGCACGTTCCTTTAAGCCCATACTGTCATGATCTGTAATACAGATTGCGTCCAGCCCGCGCTCTTTTGCCGCAGCAACGATCTCCTCTAATGTCATCTGGCTGTCAGCCGAACAGGTCGACTCATGAATGTGCATATCTATCAGCATGTCCGTTCCTCCGAATCCTTTGCATAAAAAACTACGTCCAACGTAAAGACTAGCACTGAAAATGCACGCTGTCAAATAGCTTTTTTCTATTTGACAGCGTGCATTTATTTTTGTTTTTTATACTCCGGAGGCCGGGCCCGGGAGACTCCCCCCACGAACCTCGGAAGTGGCCTGTGATTCCTTTGTCGGTGATACGACGATCACCGAGGACGGATTGTCTGAGCTCTGGCTTTTACCGGAATGAGCCGGGCTTTCTGAAGCCTTCGTTGCCTCCGGCACAGCCTCGGATTCAAATCCGGGCCCATAGGCTTCTGTTGTTTCAGGCGGCACATCCTGCGGACTCTTTGGCCTCCACTCCTCGGTGGCAGAGGGGCCTGCATGTCCCGGTTCTGTAACTCCTGCGGGGCCCTTTGTATTTCCCTCGCTGTCTGTTGCCGCTGTTTCCCAGCCTCCGGCATGCATGCCGGATTCACTTTCTCCCTCAGAGGTCTCGATGGTTTCGCCTTCGGAGGTTTCGATGGTTTCGCCCTCAGAGGTCTCACTCTCAAGAGTTTCCTCTCCGGAACCGGATTCGGTCTCCTCTGTACTGCTTTCCGCCTCAGATCCCTTTGTATCTCCCTTGGAGGCTGCTGTCGGCTTCGGAACATAGCCCTTATCCGTAGCCACGTGGCCGATCTCTTTTCCAGCGTTGTAAAGTCCGGTCAGATCAGAGATCTTCTTGCTGATCGTCTGAACTGTGCTGGACGGGGTGTAGTTTTCATCACTAAATAAGAAATTATGAAGGCTCTCAACATTGCTTACCAATGTCTGGGGAACAACGCAGGAGCGTTTAGCGCCTCCGATCTTGATACTCTGCTCTCCGCGTGCTGCCGGGAAGCCCATCGAATCACCAAGATGATATTTGGTCATATTTGTTGCCATCGAAAGGATCTCATTCGTGTCAAGGTTTGTCGCACACATGGCCGCCATATTTCCGACCAGACTGTTTAACGTAGCCAGATCCGCCTTCTTTGCCTTCTCAAACGCCTTCTGGATAACGATCCTCTGACGTTCTGTACGCGCATAGTCACTGTCCATCAGACGAAGACGACCGTAGGCAACGGCCTGAACGCCGTCCAGATGATTCATACCTGCACTCTTTAACTGGTGAGAACCGATACCGGTTCCCTTAACCGTCTCTGTAATAAATGCGTTAATATAGTAGAACTCCGATTTGCTGATATCGATATCTACGCCGTCAAGAATGTTAATGGCTGTCGCAACTGCCTTCCAGTTAAAGGAAACATAGTGGGTAATGTTGAGATCCAAATTCTTGTTAAGCACCTTTACCGCCTGTACCGGGCCGCCCTCTGCATACGCCGCATTGACCTTATTATAGGTGTTCTTGTCATTAACATTCAGGTATGTGTCGCGGAACACGGAAACAAGCTTGATCTCTCCGGTCTCTCTGTTCAGATTGACGATCATGATAACATCAGACTGATTGCCTTTTCCGGTAGAGGAATCTCTGGAGTCCAGTCCAAATACGGCGATCGTCCAGTATCCCTTTTCCATCTTCTCACGGGTTTCTTCAGAAAGATCCAGGTTGATAACATCTGATTTATCGAAATCATTCTGCTGGTTTGCGATCCCCATGTGGTGGTTCAGATAGGCATAAGCACCGCCTACAAGAAGCACTAAAAGTCCAAGCACCGCTGCCATGATCCCGATGATCAGCTTCTTCTTTCGGTTGGAATTTCTGCGTCTCCGGTTATGCGGGTTTGACGATGCATTTCTGTTTCTGCTGGCTCTGCTTCCCGGCTCTGCATGGGTATCCCATTTTTCTTCAAACGCCATCCTTGAGCTTCTGTTGTTTTCCGTAGCTTCACGTCTCCGGCTCTTTCTTGCACGGGAACGCTCTAATTCGTCCTCATAATTCATTTCCTAATCCTCATCTAATATGCATTTTTATTAATAAATCCCTTAAAAACAGTCAGGAACATAATCTTAAAATCAAATCCGAGTGTCCAGTTTTCAATATAATAGAGATCGTGCTCGATCCTCTTTATAATTGAGGTGTCCCCACGATATCCGTTCACCTGCGCCCAACCGGTAAGTCCCGGCCGAACCTGATGCTTTATCATGTATCTGGGGATCTCCTCCTTGAATTTCTCAACGAAGAAGGGCCGCTCCGGCCTCGGTCCCACAAGACTCATATCACCAAACAGGATATTAAAGAACTGTGGTGTTTCATCGATGCTTGTTTTTCGTATGATCTTTCCGATGTTTGTAACCCGGGCATCTCCCGGTGTTGTCCAGCGGCTTTTTTCCTTTCCGGGATCCTGAACCGTCATGGAGCGAAATTTATACATCTTAAACGGCCGGTTATGAAGACCGACCCGCTCCTGACAGTAAATGATCGGGCCCGGGGACGTTAATTTGATGGCGATCGCCACGATCACCATAACAGGGGAGAACAGAACGATCCCCACAAGAGAACCGACAATGTCGACCGCTCTTTTCATCATCGCATTAGGCAGGCTGTTTAAGGGCACATGCCGGATATGGATGATGGGAAGCCCCTGCAGATCCTCCATATAAGGAACTGTAGGGATGATGTTCCCGTAGTCGGGAATGAATTTTGTGTGTACGCCTGATTTTTCGCACAGCGCCACCAGACGGCGCAGCTTGTCATATTCCTTCAGGCTCAGGGTGATCGCGATCTCATCGAGGGAATTCTGCTCTAAGATATATTCCAGATCTTCCGTTGTCCCGATGATGCGGACACCGCTATATTCGCTTCCCCTCTCCAGGTCATCGTCGAGGATGCCGCGGATCGTATATCCCCATTCCGGATTTTGTTTTACTCTGTCCACAAAGCCCTCTGCCGCACTGGAATAGCCGACAAGAAGGATATGCTTCTGATTGTATCCCTTCGAGCGCATGGAGCGCAGACCCATCCGGATCGCATTTCTCTCTGCAGTTATGAGTATAACATTGATCGCGTAAAAGTAAACGACCAACCTCTGGGAAAAGTTAAACAGGTGCGGCTCTTTTCGTCCGAAATACAGGACGAGGCCAAAGATCAGAAGACCGATGGTATTGGCCTTCAGTATCTTTCCGAATTCGTTTCTCCTGCCGAGAACACGCTTGGGTGTATACAGATTAAAAAATGAGTATAGCAGCAGATAGGCCGGGATGATGATTACCAGTGCCCCAAAATAGAATTTAGTTTCCAGCGTTCTTTTTCCCAGCTGATTTGCCCATCCGCTTCCGATAACGATATACCATGCCAGCAGATACGAAACTGCTGTCACTACCGCATCCAGCACCACATGAAGGCGGTTCAGGCTCGACTGATTATCTTTTATCATATCATTTCCCCATCTTTACAATGCAGCTTTGATCACTGTTTTAGTATACATGAAACAAAATCATATTCCTATAAACGTTTTCTTAAGAAAGTATTAGATTTTCGGGAAATATTCAATGTCCGGCCTTTCCAAGACGGCGTCTTGTCCATTCCCATACATAAAGCGCTGTTCCGAAGATCATATCGGCCTGAATGCGGACTGTCTGTTTAAGCCGTCCGGCAAGTCCCGGAACCTTTTGACATTTGCTGCAGGTACGGATCCCCTCCAGAGCTCCGGACACATAGTCCTTTCCAAATCCCTGTTTCAGGAAAAACAGATATTTGACCAGATATCCGGTAATAAGAAACGGGAGGTTTAAGATAAGCTGCCAGAGCGGCATGTTTTTATAGGCGAGATAAATGTTGTTTCTCGCCGCCAGACGCACCTTAAAGGAATTATATTTCGATCCGCTCGTTCCGCTGCCGACATGATATACGACAGCATCCGGACAGTACAGGTTTTCATAGCCGTAGAGTCTTGCACGGTATCCCACGTCGATATCCTCCAGATATGCAAAATGCATGGGATCAAACAGACCGATCTCATCAAATACCGATCTGCGGTAGATCGCAGCCGCGGCACAGGCAGAGAATACTCTGCAAGTCCTGTTATACCGTTCCACCGGCTGTCCGACTCCCCGCTGGTAGGCCCAGCCGAGAATGCTGTACATATCTCCGGCGTCATCCATCAGCTCGGGATGATACATCTGGATCATCTTTCCGCTGACAGAGAATATCCGGTCTGATCTTTTTATCTCCCGCTCCATGACCTCCACATAATTCGGCTCCACCTCGGTGTCATTGTTGAGCAGGAGGACATAGGGAGTATCCGAAGCGCGGATCCCCACATTTACTGCACCGGTAAAGCCGGTATTCTCCTCCAGAAAGATCGATGGGATCTGATGCTCCTTCAGCCATTCCACACTTCCGTCACCGGATCCGTTATCGACCACAAGGATCTTAAAATCCCTGACCGTCTGCTTTTCCAATGCTGCGAAGCAGGGCTCCATAAATTTCAGTCCATTATAATTTGGAATAACGATCGTTGTCTGTATCTGCATGGTATCCTTTCATGAGGCGCCGCTAGTCAAGCGGCACCTCCAGCTTATACGGTTCTCCGATTTTTTCCTTTTTCAGATCCCGCAATGCAAAATTTGATTTTCTCAGCGTCAGATTCGGGTTATAGTAGGGATCTCCGTTTTTCAGGATATCCGGCCACCGCTTTGCAAATACAGCGACTTCCCTGTTAAAACGGGCTACCTTTTCCGGCGTGTCCTCAAGGCCTCTTGATTTGGATTCATAGTGATGGAGCAGTGCATAGGGGGCATAGACCACCAGCTTTCCGAGGGAGCGCACCTTCATACAGTAGTCGATATCGTTAAACGCCACCGCCAGCTCCTCGGTGAAACCGCCCACCTTCTCGAAAACAGATTTCTTGCTCATCATACAGGCGGCAGTTACGGCGCTGTAATCCTGAGCGCAGACCGCTCTGTGGAAATAGCTGTTTTCTGATTTGTGGAGTCCGATAAAGGTATGGCCGGCGATCCCTCCAAAGCCGATAACCACACCTGCATGCTGGATCGTATCATCTTCATAAAGAAGACGGGCGCCTACGGCTCCCACATCGTCTCTTTGGCAGAAGCCCAGCATCTCCTCAACAAAATTTTCTGCGACCATCTCGATATCATTGTTCATAAACAGGAGATATTCTCCTTTTGCAAAGGAAACACCGAAATTGTTGATCGCCGAATAATTAAACTCTCTCTCCCACCGAACGACGCGTACAGAAGGAAATTCCTTCTGGAGCTTTTCGTAATAGCGGAAGGTTTCCGGATCTGTACTGTTATTTTCGACTACGATAAATTCCAGATTTTTGTATGTTCCGCGTGTAAGGATCGGGCGGATACAGGTGTTCAGATCGGAGGTATGATCTTTATTCGGGATGATCACGGAAACTAACGGAGTGTCCGGGATCTCAAATATCGTGTGGTAGATCCCGTAGTCCACGCCCTTTTCCACCTTCACAGCCGGTATCCCCATACGCTTATAGTGGGCCATGATCGCTCTGGAGCCCGCCTCAAAGGCATAGAGCTTGCTTTCCGGATTGCTGGCGGTGGAATCCTGATGGCAGCGCCAGTGATAAAGCACCTTCGGAACATGGACGATCTTTTCTGCCTGTTCGGTACAGCGGAAGATAAAATCGTAATCCTGTGCTCCGTCAAATTCTTCTTTAAATCCGCCGACCCGCTCCACAAGCTCCTTCTTAGCCGCAAACAGATGGCAGATATAGTTTACACTTGTTAAAAGATCCGGATTAAAGTCCGGTTTAAAATGCGGATCGAACAGAGCTCCGCCGTCCATATCCAGCTTGTCCTCGTCGGAGTAAAGCACATCCGTCTCGGGTGCTTCATTGATCGCCTTGGCAAATTCATACAGTGCATCCGGCGTCAGCTTATCATCATGGTCAGCAAGGACAATGAACTCTCCCCGGGCCATCTCCATAGCGGCGTTCGTATTCCCTGAAATCCCCAGATTTTCGCCTAAGACCTTGTAGCGGACTCTCGGATCCCTAGCGGCATATTTTTTCAGCGTTTTTTCCACGCTCTGTCCGGCAGGGCTTCCGTCTGCGATACAGAGCTCCCAGTTGGTATAGGTCTGTTCTTCGATGGAGTCCAGCATTTCACAGAGATATTTTTCCGGTGTCTTATAGACTGGGATCACGATGGAGAAACGGGGCATAAGGGAAAATTTATGCTCCCGCTGCGCCGCAAGCTCCTCGTCGGTCACGCTTGTGAGCTTCCACCATTCTCCATAATCATAATCATTGTCAATTCCCTGCAGTTTATGCTTCGATTTAACGATCAGCGCCTTCAGCCCGTTCTCCCGGAAGAAATCCCAGGCGACACGGACGGTTTCCATTGTCATGAGATCTTTTATCTTCTGTTTTCTTTTATGGGCGACACTGGTGCGCTTTGCGATCAGTTCTTCATTATATTTGACACGGATCCTTCTGCCGTCTCCGGAGATGACAAGATAATAATCCTTTCCCCTCTCATACGGGAACTGGATATCGAAGCCCAGATCCTTTTCCACCGTCTTTTTAAAATAGATCTGGCTTACATCGTCACGTCTTGTAGCGACGATCTTGGCCTGAAGCGGCTTTTTTTCTCCGTCCTCGATCCGATAGGAAATTTCCGTCTCCGGTGTCTTTCCGATGGCCCACCCGTTTAACTGGATCGTATTCTCACGAATCCGGACCACATCTACGCTATATTTCATGTCTACTCCCCGGAATCCGGCTTCCCGGCTTCCCCTGAATCAAAATTAATCCGCTCCTCCTCGATCACAAGAGGGCGATGCATTACACGGGTATTGATGCTCATGATGTATTCCCCTACCAGTCCGATAAAGAAGATCTGCACCGACCCTAAGAAGCATACTCCGATCAGGAGCGGGGCCATACCGGCGGCAAAGCGGTTCCAGTACAAAAGCTTCATGATAAGATAAGCGATCCCCACCACAAAGCTGATGGCACTGCAGAAGCCTCCGAAAAACGTAGCCAGCCGCAGTCCCGCTTTTGTGTAGGAGGTAAAGCTTAACATGGCTGCGTCATAGAGACGGTAAAAGTTGTTGTGAGTTTTTCCCGCACGGCGCTTCGGCTGCTCGTATGGGATCTCCTTTCTCTTAAAGCCCAGCTCCGCAACGATACCCCGTAAAAACGGCGTCGGATCGTCCAGATTTCTGAGGACTTCGATAAATTTTCTGTCATACAGCCCGGAGCCGGTAAAGTGTTCGATCTGTTCTACATCGGAAAGCTTACGGATCAGCTTGTAATAACAGCTTCTGAGCCAGTACATCAGCGGATTTTCCTTGCTGCTGGTCTTGATCCCGATCACGATCTTATATCCGTTTTCCCACTCATGAACATATTTGGGGATCAGCTCCACCGGATCCTGGAAATCTGCGACCATGGAGATCACGCAGTCTCCCGTAACCTGAAGGATACCATAATACGGTGAATTGAACTGTCCGAAATTGCGGGCATTAAAAATTGCCTTGATCTTCGGATTTCCTGCACAGAGCTGTCTTAAAAGTGTTCTCGTGTTATCTCTGGAATCATTATCAATAAAAACAAGCTCATAATCATACATGGGAAGCTCGCGGGTAATGATGTCGATAACGGCCTCACTGATCGGAACCACATTGTCTTCCTCGTTGTAACATGGGATCAATACGCTGATTTTCTTCATTTCGTGTTTGTCTCTTTTCTTTATCTTAACCTTAACTTTTTCAATTGTAGCCAGAAATTCCGATTTGTCAATCCTTATCGTATTCCAATGTCCGTTTTATTCCCTCCGAAAAGGAAATTTCGGGCTTCCAGCCCGTCACACGGCATATTTTTGAGATGTCGGGAATCAGATTGACTGCGCCCTCAGCATTTTCCTGCCGCGTGGCATAGGCCATGCTTCCTCTGCCGCCGCAGACCTCATGGATCTTTTCCACAAACTCCCTGAGGGGCCTCGTATCAGCTCCGGCCAGATTGTAAACCGGATTCTTTTCTGCAAGAAGGCGCTCCTTCGGAGCTTCTGCCAAGGCACACATTGCCCTTGCAAGATCCGTGATATAGATAAAATTCCATTTCTGGGTGCATGCCCCAAGGGACATTTCTCCGCCCGCACAAAATGTCCGCAGGCAGGACTCCACCAGAGTCCACGGGTGATCTCCCGGCCCGTAGGCACTGAAGATCCGTACATGGATATAGGACATGTCAAGCTTTCGGCAGAGCTTCTCCCCCTGTTCTCTCATGGACAGCTTGGCCTCGCCGTAAAGTGAGCGGGGTTCACAGGAGGTCTCCTCTGTCATAAGCTCACCGTGCATCCCGTATTCTGCCTGAGATCCGGAAAAAATAAACCGGTCGCAGCCGAGGGCTTTTGCCGCAAGGATCGTATTCAGGGAATCGGTAAGATTCTTTTCCTGCAGTCCCCGATCTGTCCTCGCCCCGCTTCCAGAGCCGCCCCAGCCAAAGTGAAAAAATACATCGCAGGGAGCCGGTATCTTCTCCGGCAGTTCTTCCGGAGCCGACAGATCATTTTCAACAATGTGAAGTCTGCCCTCTTTAAGAGCTGCTTCGTTCTGCTTTGCAAGCAGCCCGGCTTTTTCAGAGTGAGGGCGCACGATGGCGTAAACCTCGTGGCCCTCATTCAACATTTCATATAAAGTAGCTGCGCCGACAAAGCTCGTGGCGCCTGTAAGTACCGCCTTCATTGATCTCTCCAATCCTTATTTCGGCTCTACCATGGGAATGATCATATTTTCGGCAAGCTCCTCCTCCGGAAGGAAGGGTGCCAGATCCTCTAACGGAACGGATACCATTGTGCCATCCGCCAGCATCTTTGCTGCCGCCTTCGGCTCAAAGTTCTGTTCCATATCCACAAAGATCTCACAGATCACCGGGCCGTCTGTTGCCAGTGTTTGCTCTACCGCTCCCGCCAGCTCGGAATTGTGGTGTGCCGCTACATAAGGATAGCCATAGGCCCACGCCAGCTTTTCCATAGATGGGAAGCTCAGATCTCCGCTGTCCACACCGATACCCACAAGCGGATCATGGAAATGGGTCTTCTGGGTCTGGCGGATGGAGTGGTATCCGCCGTTGTTGATCAGGAAGATCTTGATCGGCATATTGTTGTGGATGATTGTTTGCAGCTCCTGCAGGTTCATCTGAATGCTTCCGTCACCGGTCACTAAGATGATATCCTTTGTATGATCTGCCATGCAGGCACCGATCGCAGCCGGCAGGTCATAGCCCATAGAAGCGATCGCGGAATTGCTGATAAAACGCTGTCCCTTTTTCATCTCGTAGGCATGTCCGCCGACTACGCAGGCAGAGCCGTTTCCTACTACCGTGATCTGATCTTCCTCTACGCGGCGGCTGATCTCCTTGATCGCAGCGTATACGTTTGCCGGCTTATCATCTCCCGCCTCGTAGTGCTTCGGAAGGACTACCGGATATTTTTCTTTCCACTTCTGACAGCGTGCTACCCACTGCTCTACCGCCTCTTTATCCTTCGGGCCGCCTTCGGAGGATACAGATTCTGTTTCCAGAACGATCTCCAGCTTTTCAAGAAGATCCTTGACATCGGCATGAACCGGCATATCAACATGAAGTGTTGGCTTCTTAAGCTCCTCTGCATCGATATCGCTGTAGATCACATAGGCCTCCCGCGCCCAAGTCGGATAATTGTAGCCTACCTGGCGGATGGAAAGACGGCTTCCGAGGGAAAGCACAAGATCACTGTTCTGTACGGCAAAGTTTCCGGGGCGGTCTCCCATGTGTCCTGCACGTCCCACATAAAGCGGATGTGTATCATACATACAGTCGATGCTGTTCCAGCCTGTTACCACCGGGATGCCAAGCATATCCACAACTCTTGCAAATACATCATAAGCTTTACCGATCCGGATGCCGTTTCCGGCATTGATCACCGGACGCTTTGCCTCTCTCACCTTTTTCAGGATCTCTCTTGCTGTGTCGAGAGAAACCGGCTCCGGAAGAAATTCCCGCGGCTCGCCCTTTCCGGCCTCATCCTCCGGTATCATAGCAGCTTCGCCGTCCACTGTCTTTCCGGCACACAGCCCGCAGCCGTCGCAGCCGGCTTCATGCTGCGTCCATCCGGTTCCGCCGTTCTTATAATCCTCTGCATCAAAGCCCAGCAGCTTTTCTGTTTCCACATAAGCGCCCTGCACGTTTAACGGAATATCCAGCCAGCTCGGGCCGGGTCTTCCGGACTGTGCCAGATATAAAGCTTTTTCCAGACAATAGCGGATACGCATCGGGTCAAGCACCATCTCACTGTACTTCGTCATACAGCTGATGGATTTTACGATATCAAACTCCTGATCCCCCATTGCGCGGATCCCAAGTCCGGTGCTTCTTGCCGTTGTATCATAACGAACCTGTCCGGAAAGGATCAGCATTGGGATCGAATCCAGCCATCCGCCTACAACTCCTGTGATCGCATTTGTTCCTCCGGGGCCTGTCGTCACACATACGGCAGCAATTTTATTATGGATCCTTGCATAGCATTCGGCAGCGATGGCACATGCCTGCTCATGATGATTGAACGTACAGTGAAGGTTCGGTTCATGGCCAAGACCGTCATCTAAATGCATAGCCCCACCGCCGGTAACCATAAATACATCGGAAATTCCTTCCTCTACAAGCTTCTTGGCAATGTAGTCCGAAACTTTCATTCTCATATTGAATTAACTCCTCTCTGACGCATAGCGCCTTCCCCAATCTCAAGTATATATAGTAGACATTTTACCACATCATGTCCTTTCAGTCCAGACATACATTTTAATTTCAGGATTGCCGAGGTTTTTATGTCTTAAGGGGACAGCCATATCCCTTTTGTCAGGCCCTTACATTTCTTCCAGCAACCTGCACTGGATTTCTGAGAGGACAGACTGCTATAATCAGCCTGTAAATTTAAGACACACACCTGTCATAACACAGGTATTTAAAAAAGGAGAGAAAAAATAATGAAAAAACAGACACGTTTCTTATCTGTTCTGACGGCGGCAGCATTTATGACGATTTTGCCTAACGCGGCAGCCCTGTCCGCCATCCCGGTCGTTTACGGAAGTGAGTTTGGCTGGACCGAGGAGGACGGCCTGCGCGTTTATTATGATGAAGACGGCTATCTGACTACGGATTCCTGGCGAAAGGATGGGGAAGACTGGTATTACCTCGGAGAAGACGGACAGATCACAAAGAATGAAAAGATCGATGATTATTATGTGGGCTCTGACGGAAAAATGGTTAAAAATGAATGGATCCGGCTGAGAAATGAGGAGGAGCTGGATTCTCCGGAGGCCCCTGCCGCTCACTGGTATTATTTCGGAAAAGACGGCAAAGCCTCTGTATCCAAATGGATGCGCTTAAATGAAAAGTGGTACTATTTTGACGGATCCGGGCACATGCTGACCGGAAAGACCGTGATCGACGGATCCACCTACTATCTCGGTGAGGAGACAGACGGCGCCATGAAAACGGGCTGGCTCCGGCTGGAGGACAATGCCTCCGACCCGGGTGCATCGGAGAGCTGGTACTATTTCAATCCTGACGGAAAAATGGTGGAGACCCAGTATGACAAAAAGATCGACGGCAACTACTATACCTTTATCGACGGAAAAATGCAGACCGGATGGGTCAAAATGCCTGAGCTTTACCGGGAGGAAGCGATTCCCGCTGCCACAGGAAGCAATGCCACCGACACGGAAGCCGCTTCTCCTTCCGTTTCCGATTATCAGTATTACGGAGATGCAAAAGATGGAAAGCGGGCTGAGGGCTGGCGCATCATAGAAGGAATCCCCTCCATCCATGATACGGATGAGACTGCAACCTTCTACTTCCGTGCCGGAAGGGCAATCCATTCGGCAGTAAAGGGAAATTCACTGTTTACCATCAATTCAAAAAAATATGCCTTCAATGAGCTGGGAGAAATGCAGACCGGACGCACGGTGATCCATCTGGAAAACGGCGAGATCGCCAACTTCTGTTTCGGCGAGGACGGCGCCATGAAGACAGGAAAACAGGCTCTCTTTAATGAAGATACCGGAGAAACCGAAAACTGGTATTTCTATTCCGACGGTGAGCGGAAGGGACAGGGCTTCCACGGAATCCGCGACAATGTACTCTATGTATACGGAAAACGAAGCGAAGCTTCCTCCGGACTTCGCTATGCACCGGCAGAGCTTAACGGTACGACCTACCTTGTAAATACCACCGGCATGGTTCAGAAGGCCACCACCTCCTCTACGTCTTCCGAAAAGCCGGAGCTTGGCCGCGGCTTTAAGGATTTTAAGGATGCCGATGGAAAGATCTGGATCGTTGACACAAACGGGATCGTAAGATAATCGATCCGGTCTGAGCTTCGATCAGATAAAACAAAGGATCCGGATACCCGATTCCCTTTTGCGGAACCCGGCCCGGATCCTTTGTCATTTGTTACTTTTCGACAATATAATGGTCAATCAGGCGATTTAACGTCACCCGCAGCTGGGTGATTACCTCCAGGAGCGTTTCATTCTCCGCACGAAGTCTTCGATTCTCCTGTTCCAGAGCGGCAACTCGTTCTCTGCTTCCCATCGTCTTGCCCCCTTCATTCCCGAATCCTACGGTATTATATAATTTTAATACATTCTTTCGTAAAAAGGAAGAAAAATCAGACGCAATTTTCGACAATTTCCGTTATTTTGCCTCTGTTGCGCTATCGGTGGTTTCCTTCTCCGCAGCTTCAGCCTCCGTTGTTTCTTCCGCTGCAGTCAAGCGGATATTCGCAATCCGCTTCGCTACTTGCTCATAACCGAATAACTGCTCCGCAGTTTATCCGAAGGAGCTTGCACTCCTCCTGATACAAGTAAGTCCCCACCCACTGCTTATTGCTTTTCGCAATTGAAGCAGGGGACTTACTTGATTCGGTTAAAAACGGCATTCTGGATCAGATACTGCACGGCAGCCTCGTTCTGGTACAGCTGCTTTGCCACGTCCTCACCATTCTTATTGATCATGTCCTCTGCGCTGGAATAGTAATATCTTTGTGCCGTTTCCTCTTTCTGCTCGTCCGTTGCGGAAATGTTCTCACGCTTGATGATCTCGTCTAACACCATCTGCTTCTTTACCTGATTCTCCGCAATTTTCTTAAGATCCTCAACACTGCTCTGCATATATTTAAGCCCGGTCTCCAGATCAGCTCCGTACTGGGAGAAGCTTTGGGTGTAGTAATTCTTTAACTGCTCAAACATGGCATTCACCTTTTCGGAATCGCAGACGATATCGGAATCTGCAATGATCTGCTCCAGCAGCTCATTTTCAGCCTCGGACATATAGTTTCCAAGCTCCATGCTCACAAGGCCGTTATATACTTCTTCCTTCAGGTCCTCAAGAGTTGCATCTGCGTTTCCGGTCACTCTCTGGGCAAGTGCATCATCAATTTCTGTTTCTTCTCCGTTTTTGATCGCATTTAATGTCACATGGAAGACGACATCCTTTCCGGCCAGCTCTGCACTTTGGTAATTATCCGGGAATCTCAGGTTCAGATCCTTTTCCTCCCCTGCGCTCATGCCGATCACACCGTCTTCAAAGCCATCGATAAAGGTGTGGCTTCCGAGGACGAGATCATAGCCATCTGCGGTACCTCCCTGGAATGCTACTCCGTCCTTTGTGCCGACATAATCGATATTGGCGGTATCTCCCTCTCGAGCCGGACGTCCCGAAACAACGGCCGGATACTGGGCCTTAAGGCGCTTAAGCTCATCCTCCACCATAAGATCCGTCACCTCCTGCTTTGTTGCAGTCAGGGTCAGGCCCTTATAATTTCCCAGCTCGATGCTGGCCTCTGTTTTTCCTGCTTCCGTTTTGTCTGCTTCCGTTTTAGCGTTTTCTGTATTGCTGCCGCTGCTCTTGCAGCCTGTCATTACCATTACTGCTGTCATTACTGCAAGTCCTGCTTTTATAAGATTTTTTTTCATGAATTGTTCCCTTTCGTTTTTTTATTTCCATTTAGACCTCGTCCGGTTGATTCTACCATAATCTCCCGACAAAGAAAAGGTACTTTATAGAAATTTAACAGGACGGCACAGCCAGAGCCGCACCGTCCCGTAAGATCCTTATTTATAGAATGCCTTGAAGGCCTTGTATGTATTGTAGATATCTAACTTGGAAGCCAGCTCGAAGGGAGCGTGCATGGAAAGGATCGGCACACCCAGATCCACAACATCCACATCCATATGTGCCACAAACTGAGCGATCGTTCCGCCGCCACCGACATCAACGGCTCCTAACTCACCGGTTTGCCAGTGAACACCGTTTTCGTCCATGATCTTAATTACTTTTGTCATGGTCTCGGCGCTGGCGTCACTGCTTCCGGATTTTCCTCTTGCTCCGGTATATTTTGTCAGAACACAGCCCTTATTGATATGGCTGGAGTTGTGTTCCTCGAAGGCAAAGGAAAATGTCGGATCGTAGGCAGCATTTACATCTGAAGACAGACATAAGGAGCTTCTTAAAACCGTCTTTAAGTCAGCATCCGCTGACTGACACAGATCCTCTACAACGTGAAGGACAAAATCGGAATTTAAGCCTGTTGTTCCGACAGATCCGATCTCCTCCTTATCGGCAAGGATCGTAAGAGTCGTATGAGTCGGGGCTGCTGTCTCAATCTCAGCCTTCAGTGCGGTATAGGCGCAGACACGGTCATCCTGACCATAAGCTCCGACAAGGCTTCGATCCAGTCCGATATCCACTGCGTTATACGCCGGAACCACTTCGATCTCTGCTCTTACGAAGTCCTTTTCCGTAATTCCATACATTTCATTAAAGAGCTTCATTGCCATAAGCTTTACCGGCGTCTTGATCGCCTCTCCGTCTTCCTCGTAAAACGGGATGGAGCCTACGATGATATTTAACTCCTCACCCTTAATGCCCTCTGCCAGCTTTCTCTGGTTCTGCTCAGCAGCAAGGTGCGGAAGGAGATCGGTAATACAGAAGCGGGGATCGCCTTCTTTTTCACCGATGTTGATCTCGATCATCTTGCCGTCCTTGGTTCCCACTACGCCGTGCATAGACAGCGGAATGGCCGCCCACTGGTATTTACGGATCCCTCCGTAATAGTGAGGCTTAAGGTATGCGATATCCTGCTTTTCAAACAGCGGGTTCGGCTTCAGATCCAGTCTCGGGGAATCGATATGGGCACCGTTCATGCGGATACCCTCTGTAAGAGCAGCGGTACCGATCGTAGCAGCCACGATGGCTTTCTTTCTGTTATTCCAGTAGATCTTATCTCCTGCCTGGTAAGCGGTATTCGGGGCAAATTCCCGGTAGCCTGCTGCCTCCAGCATCTCTACCGCAGTCTTTACGCACTCGCGCTCTGTCTTTCCGGCATCTAAGAATGCCTTATAGCCCTCACAAAACTCTGCAGCAGCTTCTCTCTCTGCCGGAGCCTCCTTTGCGATGTGAGGTGCCTCCCATAAAAGCTCCTTTTCCAGTTCTTTTCCGTTCATTGGTCGATCTTCCTTTCTATTATTCCTATTTCGTAAACAATTCCCTGCTATCCAGCATTAAGGTAAACGGGCCGTCATTCACCAGGGAGACCTTCATGTCCGCACCGAATTTTCCGTGCTCTACCTTCTCCACATGGGTTTTGCAGCGCTCCATAAAATATTCATACAGGCGGTTTGCCTCTGCGGGAGCCCCGGCACCGATAAAGCTCGGTCTGTTTCCTTTCCTGCAATCCGCATACAGAGTAAACTGGCTTACGACCAGAAGCTCTCCCCCGACATCCTGCAGTGACAGGTTCGTCTTTCCGTTCTCATCCTCAAAAATTCTCAGCTTACAGATCTTATCTGCCAATTTATCTGCCACTGTCTCATCATCCTCATCCGACACGCCCAAAAGGATAAAGAATCCCTTTCCGATGGAGCCGATAACTTCTCCATCTACGCGCACCGATGCCTCAGTCACTCTCTGAAGTACCGCTTTCATTTTCTTCCTCCCCGCTCTGTTCTATTCTGTGCCCTGCTTATGGGCAGGGACTTCCTGACGCAGCCCGCTCGTCTTCTTCTTTTTTCCGGGCCCGTTCTTCTTCTTTTCCCTTTTCGATCTTCATGATCTCCTGATTCAGGGAAAACATCTTGGCATCCAGCATATCCACCATATCTGCACAGGCCTTTAATTCTGTTTCCAGATAATCCGGCGGATTCCCCTCAAATTTGTATGCGATCTTGTGCTCTAACGACGCCCAGAAGTCCATGGCGATCGTCCGGATCTGGATCTCCACCTTTGTATCGACCTTACCGTCTGTCAGGTATACAGGGATCGTAACCACCATGTGGTAGCTCTTATAGCCGTTTGCCTTCGGATATTTGATGTAATCCTTAACATGGAGCACAGTGATATCGGCCTGTCTCGCAATCATATCCGCGATCGGATAAATATCCGACATAAACGAACAAATGATGCGGATCCCTGCAATATCATTGAGATACTCCACCATATTCTCTATGGTAACTTCCTTCCCGTCATTCTTAAGCTTCTTCACGATACTCGGCGGGGTCTTTAATCTGGAGGTAATATGTTCAATGGGATTATAGTTGTATAGCTGAATAAATTCGTTGTTCAGGATCTCGATCTTGGTGTTGATCGATTTTAATGCTGAACTGTATAAAAACATTGTTGATTTCCATTGATCCACCTGTTCAAAGGATTTTGGCTCTTTTGTCATAGCTCCTGCCCCCTCTCTGCCCAGGGCGGAAGCAGCATTTCCTCCCTGCTGCTCCCTAAAGTGTTTCCTTTAATGTCTGCCCGATATGTCTAATTCAGTTTGATCCCCTTTAAGAGCGCAGCCAGACCTGTACTTGCCTGCCCATCCTCTTTGTAGTCAAAGGTATCGTGGGATTCTGCTTCTGCCGCTTCCTCGGCAAGGACCTTCATGCTGAGGCTGATCTTTCCGTCTCCTACGGCGATGATCTTTACCTTTACCTCCTGTCCTTCCTTTAAGACTGCCCCCGGATGCTTGATCCTTTGGGTGCTGATCTGGGAAATGTGGAGAAGTCCGGTCAGACCGTTTTCAAGCTCCACAAACGCACCATAAGGCATCAGGGATTCTACGGTACCGTTCATAACAGCCCCCACCTCACACTTTTCGATCTGGCGGTTTTTCTCCTCCTGCTTCTTTTCGCGGGCTACCTCACGACCGGAAAGCACAAGACGGTGTCCCTCCTCATCGACATTGATAACGGTGA
Source organism: uncultured Lachnospiraceae bacterium (assembly GCA_934376955.1). Lineage (GTDB taxonomy): Bacteria > Bacillota > Clostridia > Lachnospirales > Lachnospiraceae > CAKRPJ01. The sequence continues at coordinate 51,676 of CAKRPJ010000008.1, read as the reverse complement.
CCTCGATGGTCTTTCCGTCCCATTCCTTCAGATCCTCTACGTATTCATCGGACAGGCGGGAAGCCGGAATAAAGCCGCGGACGCCCTCCAGATATGCGACTGCTCCGCCGTTTACGACTTCGTTTATCTTTACCTTCACGACGGTGCGGTCATCCATCAGCTTTTTAAGCTTATCCCATGCCAGAACCGCATTTGCTTCCTTTTGGGACAGAACCATATTTCCCTCTCCGTCGTTCGTTGCCATAACCGTAGCTGTGATCTCATCGCCGGGATGGATTGCTTCCTTCATATTAAAGTCGGGATCCTCACTCAGCTCCTCTTTGCGGATCACTCCGTCTGCATAGGATTTCAGATCCACGATCACCGCATCCTCAGTAACATCAAGCACTGTACCTGTAACAACATCACCAACACGTATCTTTTTAAGGGAAGCCTCTAACTCCGCCTTGAAATCGTCCATTGTTTCCATATCATTACCTTCTTTCTGTACTGTATATTCTTTTACTATTTAACCATATTTTATATATTTTTTCCACACTTTTCGTAAAAAGAAGCCGACAGAAAACGAAAACAGCTGCGAAGCAGTCCTTGCTTCACAGCCATTTTATCATTTCAGTAAGCGGTCTATTTTTTTCCAGAGCTTTAACAGCTCCTCCTGATCCTCGATCCGATCCTTCTGTATCCGTATTACGTTCTCCAGCGCTGCGTTTGCTCCGTCGGCATTGAGCTTTTTCTCACAGGACTTGATCGCTTTATTGTACGGATCCATACTCTCCTGCTCTTTTTTCTGTTCGCTTTCCAGAGCCTTGATCTTTTCTGCGATGGTTTTCGCATCCTCCGGCTTCTGCTCCGCCTCCAGCCATTTTAGCTGATAGCTTTTATTCTCCGCGCTTATCTTGTCGAGAGCGATACTTCCCTTCAGCATCTCCTTCAGGTTATCGGTAATTGCCTCCTCATATTCCTGCTGTTCTTCTGTTTGAGCCGCCATTCCGGTCAGTGGAACAGAAAGAAGGCATATCGCCAGGCTTAAAACAAACAATAGTTTTTTCATCCTGTTTTCCTCCTTTATCTATCTCCAAGTTATCTATCTACATATTACCACAATTCCTTTGCCTCGTCTGAGGCAAAGCTGCGGCAATCCTGAGGCAGAATGATCCGAAATACCGCTCCCTTGGGAGAAGCGGACGCCTCCACAGAGGCTCCCATGTATTCCAGAGAGCATCTGGCAATTGCAAGACCCAGACCATGGTTTCCGCCCTTTCCCTTATAAAATCGGTCAAAAATATGCTCCAGATCACTTTCCTTAAGACCGGGGCCGTCATCTCGGACTGTCACGATTACTTTTTCATCTTCTGAGCCTGTTGTCACCGTGACCTCCTTAGAGGCATAGCGGATACAATTGGATGCCACATTGGAGAAGGCACGCTCCAGCAGCATGACATCCGTGACTATTGTATGCTCCTTTCCGGGCAAAAAGACCAGCTTTTTATTTTTTGAGTATGCAAATCCCTCCAGACGCTCCAGACGTTCCTCCAGAAAACGCTCGATCACGATCTCCACCGGCACGATCTGATATCTGGACTGATCCATTCGCGTAAGCGTCAGGATCCCGTCCACCACCTCTGTCAGTCTCGTACTCTCGTCTAAGATCACGCCTGCCGCCTGGGAGATATCCTCAAACACACCGCACTGGATCCCCTGAGCATATCCGCTTATCGACATAAGCGGCGTCCGAAGCTCATGGGAGGCATTCTGAAAGAATGTACGCTCCGCCTGATCTGCCTGAAACAGCTTCTCCTGCATCCGATTGATCTCATCCTCCAGCTCACAAAGCTCCGTGACGGTTGCCCCGGTCTCGACCTTCCTGAATTTTTTTTCACCGATCCCCCGCGCCGCTGCGCTCAGCCTTGCGACCGGGCCGGAAATGCTGCCGCACACAAACCACAAAACAACGATAGCGAGCATCGCGATCACACTCATCGTAATAAAAAGAAGTTTTGATAATTCCTCCATGATCGAAGACATATCCTGGATCGGACAGTAAAGAAGTATATATCTTGCCTGTTCTTCCTCCTTCTGCCCCTGCGGGATGAGCTTATAGCAGATCAGATACTGATCCTCCTCGATATTTTCTTCCAACACCTTATTTTCCTCCCAGCCGTCTTCCTCCTGGGTCTTAGTGGTAAGAAAAAAGGTATAGAGCTGATCCGTCTCCTGCTGGTTGTCATAGTTTTTCGGATAGATCACCCGATATCTTTCACTGAGTATCATCATTCTGGTGTTTCCGGTCTCTGCCTGCACCGCATTTTCCAGTTTTTCCTCCAACGATCCGCCATCTTCCTTCATTGTCTCTGTCGGCTCCGAATCATCCTCATCAGTGTTGTCTGCATTGGAAACAGCCGCATTTAGCTTATCTGCATGGGCTCTGGCTGTATTGGCTCTGGCCGCATTACTTCCTCCCGTATCAGATCCATCTTTATTAACATCGGCAGCTTCAGATCCGTGTGCGTTGAAATCTTCCTCATCTGCCAGGATCTCCTCTGTCACCCTCATCGTATGTTCCAGATCCCGTCTGGCATTATATACCATATGACCCTCCAGAGAGTAGCGGAACACTCCCAGAACTGCCAGTGTAAATATGATAAGGATCGTCATCATCGGAAGGAATATTTTCATTCGGATACTCAGCTTCATCCGTTTCCTCCGTCTACAAGGCGGAAGCCGTAGCCCCAGACCGTCTCGATCTTTATACAGCTTCCCTGCTCCTTCAGCTTCTTTCTGAGGCGTTTTACCATATCATCCACAGCCCTAGTGTCCACATCCCGGCTGTCGACCTTCCAGAGCGCCTTTAAGAGATCTTCCCGGCTTGCCACATGCTCCGGGTATCCGATCATGTGATGTAAAAAATCAAACTCCAGCGGAGTTAATGCAAATTCGTTTCCCTTTAGAAACGCGATCCGGCGTTTCTGATACAGCGTGACATCTCCAAACACACACTCATTCTTATTGTTGTCTTCTTCCTCCTGCGCGGAAAAGGCCTCCACGCGCCGAAACAATGCCTTCACCCGGGTAACAAGCTCCAGCGGCAGAAACGGCTTTACAAGATAATCGTCGCTGCCGAGGGTGATCCCGGTGATGCGGTCCAGCGGTGAATCCTTTGCCGAAACGATAATGATCGGGACATGGCTCTTTTTCCGGATCTTCGTACAGACCGTGAGCCCGTCGATTCCCGGCATCATTACATCAAGGATGCAAAGATCCGGCATTTTTTCCTCGCAGGCCGCAAGGATCGATTCCCCATCTTCAAAGCATCTGACCTGAAATCCTTCTTTTTCAAGGAAGTTCTGGATCAGAAAGCATATATTTTTTTCATCATCCGCCACATATATCAGTTTTGGCATTCTCCCACCTCCGATCTGCCTTAACTATATCATTTTGGAAACCTGTGGTAAATAGCCTGCCGCAGAATTGCCTCAATTGATTTAACCGAATCAAGTAAGTCCCCTGCTTCAATTACGAAAAGCAATAAGCAGTGGATGGGGACTTGCTTGTATCAGGAGGAGTGCAAGCTCCTTCTGATAAACTGCAGAGCAGTTATTCGGTTATGAGCAAGTAGCGAAGCGGATTGCGAATATCCGCTTGATAATCTAAATATTCATTGTGCTTTTTTCTATTTAGTAGTAAACTTTATTCAGAACGCTATGCTGTAGGGCAGCTTTGCGCTCTGCAACTCAAAAGACTCTACAAACCTGAAAGGACGGATACAAAAATGAAAGATCTGGAATTTCTCGAGCAGGTGATCAATGAAAAAGCCGCTATGATCTTAGACGCCAATGATAAGATCTGGGAATATGCGGAGCTTGCTTTCCACGAGACAAAATCTGCTGCACTTCTTTGCGACATCCTTGAAAAGGAGGGCTTTACCCTGACGACGGGTGATGCCGGCATCCCGACATGCTTTACCGCAACCTTTTCCTATGGTTCCGGAAAGCCGGTAATGGGAATCCTCGGAGAATATGACGCCCTCTCCTCTCTCAGCCAGAAGGCTGCCGCTACAACAAAGGAGCCGCTGATCGAGGGGGCGCCGGGACATGGCTGCGGACATTGTGCCCTCGGCACAGGTTCACTCGCTGCTGCCCTCGCAGTAAAGGAATACCTCGTCGCAAACAAAAAAGACGGAACCATCATCTACTTTGGCTGTCCTGCCGAAGAAGGCGCCGGATCCAAACAGTTTATGGCAAGAGCCGGTATGTTCGATAATGTAGACTTTATCTACACATGGCACCCGGCTACCCAAAATGCTGTTGACTGCTCTCATAATAATGCGATCATGGGTGCAAACTTTGAATTTAAGGGAGTCTCCGCCCACGCCGGCGGATGCCCGTACCTTGGAAGAAGTGCGCTGGATGCCGTAGAGCTTATGAATGTAGGCTGCAACTACTTAAGAGAGCACATGATCCCCGAGGCAAGGATCCATTATGCTTATATCGATGCCGGCGGTACGGCCCCGAATGTAGTTCAGGATCATGCCGTTATCCGCTACGAAGTGCGCTCCCCGAGAGTTTCACAGGTAAAGGAGCTGTTTGAGCGTGTGAAAAACGTTGCCCGGGGCGCCTCTATCATGACCGATACCGAGATGAACTGTGAGCTTGCCATGGCATTTACAGAATATATCCCGAATAATGCCCTCGCCGCAGTGGCAGATGAGTGCTTAAAGGAGGTCGGCGCACCGAAATGGGACGAGGCCGACTATGAGCTCGCAAAGACCTTCCTCCACACCTTCCCAGAAATCACTATGGAGAATATCCGCAACCAGATCATCGAGACCTACGGAGAAGACAGACTGGAGGAGATCATGGAAAGACCTCTGGATTCCGAGATCCACCCCTTCAGCCCCGATAAGGTCAAGCTGACCGCCGGCTCCACAGATGTCGGAGATGTGGGATACGCCGCTCCGACCTTGAATATCTGCGTTGCAACTGCCTGTGTCGGCAATGTCGGACATTCCTGGCAGATGGTTGCCCAGTCCTGCAGCCCCATCGCCCACAAGGGACTTCTCACCGCCGCAAAGGTAATGGCTCTTTCCTGCATCAGAACCATGGATCGTCCGGATGTGATCGAAGCCGCCAAGAAAGAAGTAACAAAGCGAAATGGCGGACATTACACCTGTCCGCTCCCGGACAGCGTAAAGCCGCCCCTCGATACCTATTAATGCCTGAACGCTGTTATCCATTAGAAAAGCGGACACTCAATATGGAGGAAATACTATGAATATTACTATCGCGATTGATTCCTTCAAGGGCAGTCTCTCATCCCTCGAAGCCGGACATGCCATTGAACAGGGAATCAAACATGTTTTCCCTGACGCTTCCGTTACGGTGCGCCCGCTGGCAGACGGCGGCGAAGGAACTGTCGAGGCCCTCGCCTTCGGTATGGGAGGAAACATTGAAACTATTACCGTGACCGGCCCGCTGGGTGATCCGGTGGAATGCCGGTATGGGATCCTCCCGGAAACAAACACGGCGATCCTCGAAATGTCCGGTGCGGCGGGGATCACCCTTGTTCCGGCTGACATGAGAAATCCGCTGAAAACAACAACCTACGGTGTCGGCGAAGTGATCTGTGATGCAATCAAAAAAGGCTGCCGCCGATTCATTGTCGGAATCGGAGGCAGTGCCACCAACGACGGCGGGATCGGCATGCTGCAGGCCCTCGGCTTCGACATTCTGGACTCATCCGGGAAGCCGGTTCCCCACGGTGCAGAGGGTCTTTCCCATATTGCATCGATCTCTGCCGACCATGTGATCCCGGAGCTTTCCCGGTGCAGCTTTCAGATCGCCTGTGATGTAAACAATCCCTTATGCGGCCCTAACGGAGCCAGTGCCATTTACGGCCCGCAAAAGGGGGCAGATGCCAAAATGATCCAAGACATGGATCGCTGGCTTGCAGATTATGCCGAACTCTGCCGCAAGCAGTTTCCGAACGCAGATGCGTCTGTTCCGGGAACCGGAGCCGCCGGTGGAATGGGCTTTGCTTTCCTTACCTTTATGAATTCCTCTCTGGAATCCGGCATCAGCATCATCCTCAAGGAGACCAAGCTTCGCCAATACGTTCGGGATGCAGATATCGTCATTACTGGAGAAGGACGTTTAGACGGCCAGACAGTTATGGGAAAGGCTCCCATCGGTGTTGCCTCTATCGCAAAAGAAGCCGGTAAGCCGGTCATTGCTTTTTCCGGATGCGTAACTCCGGATGCGGTAAACTGCAACCACGCCGGCATTGACGCCTTCTTCCCGATCCTCCGCACAGTTGTCACACTGGAGGACGCCATGAAGATGGAGAATGCAAAGAAAAACCTGATCGATACGACTGAACAAGTATTCCGTCTGATCAGGACGGTACAAAATAACGGTTAGAGGAAATAACGATCACCCGCCTGACTGTAACAGAAAAGCCCCGGAAATCTTACGGTTCCGGGGCTATCTTGCGCTTGGACATGCAGTATCTTAACAATACCGACTAAATTTTATATATTTATCTGTAGATCAGCGATTACTCGATGATTGTAGCTACTCTACCAGAACCAACAGTTCTGCCGCCCTCACGGATAGCGAAACGAAGACCCTGCTCCATAGCTACCGGATGGATAAGCTCGATTGTCATCTCAACGTTGTCGCCCGGCATACACATCTCTGTGCCTTCCGGAAGCTCACAAACGCCTGTAACGTCAGTTGTTCTGAAGTAGAACTGCGGACGATAGTTGTTGAAGAACGGTGTATGACGGCCGCCCTCGTCTTTAGTAAGAACGTAAACCTGAGCGGTAAACTTCTTATGGCACTTTACAGAACCCGGTTTAACAAGACACTGTCCTCTCTGGATATCAGTTCTCTGAACACCACGAAGAAGGGCACCGATGTTATCACCAGCCTGAGCCTGATCAAGAAGCTTACGGAACATCTCGATACCGGTTACAACTGTCTTACGAGTATCCTCGTGAATACCAACGATCTCAACCTCGTCGTTGAGCTTAAGAGTACCACGCTCTACACGGCCTGTAGCAACTGTACCACGACCTGTGATTGTGAATACGTCCTCGATCGGCATAAGGAACGGCTTATCTGTATCACGAACCGGATCCGGAATGTAGCTGTCAACAGCATCCATAAGCTCCATAACCTTGTCGCCCCACGGTCCCATCGGATCCTCAAGAGCCTTAAGAGCAGAACCCTGGATGATCGGAGTGTCATCGCCCGGGAACTCGTACTCGTTAAGAAGATCTCTGATCTCCATCTCAACGAGCTCAAGAAGCTCAGCATCATCAACCATATCGCACTTGTTCATGAATACAACGATGTACGGTACGCCTACCTGACGGGAAAGAAGGATGTGCTCTCTTGTCTGAGCCATAACACCATCTGTAGCAGCAACTACAAGGATAGCACCATCCATCTGAGCAGCACCAGTGATCATGTTCTTTACATAGTCAGCATGGCCTGGGCAGTCAACGTGTGCATAGTGTCTTTTCTCTGTCTCGTACTCTACGTGGGAAGTAGAAATTGTGATTCCACGCTCTCTCTCCTCCGGAGCCTTATCGATATTTTCAAAATCGGTAGCTGTGTTACCTGCAACTCTTGCTGCAAGAACCTTTGTGATTGCTGCTGTTAATGTTGTTTTACCATGGTCAACGTGTCCAATGGTACCAATGTTACAATGCGGTTTAGTTCTGTCAAACTTAGCTTTTGCCATTTTAAAACGTCCTCCTTAATTTGCGCCCATTGGGCTATTCTATTTAACTAGGCTAAATAATATTATATTCTATAGATATTAGATTTTCAAGCCTATTCTTGCTTATTTTGTGAGCAGACGCTTATTTAGCGCCCTTTCTCTCAGCAATGATCTTCTCCTGAACGTTCTTCGGAACCTTCTCATACTTTTCAAAGAACATGGAGTAGTTACCACGTCCCTGAGTGCTGGAACGAAGGTCTGTGGAGTAGCCGAACATCTCAGCAAGCGGTACATAAGCCTTTACAAGCTTTCCGCCACCGATATCTTCAAAGCCCTCGATACGTCCACGACGGGAGTTGATGTCACCGATAACATCACCCATATATTCCTCAGGCATTGTTACTTCAACCTTCATGATCGGCTCAAGTAAAACAGCGTCTGCCTTTGCCATAGCATCCTTGAATGCCATAGATCCGGCAATGTGGAAGGCCATCTCGGAGGAGTCGACCTCATGGTAAGATCCATCGTATACATCTGCAGCTACGCCGAGTACCGGGAATCCGCCAAGGATACCGGCCTTTGTAGCCTCCTCAATACCTTCTCCGACAGCCGGGATGTATTCCTTCGGAATTGCACCGCCGACAACGGAAGATGTGAACTTGAAGGTTTCTTCGCCGTTCGGATCCATCGGTGTGAAGTGAACTTTACAGTGACCGTACTGTCCACGCCCACCGGACTGCTTCGCATATTTGCTGTCAACATCAACGGCCTTTGTGAAGGTCTCTTTGTAAGCAACCTGCGGAGCACCAACGTTAGCCTCTACCTTAAATTCACGAAGGAGACGGTCAACGATGATCTCAAGGTGAAGCTCACCCATACCGGAGATAATGGTCTGGCCTGTCTCTGTGTCTGTATGAACACGGAAGGTCGGATCTTCTTCAGCAAGCTTTGCGAGAGCCTCGCCCATCTTGTCCTGTCCGGCTTTTGTCTTCGGCTCGATAGCGATATCGATAACCGGCTCCGGGAACTCCATGGACTCAAGAACAACCGGATGCTGCTCGTCACAGATTGTATCACCTGTTGATGTAGCCTTAAAGCCTACAGCAGCAGCGATATCACCGGAGTAAACCTTTTCAAGCTCGGCACGCTTGTTGGCATGCATCTGAAGGATACGGCCAACACGCTCTTTCTTGCCCTTTGTAGCATTCAGTACATAAGAACCGGAGTTCATTGTACCGGAATATACACGGAAATATGCCAGCTTACCAACGAACGGGTCTGTCATGATCTTGAATGCAAGAGCAGCGAACGGCTCATCATCGGAAGAATGACGGACTGTCTCGTTTCCTTCTAAGTCAACACCCTTGATCGGCGGGATGTCGAGCGGAGACGGCATATATTCGATGATAGCATCCAGAAGCTTCTGAACGCCTTTGTTTCTGTAAGCAGTACCGCAGCATACCGGAATAGCCTGACACTCACAGGTAGCCTTACGGAGAACCTTCTTCATCTCATCGACAGATGGCTCCTCACCGTCAAGGTACATCATCATAAGGTCATCATCCAGCTCGCAGACCTTCTCTACCAGCTCTGTGTGGTAAAGCTCTGCGTCGTCCTTCATATCCTCCGGAACGTCTGTTACGGTAATATCTTCACCCTTATCATCATTGTAGATGTAAGCTTTCATCTCGAACAGGTCGATGATTCCCTTGAATTCATCTTCCTTACCGATCGGAAGCTGCAGGCAGATGGCATTCTTTCCGAGTCTTGTACGGATCTGATCTACACAGCCGTAGAAGTTTGCGCCGAGGATATCCATCTTGTTGATGAATGCCATTCTCGGTACATTGTACGTATCAGCCTGACGCCATACGTTCTCGGACTGCGGCTCAACGCCGCCCTTTGCACAGAATACACCTACTGCACCGTCAAGGACACGCAGGGAACGCTCAACCTCAACAGTGAAGTCAACGTGGCCTGGAGTATCAATGATGTTGATACGGTGCTCCAGAGCACCCGGCTTTTTCTTTGTCTGCTCCTGGAGAGTCCAGTGGCATGTTGTAGCAGCAGAAGTGATCGTGATACCTCTTTCCTGCTCCTGAGCCATCCAGTCCATGGTAGCAGTACCTTCATGAGTATCACCGATCTTATAGTTAATACCAGTATAATACAGAATACGCTCAGTTGTGGTAGTCTTACCAGCATCGATATGAGCCATGATTCCGATATTTCTGGTTCTCTCTAACGGATATTCTCTCCCAGCCAAGGATTCGTCCTCCTTTTAGAATCTGTAGTGAGCAAATGCCTTGTTAGCCTCTGCCATCTTATGCATTTCCTCTTTCTTCTTTACAGATGCGCCTGTGTTGTTTGCAGCATCCATAATCTCGTTTGCAAGTCTTTCAACCTGAGTCTTCTCAGATCTCTTTCTGGAGTACAGAGTGATCCAACGAAGGCCTAAAGCCTGTCTTCTCTCCGGCTTAACCTCGATCGGTACCTGGTATGTTGCACCGCCGATACGTTTTGCCTTTACCTCCAGAACCGGCATGATGTTATTCATTGCCTCCTCAAATACTTCAACAGCGTCCTTGCCGCTCTTTGCAGCTACTTCCTCAAAAGCACCGTAAACGATCTTCTGAGCAACGCCTCTCTTACCGTCTAACATAATGTTGTTGATCAGCTTTGTAACAACCTTGTTATTGTACAACGGATCTGCTAATACGTCTCTTTTCTGAGTATGTCCTTTACGTGGCACGTTACTTCCCTCCTTAATCATAAATAGATTAGCTCATCGGTACTCACATGTTTCCATAAAATGTGTTCGCGCGCGGTTTTCTATCTATGTCCTGCAACCCACAGGTCAATATCACCGGCACTAACTCTCACTTTATTCCCGTTAGTGGTCCAATTAGTTTTACATTAACCGATTACTTTTTAGCCTTCGGTCTCTTAGCGCCGTATTTGGAACGGGCCTGCTTTCTGTTGGCTACACCTGCAGTATCAAGAGTACCTCTGATAATGTGGTATCTGGTACCCGGAAGGTCCTTTACACGGCCGCCGCGGATAAGAACAACAGAGTGCTCCTGAAGGTTGTGACCCTCACCCGGGATATAGCTTGTAACTTCGATACCGTTGGAAAGACGTACTCTGGCAATCTTTCTAAGAGCGGAGTTCGGCTTCTTAGGAGTTGCAGTCTTAACAGCTGTGCATACACCACGCTTCTGCGGAGCAGATGTATCTGTAGCTTTCTTGTGAAGGGAATTGTATCCTTTCTGGAGAGCCGGAGCTGTAGATTTTTTTGCTACTGTCTGTCTTCCTTTTCTTACTAACTGGTTAAATGTTGGCATTCTTTTCACCTCCTGCGATATTGTCTGTGGTTGCTGTAATTCAGCTTAGTTTTGCGCACAAAAAATGGGGCGTTTCCCATGCACGCCCCATTATTATATACAGTCTTGTTTCCGCTGTCAAGAACAAACCTCGATTTTTTATATGAAAAATCCCGATTTCGTGCTATGACACACACGGATATGTTGTCTTAGGTTTTTACAGTCCCCTCCAGCCGATCATCTGAAGGATAGTCAGGCTGATTCCTTTATGCTAAAAAGTCTCTCACATACTGCACCAGAACCGCTGCTCCTGCTGCCAGGCAATTCTCATCAAAGACATTTTTGGAGTTGTGGAGTCCGTGCCTTGTATTGGGATCCGCATCATTTCCGGAGCCGAGCCTGAACTGGGCACCGGGTGCATATTTCGGGAACAGGTATGAGAAGTCCTCGGATCCGAGAGACGGATTCTGGATCGTGATCACATGATCTGCACCTATCGTCTTCTCTGCGGCCGCCTGAAGTCCGTCGATCACTTCTATATTATTTACAAGGGGCGGCATACCCTTTTTCCACGAAATCTCTGCATGGCCTCTCATTGCCTCTGCGCAGGATTTTGTGATCCTGTCGATCGCATTCTGCATCTTTTCTCTGCTTTCTGCATTCAGGCTCCGCAAAGTTCCCGACATTTCCACATAGTCCGGGATCACGTTGGGGGCTTTTCCACCGTGAATGCTGCCAATGGTCATAACCGCCGGATAGACCGGATGGTTTTCCCGGGAGATCACAGTCTGGAGCTGGGTCAGGATGTAACCGCTGATAACGACCGGATCGATACAATTTTCCGGATGAGCTCCGTGTCCGCCTTTTCCGCTCACCTTGATCGAAAATACATCGCAGGAGGCATTCGCCGGCCCACGCTTCAGTCCGATGGAGCCTGCCGGGAATTCCGGAGATACATGAAGTCCTACAAAGACATCCGGCTTTGAGATCTCATAGAATTTATGTTCTTCCAGCTGCTTTGCTCCGGAGCCGTCCTCCTCGGCCGGCTGAAACAGGAACAGCACATTTCCGGAAAGCTCCTCCTTAAGCTCTGCAAGAACTCTGGCACAGTAAAGAAGTGTGGTGGTGTGAATATCATGTCCACAGGAATGACAGACGTTTTCAACCTTCGACGCAAAGGGAAGTCCTGTCAGCTCTGCCATAGGGAGGGCATCGATGTCTTCTCTTATTGCCACTGTCCTTCCCGGTTTTCCACCCCGTAACAGTCCGACCACACCGGTTTTTAAACCGATCTCACAAACCTCGATCCCGTACTCGGTAAGCTTCTCTTTGATAAGCTCTGTTGTCTTGAATTCCTCGTTGCTGAGCTCAGGATTGGCATGAATGTGTCTTCTGATCTCGATCATGTCAGATTCCTGTTCCCGGATAAGATTCATAGTGTCCATCTTCGTTTCCTCCACTTCTTATTTGTTATTCATTTGTTATTCACCTACCGTGCATTCGTGCAGAACATATCTACGGTCACATCCGCCAGAAGCTTACCCTTTTCATCGGTAACTTCTCCGCGGACGATCGTGATCGTCCGGCCCCGGCGGATCAAAAGTCCACGCGCGATCACGGTTCCGGAGCTTACGTTCCCGATAAAGTTTATGTGGGCGCTCTGCGTCACATATTCGCGGCCATCTGCTCTTGCCGTCAGTCCCGTGACCACGTCGGCAAGAGAGTAGATCAGACCGCCGTGAACCTGTCCCATCAGATTGAGTCCGTTTGGATGTACCTCCATCCGGATCTCGCTGCATTCCTTTGAGATCTTCGTTATCTCCATATGATTATAACGCATAAACGGATTGCTTGCCAGATATTCTTCTGCATTTAAGCCTTCAAATTCTTTTTCTTCCATAAATATTTCCTGCTTTCTTCCTATACATAGGAGTGATCTACATGGATCACGGCAAAATAGTTTTCCCAGCTTTTTGAGACAATATCCTCGATCTCTGCCTTAACCTGCGAACCTGTCTTTTCATATTCATAAGGTACTACCACATCAAAGATCAGGTTTGTATGGGTCGGCCCCTGCACCATGCGGAAATCGTGGATCGAAACCTCTGGGAGCTTATCCTGTATCTTTTCCGACAGCTCCGTTTTTATCTCTGCGATCTTTTCGTTGTCCACCTCCACCGGATCCATGTGAATAACGGCCTCACAGCCAAGCTTTTGCCCCAGCTCCTTTTCGATCCGGTCAATCACGTCATGGATCTCAAAAATGTTGCTGTTGCCTGCCACCTCTCCATGCAAGGAGATCATCCGCCTTCCCGGACCGTAATCATGGACTACAAGGTCGTGGATCCCTATGATCTCCGGATGGGCCATGACGATGGATCGGATCTCCTCCACAAATTCTTTGGAGGGCGGTTCGCCCAGAAGGGGATTTAACGTATCCTTTGCCGCATTATAACCGGCATAAAGCACAAAGCAGGCTACAATACAGCCGCACCAGCCATCGATATTGTAACCGGTGATATGTACGACTGCCATGGAGATCAATACCGCAAAGGTAGCGATGGTATCACTCAGACTGTCCATGGCTGTTGCTTTCATTGCCTCGGAGTTTATCTTTGCTCCCACTGACCGGTTATAATAGGCCATATACATCTTCACACAGATCGATACGATCAGGATGAGCACAGGCAGGAGCCCGGCCTCCACCGGCTCCGGTGAAAGAACCTTCTGAACAGAGGATTTTAAAAGCTCAAAGCCCATAAGGATAATGACCATGGAGACACCGAAGCCGGATAAATATTCGATACGTCCGTGGCCAAACGGATGATCCGCATCTGCCTTTCTCCCGGAAAATTTAAAGCCCACCAGTGTGATCACGGAGGAGCCCGCATCCGACAGGTTATTGAATGCATCTGCTGTAATGGCGATCGAACCGCTCAGTATCCCTGCCAGATATTTTCCGGCAAAAAGGAGGATATTTAACACGATCCCGAGGACACCGCACAGCATCCCGTAGGCACGGCGCACATTCTGATCATCCACCTGATCTCTGTTCTTAATAAAAATACCGGATAATAAGTGTATCATTTCAGTTGCCTTCTTCTAACTCATGTTAATGTAGAACAGCGAGGGAAATTTTTCCCTCGCTGTTTCTGTTTATTGCTTACCCATGTTTTTGATTCGGATGTCAAATTACTCCTGGGTATCGTCCTCGTTCAGGATGATCTCATCTGCCTCATCCAGCGGAGCTTCCTCATCAAGGATCTCCTCCTGCGGGGCGATCTCCTCCTGCGGCTGCTCCTCCTTGTCTGTTCCCAGACGGATATCACGGTAACGCTTCATACCGGTTCCGGCCGGGATCAGCTTACCGATGAGGACATTCTCCTTCAGGCCGATCAGGTGGTCTACCTTACCGTTGATCGCAGCCTCCGTAAGAACCTTTGTTGTTTCCTGGAAGGATGCTGCGGACAGGAAGGAGTCTGTTGCCAGAGATGCCTTTGTGATACCAAGCATTACCTGCTTTCCTTCTGCCGGCTGCTTGCCCTCTGCCACCAGAGCCTCATTCATCTCGTTGAAATCGAGAACGTCCATGGAGGTTCCCGGAAGTACATCGGAATCTCCGCTTTCTTCTACGCGGATCTTCTTTAACATCTGGTGAACGATCATCTCAACGTGCTTATCGTTGATCTCAACACCCTGTAAACGGTATACACGCTGTACCTCACGAATCATGTAATCCTGTACGGCACGAACGCCCTTAACCTTCAGAAGATCATGAGGATTGATGGAGCCCTCGGTCAGTACATCACCGGCCTCCAGAACCTGACCGTCAAGAACTTTAATTCTTGAACCATAGGGGATCAGATATGTCTTGGAGTTTCCGGTCTGCTCATCGGTTACGATGATTTCACGTTTCTTCTTTGTATCCTTGAGCGTTACTACGCCGCCGAACTCTGCGATGATCGCAAGTCCCTTCGGACGTCTTGCCTCAAACAGCTCCTCGACACGGGGAAGACCCTGTGTGATATCGCCGCCGGCAACACCGCCGGTATGGAAAGTACGCATGGTAAGCTGTGTACCCGGCTCACCGATGGACTGTGCGGCAATGATTCCGACAGCCTCGCCGACCTGAACCGGCTGGCCGGTTGCCATGTTAGCGCCGTAGCACTTCGCGCAGACACCGATATGGCACTTACAGGTAAGTACGGTACGGATCTTTACAGAATCTCTGCCCAGCTTGTTGAGAACCTTCATAACCGCAGCCGCACGCTTCGGCGTACACATGTGGTTTGCTTTAACGACAATTTCTCCGGTATCCGGATCTACGATATCCTCTGCAATGTATCTTCCGGTCAGACGCTCCTCTAAGCTCTCGATGGTTTCCTTGCCATCTGCAAATGCCTTGATCTCCATATACGGGATCTTACCTGTATTCTCGCAGCAGTCTGTTTCACGGATGATAAGATCCTGAGATACATCTACAAGACGTCTTGTCAGGTAACCGGAGTCGGCTGTACGGAGCGCTGTATCGGAAAGTCCTTTACGCGCACCATGGGCGGAAATGAAATACTCAAGTACGTCAAGACCTTCACGGAAGTTTGACTTGATCGGGAGCTCGATGGTATGACCTGTTGTATCGGCCATAAGTCCTCGCATACCTGCGAGCTGTTTGATCTGCTTATCGGAACCACGGGCTCCGGAGTCAGCCATCATGAAGATGTTGTTATATTTGTCCAGACCGGTCAGCAGATCATGGGTAAGCTGATCGTCTGTTACCTTCCATGTATCGATTACTTCTTTATAACGTTCTTCCTCTGTGATAAGACCACGGCGGAAGTTCTTTGCAATGAGATCTACTGTTGACTCTGCATCCGCAAGGAGCTGCTTCTTAGAAGCCGGCACGGTCATATCTGAGATCGATACGGTCATGGCTGCTCTTGTAGAGTATTTATATCCGATGGCCTTGATATCGTCAAGAGTGATCGCTGTCTGCATTGCTCCATGTGTATTAATGACCTTCTCAAGGATCTGCTTGAGCTGTTTCTTCTTTACAAGGAAATCGATCTCAAACTTTAATTCATTCTCCGGGATCGTTCTATCCACAAAGCCCAGATCCTGCGGGATGATCTCATTGAACAGGATACGTCCCACTGTTGTTTCGACAATATCCGTCTTCACGGTACCGTCTGCCATTGTCTTTGTCACTCTGACCTTGATCCTTGCATGGAGCGTTACGGCGTCATTCTCATAAGCGAGGATCGCCTCGTTCGGGCTCTTGAAGAACATGCCTTCGCCCTTATCTCCCGGTCTTTCCTGAGTCAGATAGTAGATTCCAAGTACCATATCCTGAGAAGGAACAGCCACCGGGCCGCCGTCTGACGGCTTTAACAGGTTGTTCGGGGAGAGCAGAAGGAATCTGCACTCAGACTGTGCCTCCATGGACAGCGGAAGATGGACAGCCATCTGGTCACCATCGAAGTCAGCGTTGAAGGCGGTACAAACAAGCGGATGAAGCTTGATTGCCTTACCCTCTACTAAGATCGGCTCAAAGGCCTGAATACCAAGTCTGTGCAGGGTAGGGGCACGGTTTAACATAACCGGATGCTCTTTGATAACATCCTCGAGAACGTCCCACACCTCTGTCTGAAGGCGCTCCACCATCTTTTTGGCATTCTTGATATTGTGAGCGGTTCCGTTTGCAACCAGCTCCTTCATTACGAATGGCTTGAACAGCTCTATCGCCATCTCCTTCGGAAGACCGCACTGGTAGA
Source organism: uncultured Lachnospiraceae bacterium (assembly GCA_934376955.1). GTDB lineage: Bacteria > Bacillota > Clostridia > Lachnospirales > Lachnospiraceae > CAKRPJ01. Next base: position 34,857 of record CAKRPJ010000008.1, on the reverse strand, counting down.
TCTTAAGCTCCGGCCCTACAACGATAACGGAACGTCCGGAATAGTCAACTCGCTTACCGAGAAGGTTCTGACGGAAACGTCCCTGCTTACCCTTTAACATATCGGAAAGGGATTTTAATGCACGGTTTCCGGGACCGGTTACCGGTCTGCCGCGTCTGCCGTTATCGATCAGGGCATCGACAGCCTCCTGCAGCATTCTTTTCTCGTTGCGGACGATGATATCCGGCGCACCGAGCTCAAGAAGTCTTGCAAGACGGTTATTTCTGTTGATAATCCTCCGGTAAAGATCGTTTAAGTCGGAGGTTGCAAAACGTCCGCCGTCAAGCTGTACCATCGGACGGATATCCGGCGGGATGACCGGGATCACATTCATGATCATCCATTCCGGCTTGTTATCGGACTGGAGGAACGCATCAACAACCTCCAGACGCTTGATGATCCTTGCGCGCTTCTGCCCGGAAGAATCCTTTAATGCTTTTCTAAGCTCCTCGGAATCCTTTTTCAGGTCGATCGCCTTTAAAAGCTCCTGAACGGCTTCGGCACCCATTCCTACACGGAAGGTGCCGTAGCCATATTTCTCAACTGCATCGCGGTACTCCTTTTCGGAAAGTACCTGCTTTAACTGAAGTCCGGTATCGCGCGGATCCAGTACAATATAGGAAGCAAAGTACAGGACTTTTTCCAGAACTCTCGGAGAGATGTCGAGGATCAGACCCATACGGCTCGGGATACCCTTAAAATACCAGATATGGGAAACCGGAGCCGCCAGAGCGATGTGGCCCATACGCTCACGACGCACGCTGGACTTCGTTACCTCAACGCCGCATCGGTCGCAGATAACGCCTTTATATCTGATCTTCTTATATTTACCGCAATGACACTCCCAGTCCTTGCTCGGTCCGAAGATTCTCTCACAATACAGTCCATCCTTTTCAGGCTTTAATGTCCTGTAGTTGATCGTCTCCGGTTTTTTTACCTCGCCGTGGGACCATTCTAAGATCTTTTCCGGAGAAGCAAGCCCAATGCGGATCGCATCAAATGTCATCGGCTGATAAGTTTCATTTGTCTCAGGCATGAACGGTACTCCCTTCTATTATTTATCGTCATCATGATTTGTATAGTCGTCGTCGAGGTAATTGTCCTCTGCGGCGCTATCATCTATATAATCATCTTCTGCATCCACAAGCTCTCCTTCTTTGTTGAATTCCTGCTTCTGGAAGCCATAGTCACCAAAGGATTCTTCCTTTTCGTTATAATGTCTGTCACCCTCGATGATGGAGCGCAGATCAAGATCTGTGTCTGCGTAGTCAATATTTTCGGACATCTCGACCTCCTCGCCGTTATCGCGAAGGACTCTGACATCCAGTCCGAGGGACTGAAGCTCTTTCAGTAATACCTTGAAGGACTCCGGAATACCCGGCTCAGGGATATTCTCGCCCTTGATGATCGCCTCATAGGTCTTAACACGTCCTACAACGTCATCCGACTTCACGGTAAGGATCTCCTGAAGTGTGTAGGATGCGCCGTAAGCCTCAAGAGCCCAAACCTCCATCTCACCGAAACGCTGTCCGCCGAATTGGGCTTTACCACCCAGCGGCTGCTGTGTAACCAGTGCGTATGGGCCTGTGGAACGTGCATGGATCTTATCGTCTACAAGATGATGCAGCTTCAGATAATGCATGTGTCCGATCGTAGTCGGGCTGTCGAAGTATTCTCCTGTACGGCCGTCGCGCAGGAGCACCTTGCCGTCGCGGCGGATCGGAACGCCCTTCCAGAGACCGCGGTGTTCCAGATGGGAACCGAGATACTCGATTACCTCCGGCTTTAAGATGTCTTTATATTTTTCCTGGAACGGCTCCCACTCCATATTTACATAGTCGTTAGCCAGCTCCAGAGTATCCTGAATGTCATTCTCGTCGGCACCGTCGAATACCGGTGTGGATACGTTAAAGCCAAGGGCCTTTGCCGCAAGGCTCAGATGGATCTCCAGCACCTGTCCGATGTTCATACGGGACGGCACGCCTAACGGGTTAAGCACGATATCCAGCGGACGTCCGTTCGGAAGGAACGGCATATCCTCTACCGGAAGAACACGGGAAACAACACCCTTGTTACCGTGACGGCCGGCCATCTTGTCACCAACCGAGATCTTACGCTTCTGAGCGATATAGATCCTTACGGACTGGTTTACGCCCGGAGCCAGCTCATCACCGTTTTCTCTTGTAAATACCTTAGCATCAACGATGATTCCGTATGCGCCGTGCGGTACCTTAAGGGATGTATCACGAACCTCTCTTGCCTTCTCACCGAAGATCGCACGGAGAAGTCTTTCCTCTGCCGTAAGCTCTGTCTCTCCCTTCGGAGTTACCTTTCCGACAAGGATATCACCGGCACGCACCTCTGCACCGATGCGGATGATTCCGCGCTCGTCCAGATCCTTTAATGCGTCATCGCCGACACCCGGAACGTCTCTTGTGATCTCCTCCGGCCCTAACTTTGTATCACGGGATTCTGCCTCATATTCTTCGATATGGACAGAAGTATATACGTCATTCTGAACCAGTTTTTCACTTAACAGGACTGCGTCCTCGTAGTTGTAGCCTTCCCAGGTCATGAATCCGATCAGCGGGTTCTTGCCGAGAGCGATCTCGCCGTCCTTTGTGGACGGGCCGTCTGCGATCACCTCACCCTTTTCGATGTGGTCACCCTTATATACGATCGGCTTCTGATTGTAGCAGTTGGACTGGTTGCTTCGTGAAAACTTTGTCAGTCTGTATACATCTCTTACGCCGTCAGCATCTCTCTTGATAATGATCTCGTTGGAAGCAGAGCGCTCTACAACACCTGCGTTCTTTGCCACAACGCAGACACCGGAGTCAACCGCTGCCTTTGCCTCGATACCTGTACCGACTACCGGTGCCTCTGTCACAAGAAGCGGAACGGCCTGACGCTGCATGTTGGAACCCATCAGCGCACGGTTCGCGTCATCGTTCTGGAGGAACGGGATCATGGATGTAGCCACGGAGAATACCATCTTCGGGGATACGTCCATCAGATCGATCGATTTCTTCTGGAAGGTGGATGTCTCCTCACGGAAACGTCCGGAAATATTGTTGTGGACAAAATAGCCGTTTTCATCCAGCGGCTCGTTCGCCTGGGCAACGATGTAATTATCTTCTTCATCTGCTGTCAGATATACAACATCCTCTGTAACACGCGGGTTCATCGGATCTGTCTTGTCAAGCACACGGTACGGCGCCTCAACAAAGCCGTACTGGTTGACCCTTGCATAGCATGCGAGGGAGTTGATCAGACCGATGTTCGGTCCCTCAGGAGTCTCGATGGGGCACATACGTCCGTAATGGGTGTAGTGTACATCTCGAACCTCGAATCCGGCACGCTCTCTGGACAGACCGCCCGGTCCTAATGCGGAGAGACGTCTCTTGTGGGTCAACTCGGAAAGCGGGTTGTTCTGATCCATAAACTGGGACAGCTGGGAGCTTCCGAAGAATTCCTTTACTGCAGCTGTTACCGGCTTGATGTTGATCAGGGACTGAGGAGTGATGCCATCCATATCCTGAGTGGTCATTCTCTCTCTGACAACACGTTCCATTCTGGACAGACCGATACGGTACTGGTTCTGTAAAAGCTCTCCGACCGCACGGATACGACGGTTTCCGAGGTGATCGATATCATCCTTTGTTCCCACGTCGAATTCCAGATGCATATTATAGTTAATGGAAGCGATGATATCTTCCTTTGTAATGTGCTTCGGGATCAGGTCGTGAATGTTGCGGCGGATCAGAGCCTTAAGCTCCTCCTCGCTCATATCCTTTGCTTCCTCGAGGAGATCAGAGAGAACCGGATAGAATACCGCTTCTGTAACACCGATCTCTGCCGGATCAAAGGAAACGTATGCACCGAGATCGACCATAAGGTTGGAAAGGACTTTCTCCTTTCTCTCCTCTGTCTGAACCCAGACATACGGGATCGCAGCGTTCTGGATCGCAACGGCCTGCTCTTTTGTCACCACTTTTCCGGCCTCGGCAAGGATTTCGCCGGTTGTGGCATCTACCACATCCTCTGCCAGTATCTGGCCGGTAATACGGTTTTTCAGGTGAAGCTTTTTATTGAATTTATATCTTCCGACCTTGGCAAGATCATATCTTCTCGGATCGAAGAACATGCTGTTGAGCAGGCTCTCCGCACTGTCAACAGACAGCGGCTCGCCCGGACGGATCTTTTTGTATAATTCCAGAAGACCATCCTGATAGTTGTCGGAGGTATCCTTTCCAAAGCTTGCAAGAAGCTTCGGCTCCTCACCGAACAGCTCGATGATCTCTGCATTTGTTCCGTAGCCCAATGCACGGATCAATACAGTGACCGGAACCTTTCTTGTACGATCGACACGAACATAGAACACATCGTTGGAGTCTGTTTCATACTCCAGCCATGCACCACGGTTCGGGATCACGGTACAGGAATATAATTCCTTACCGATCTTGTCGTGATCGATTCCGTAGTAAATTCCAGGGGAACGCACCAGCTGGCTGACGATAACACGTTCCGCGCCGTTGATAACGAAGGAACCCGTATCTGTCATTAATGGCAGATCGCCCATGAAAATCTCGTGTTCATTGATTTCATCTTTATCCTTGTTGCAGAGTCTTACCTTGACCTTTAATGGCGCTGCGTAAGTGGCATCTCTCTCCTTGCATTCTTCGATCGTGTACTTAATGTCATCTCTGCAAAGCGTGAAGTCTACAAACTCCAGGCTAAGATGGCCAGCAAAGTCCGCGATGGGAGAGATATCCTCAAAGACTTCCTTTAAGCCCTCGTCGAGAAACCACTGATAGGAATCTTTCTGGATTTCGATCAGGTTAGGCATCTCAAGAACTTCCTTCTGTCTTGAGTAGCTCATTCTTACGCTCTTGCCGGCCGGCACCGGACGCATTCTGCTTTTCTCCATTGACGTTTCACCCCTGTTTTCTTTATCAATCTCAAACACACAGCTGTCTGGATTTGAAACAGCTGCAAATGCTTCTATTTTTGGGCATACTAATGCCTTTAAGCATACAAATCCATAATAATGCACATTTCATCTTAACACATATCTGTCAAGCTGTCAATAATTTTCCAGTATATTTTCTGCGTTTTTCCATGTGTTTCAACGAAAAAACGGCGATCTCCTCTTTATCGGGAAACCGCCGTCCTCTCTTATCTGTTTACTATCTGTTTAAGATCTCCATGAATTCTTCTCCGGTGATCGTCTCTTTTTCGAGAAGATAAGCAGAAAGCTCATTTAACTTTGCCGCATGCTCCTTAAGAATCTGCATTGCCTTGTCATACTGCTCTCTCACCGTCCGGATCACCTCATCATCGACGGCCTTGGCCGTCTCCGGAGAGCAGGCAAGAGAGGTATCTCCGCCCAGATACTGGTTATTCACTGTCTCCAGTGCGACCATGCCGAACTGGCTGCTCATGCCGTAGCGGGTAACCATGGCTCTCGCCAGCTTTGTAGCCTGTTCGATATCGTTAGAGGCACCTGTCGTAATGGAATGGAAAATAAATTCCTCTGCTGCACGGCCTCCGGTCAGAGTGGCGATCTTATTGAGGGCCTCCTCCTTGCTCATAAGGAAGCGTTCTCCGTCCTCCACCTGCATCGTGTAGCCGAGGGCGCCGCTGGTACGCGGTATGATCGTGATCTTGTGGACCGGAGCCGAGTTGCTCTGGCAGGCTGCGACGAGGGCATGTCCGACCTCATGGTAGGCTACGATACGTCTTTCATTTTCGGAAACAGCCGCATTCTTTCTCTGGTAGCCTGCGATGACCGTCTCCACGCTTTCCTCCATATCTTCCTGGCAGACCACCTTGCGGTTCATGCGGACGGCACGAAGGGCTGCCTCATTTACGATATTGGCAAGCTCTGCTCCGCTTGCACCGGCTGTCGCCCGGGCGATCGCATTAAAGTCTACCGTTTCGTCCATACGGACGTTGCGGGCATGTACCTTTAGGATCGCCTCACGGCCCTTTAGATCCGGAAGCTCCACCGGAATCCTTCTGTCAAAACGGCCCGGACGTAACAGGGCCGGATCCAGAGATTCCGGTCTGTTGGTTGCCGCAAGGATAACGACACCCTTCTTTCCGTCAAAGCCGTCCATCTCGGTAAGCAGCTGGTTTAACGTCTGCTCACGCTCATCATTACCGCCCATACCGCTGCCGTCACGCTTTTTACCGATGGTATCGATTTCATCAATAAACACGATACAGGGTGCCTTTTCATTCGCCTGCTTAAACAGGTCACGAACCTTTGCCGCACCCATTCCTACGAACATCTCCACAAATTCCGAGCCGGAGATGGAGAAGAAGGGGACATGGGCTTCTCCTGCTACCGCCTTTGCCAACAGGGTTTTACCGGTTCCGGGAGGGCCCACAAGAAGGGCTCCCTTCGGCAGGGAGGCTCCGATATCGGAGTATTTCTTCGGATCGTGGAGGAAATCCACGATCTCCTCCAGGGCATCCTTTGCTTCCTCCTCGCCTGCAACGTCCGCAAAGGTCTTTCCTGTCTCATTTTCCGCATAGATCTTTGCATTGGATTTGCCGAAGGTCATGGCATTTCCGCCCATCTTTTTCATCATCATGCGGTTTAGGAGCTGTCCCATAAAGATCAGGAACGCAAACGGCAGGATCCATGTCGTTAATAGTGCCACAAGGGCAGATTCCTTCTGGGGGATCACCTCTCCGAAGGTCACACCCGCCTTATAAAGACGCTCCGTGATCGTCGGATCGTTCCAGATTCCCGTCTTATAGATCTGCTTGTTGCCATCCTTATCAAGAGCGAGGAACACGATCTGATCCGCTTCCTCCTCCTTCTGTACCTGAATGACCTTTCCGGTATCCACCATCGTCAGGAATTCATTGTAATTTACCTCGATTACCTTTTCTCTCCTTACACTGGGGAACACCAGTGCGTTTAACAGCATGGTGATCATAAAGATCGACAGCAGGTAATAAATGATCCCTTTTAGGTTATTATTCTGTTCCGGTTTTTTTCCGCCATCTTTCACACCCATAATTTTTCCTCCTTTATTTTTTCTCTCTGTTAAGCATTTTTCCAAAATTTAACGCAAATAAAACAACAGTTGTACCGATCGCGATCAGATCCGAGATCGGCTCCGCATAAAACAGTCCGTCCGTACCCATTCCTAGCTTCGGAAGGATCGTTGCTAACGGGATCAGAAGAATAATCTTTCTTAAAAATGCCAGAAACATGGATATCTTTGCCTGTCCCAGAGCCAGAAACGTCTGCTGGCAGGCACACTGGACACCCATAAACAGGAAACCGAACATATAGATCCGCGCTGCATACACTCCGATCTGTATTATTTCCTCATTCTCCGAGAACAGTCGGATAAAGAACGACGGGAACAGCAGCACGCAGCCCGTCGAAACAAGAGAAAAGCCTAAGGAATAGATAAGCAGGAGCTTAAATGCCTGTTTTACTCTCTCTGTGTTTCCGGCTCCGAAGTTATAGCTGATGATGGGCTGGGCTCCCTGGGTCAGACCGGAGAGCGGCAAAAACAGCATCTGCATGACGGAAAACAGGATCGTCATGGCTCCGACGTAATAGTCATTTCCATAGTGCTGCATTCCGGAGTTATAGGTAAGCTGAACCAGACATTCCGTAGACTGCATGATAAACGGGGAAGCTCCCAGCGCCACAACGGAGAGGAGAACGTCCTTCCGGATCCGGAGATTTTCCTTTTTTATCTTTAAGATCGTCTTTTTTCCGCATAAGAAGGAAAGCACCCATACCGCCGACACCGTCTGGCTGATGATCGTTGCAAGAGCAGCGCCCTGAACTCCCATTTGGAAACCAAAAATAAAGATCGGATCCAGGACGATATTGATCACCGCGCCGATCAGCACCGTGAGCATTCCGGTTTTGGCAAAGCCCTGACAGGTAATGAACATGTTAAGTCCCAGTGAGATCTGCACCGAGATCGTTCCAAGCAGATAGATACTGAGATAGCTGACTGCATAATCGATCGTCTGGCTGCTGGCTCCAAACAGCATAAGGATTGGCTCCTTCACGACAGAAAAGATCGCGCATACGGCGATGGCCAGAACACATAAGGTCGAAATACAGGTTCCTAATATTTTTTCTGCCTGAGCATTTTCTTTTTTGCCCATACAGATGGCCGCTCTGGGTGCGCCTCCCGCTCCGATCAGTGCGGCAAAGGCGGAGATCAGCATGATGATCGGAAACGACACGCCAAGTCCGGCAAGGGCGAGGTGACCGGTCTCGGGGATCCTTCCGACATACATACGGTCAACCATATTATACAATAGATTTACGATCTGGGCGAACACAGTGGGCAGCGCCATTTCCAGCATGAGCTTTCCCAGCGGGGCATTTGCCATACGGTCATTTTTTTCTCTCTTATCCATTTTAATTACTACCTCATCTCATTAAGTGACAGGGCGTCACTTGCATGAAAACAATCCTAACACTTTACCTTTACAACGTCAAGAAGGTTCACATATCTTTAACAAAGAAAATGAATTTTTTATATTTTTTGGTACTTGACAAATCAATTTTCGCGTATTAATATAGCGGCATAACAAAAAAGCCAAACCGTAGAGAAAGAGGAGTACATTTTCGCAGACGGTATTACAGAGAACTGCAGGTGGTGGGATTGCAGTATAGCGTTGGAAATGGAATGGACTTTCGAGGGCGGTCCCTAAAGGAAACGAGTATGGGCCGACGGCTTCCGCAGTCGTTATTATGCGGCGTATATGTTGGTATACGAAAAAGAGGACCGGAAGGTCAATTTGAGTGGCACCGCGGATAGTATATTCGTCTCAGACATAGTAAATCTATGTCTGGGACTTTTTTTATTTTTTAAGGAGGAATTAATTATGAAAAAAACTATGAAAGCTCTCGCACTCACCACACTGGCAGCAGTATTTATGGCAGGCTGTTCCACAGCACAAACAGATACGACAAATACCACAGCCGCAGCTAAGGAAACAGAGGCAGCTACAGAAGCGCCGACAACCGAAGCAGTCACAAAAGCAGCGGATACAACGAAAGCAGATTCCTCATCCGAAAAATACACGATCGGAATCAGCCAGTTTGCCGTTCACGGCTCTCTGGATAACTGCCGTGAAGGATTTATTGAGGGACTTGCAGAGGAAGGCATAAAAGAAGGGGAAAACCTCACGATCCTTTATGAAAACGCGCAGGCCGATCCGGGACTTGCCGCCCAGATCGCTCAGAACTTTGCCGGTCAGAATGCCGATCTTATCTGTGCCATCGCAACCCCAAGCGCCCAGAGTGCCTACAGCGTCGGACGCAAAAATAACATCCCCGTTATCTATACTGCGATCACCGACCCGGTTGCCGCTGAGCTTGCCAATGAAGATTCCACTCCCGTCGGAGAGGTTACCGGAACCAGCGACAAGCTTCCGGTGGAGCAGCAGCTTGATATGATCCGAAAGGTGCTTCCTGATGCCAAAAAGATCGGCATCCTTTATACGACAAGTGAAGTAAATTCCGCCTCCACACTAGAGGAATATAAAGAAAAGGCTGCTGACTTCGGCTTTGAGATCATCGAATCCGGTATCTCCTCCAGCGCTGACATTCCTCTTGCAGCAGACAGCCTCTTAGAACAGGTCGACTGCTTAAACAACCTGACAGACAATACCGTTGTTTCCTCTCTCCCGCTGATCCTCTCCAAGGCGAATGCAAAAAATATCCCGGTATTCGGAAGTGAGATCGAACAGGTTAAGCTCGGCTGTCTTTCCGCTATGGGACTTGACTATACGGATCTCGGAAAGCAGACCGGCCACATGGCAGCAAAGGTGCTTAAGGGAGAAGCCAAAGCGAGCGACCTCAGCTTTGAGGTGATCGAGGAAGCCGCCTTCTACGGAAATACAAAGGCAGCCGAAAATCTCGGCATCCGGTTCCCGGAGGAGCTGACATCAAGTGCAAAGGAGATGTTCTCCGAAATTTCAGAGGCAGAGGCGAAATAAAATCGAAAACGCTATTCAAGAATGCCTCGGCATTTCCGCTGCCGATATAAGCTTTATGGAGGTTATCATGACAATTGTTTTAGGAATTTTAGAGGAGGGCCTGATCTACGCGATCATGGCTCTCGGAGTCTATATCACATATAAAATTCTGGATTTTCCGGATCTTTCCGTGGATGGAACCTTCCCGTTGGGAGCAGCTCTCACCGCCGGGCTCATCGTAAAGGGCTTTCCGCCGGCCGCTGCCCTTCCCCTCTCTTTTCTGGCAGGTGTTCTGGCCGGCTGCACTACCGGGATCATCCATGTAAAATGCAGGGTACGCGACCTGTTTTCCGGAATCATCGTCATGACCGCCCTGTATTCCGTAAACTTAAGGATCGCAGGAATGAAGGCAAACCTTCCCTTCCTCTCCAAGGACACGATCTTTGATAATCCGTGGACAAGAGAGGTTCTGCCGGAGGCCCTCCGTCCCTACATCGTCGTACTGATTCTTTTTGTGATCGTTCTCGTGTGCAAGCTTCTGTTAGACTGGTATCTTGGCACACGCTCCGGCTACCTGTTACGGGCCGCCGGAGATAACGACACGCTGGTGACCTCTCTTGCCATGGACAAAGGAAAGGTAAAGATCATCGGCCTTGCCATCGCCAACGGCTTTTCTGCTCTGGCCGGCGGTGTCCTTGCCCAGAAGCAGGCCTTCTTTGATATCTCCATCGGAACCGGAACCATGGTCTTTGGCCTTGCCAGCGTGATCCTCGGAACTCAGCTGTTTACGCGTTTCGGAATGATAAAGAGCACGACCGCCGTGATCGCGGGAGCCATCCTTTATAAAGCGTGCGTTGCTCTTGTCATCTCCCTCAGGATCATCAAAGCAACCGATCTCAAGCTGATCACAGCCGCGATCCTTCTTATTATATTGATCATCAGTGATTCTTTAAAGAGAAAGGGAACCCATCATGCTGGAGCTTAGAAATATCAATAAATACTACAATGCGGGAACCGTCAATGAGATGTGCCTGTTTGAAAACTTTAATTTAAAGATAGAAAAAGGAGAATTTGTGTCTGTCGTGGGAAGCAACGGATCCGGAAAAACGACCATGCTCAACCTGATCTGCGGCAGCATTCCCCTTGATTCCGGTGACATCTTTATTAATGAAACAAACATCACAAAAATGGCGGAATATAAGCGGCAGCGCCGGATCGGACGTGTATACCAGAATCCTGCTCTGGGCACCTGCCCCAACATGACGATCCTTGAAAATATGGCGCTGGCCGACAATAAGGGAAAGCCCTTTAATCTTCTCCCCGGAACCAACAGATCCCGGATCGATTTCTACAGAGATCAGTTAAAGATCCTCGGACTGGGGCTTGAGGATAAGCTGAATGTAAAGGTGGGCGTTCTGTCCGGCGGCCAGAGACAGGCCATGGCGCTTCTTATGTCCACCATGACCCCCATCGAATTTCTTATTCTGGATGAACATACGGCAGCCCTAGATCCGAAAACTGCCGACATTATCATGGAGCTGACCGACAAGATCGTCCGTGAAAAGGAGCTGACCACGATCATGGTCACCCACAACCTCCGGTTTGCCGTGGAATACGGAAACCGCCTCCTTATGATGCATCAAGGCCATGCAGTCCTCGATAAAAACGCTGAGGAAAAAGCCTGCATGGCCGTGGAAGATATTCTGGATGTGTTTAACCGGATCAGTATTGAGTGCGGAAACTAGCTTTAAATCTTGATTCCGGTCCATTTTCCGCTTCGGAATCTCCAGCTCGTCAGGATCAGCCTTAAAAGCTGATCTCCGACGATACCCATCCAGATCCCGACTAGACCAAATCCGCAGATATAACAAAGTGTGTACGAACAGATCGGACGCATAAACGTGATGCTTAACGTGGAGGCGATCGTCGTGAACAGCACATCCCCCGCTCCTCTTAAGCAGCCCATATAGATGACCTGTGCGACCTGGAAAAGGACGATCACGGCCAGCACCCGCATGATCTCTATTCCCATAAGTATGATATCCTCCTCCACAAAAAAGAGGTGATAATACCATGAACCACAGGTTAAGTAGAGCAAGGCCAGAAGGATAGAGATGATATTTCCGATCCTCTGGCAGATGGTTCCGTACATTCTGGCCAGATCCGGCCGCTTTTCCCCAAGACTTCTGCCGCATAAGGCAACTGCCGCCACCTGCATGCCATCACCAAAGGAAAATGACAGGTTCATGATATTCATTCCCGCCTGATGTGCTGCATACGCAGCCGTCCCGAGATTTGCCACCATGATCGAGACGGTCAGAAAGCCGACACGCATAAACAGCTGCTCCGCAAATACGCTGGAGGCGATCTTGAGCATGTTTTTGGCCGGTTCCAAAGCCAGCCGCACCTTTGCTCCAATAAGATAGGGGATGCTGATAAAATTATCCTTTGGAACAAGGGATAAAAAGCTCATTACGCAGGCCACTACAGTCCCGAACACCGTAGCCAAGGCCGCTCCGGCGATCCCGAGTCTGGGAAAGCCGAGATTTCCCTGAATCAGAAGGTAGTTTCCGATCATATTCACCACATTGGACGTTACGTTTGTCCGCATTGCGATCTTTGTATTTCCCGCTCCCCGCTGGCACGCATTGATCGCCATCGACAGGATATTGAACATCATTCCGCCCATGATGATCCGGTAGTACAGGACGGCACTTTCTAAGGTATCCCCGTTTGCTCCGCAGAACCGGATGATCGGCTCTGCAAAGGTAACTGCCGCCACACTTATCAGCGTACCTGCTGCCAGAACAAACACAAGGATCATTAAAAGCACCTGATTTGCCCCATATCGATCCTTTTCTCCGCGCCTTCTGGCTACCAGAGCCGATACCGATACGTTTGCGGCAATAAAAATGCAGAGTCCGATGAACTTTGGCTGTGTCGTCAGACCCACCGCAGCTACCGCATAAGCTCCCATCGAGCTGACCATCAGGGAATCCACAAGGCTGGCCAATGCAATGAAAAATGATTCCATCACTGCGGGCCATGCCATCTGAAATGCTGTATGATACCCCTGTTTGCTCCCTCCCATGAGCTTTTTTAACCTAGAAACGCCTTCTTCCATTCTGTCATCTCCCTATTCTTCCAAGCCCCAGACTTCCCGCGATCTCCTTTTTAAAATCAAGAACCGCGGTCTTTAGTTCCATGATCCGCTCTGTTGTCATTCTGCTTAGCGGAGCAGATATGCTGATGGCATATACCGGCTCCTTATGATAATCGCAGAGGCTTACGGCAATACAGCGGACTCCCTCCTCATTTTCCTCGTCATCGATCGCGTAGCCGTCCTGTCTGACCTTTCTTAAATGCTCCATCAGCTCCTCGAAGGAAGTGATCGTCCGCGGCGTCAGTCTCACGATCTCCGACTCCTCCCATATTTCTCTTATTTTTTCATCCGGAAGCTCCGCTAAAAGTGCTTTTCCGACCCCGGAGCAATACAGCGGGATCCTGCTTCCGACTCTGGATACCATACGGATAGAGCCTACATTAAACTCCACTTTATCGATATAAACAGCCTCCGTCCCCTCGCGCCGGACAAGGTGGACTGTCTCGCCTACCTGCTCGGACAGCTTTTTCAACGCGGGGTGGATCATTTCCGCCATATCATTCTGCTCTAATATCCTGCTCCCGATCTGAAGAAACTTCAGCGACAGAAAATATTTTAAAGAGCCTTCCTCCTGACGGATATATCCCATGTGCTGCAGGGATGCGACCAGCCGGTGTACCGTGCTTTTATGAAATCCCAGCCGATTGCTCAGATCCATGATGCCCATCGGCCCGTTTTCCGCGAGAAGCTCAATGACCTGAAACAGCTTTTCCGCAACCTGTATCGGATTTTTACCTTCGTCTTCCATCTTAACTTAAAACCTTTCTTTCATCCGCATCTATTATTTTCCGTCAGCTCTCACTGCCTAGAATCTCATTTTCTTTGCCATCTCGACAAATTCCCAGTTTGTCTTTGTCTTTGAGAACAGATCGAGGATCTTCTCTACTGCCTCCTCCGGTTTTAAGGAATTGGTGGCCTTTCGGATTGTGTCCACAGCCTCTGCCTCATCCCGGGTAAGGAGCAGGTCATCCCGCCTTGTTCCGGACTTCAGGATATCGATAGCCGGGAAAATCCTCTTTTCCGAAAGCTTTCTATCGAGAACAAGCTCCATATTGCCGGTTCCCTTAAATTCCTCGTAGATCACATCGTCCATACGGCTTCCGGTATCCACAAGGGCTGTTGCCAGTATCGTAAGGCTTCCGCCCTCTCTCATATTTCTTGCCGCACCGAAGAACCGCTTCGGCATGTGGAGTGCTGCCGGATCGAGACCGCCGGACAGAGTACGTCCGCTGGGCGGTACCACCAGATTATAGGCTCTGGCAAGGCGGGTAATGCTGTCTAAAAGGATCATTACATCCCGGCCGTGCTCCACGAGGCGCTTTGCACGCTCGATGACCATCTCGGAAACTCTCTTGTGGCGGTCAGGAAGCTCATCAAAGGTAGAGTAAATGACCTCCACGTTCGGGCCGACAACCGATTCCTTGATATCTGTAACCTCCTCCGGGCGTTCATCGATCAGAAGGATGATGAGGTGCATGTCCGGATAGTTGGTAGTGACTGCCTTGGCCACCTGCTTTAACAGTGTTGTCTTACCTGCCTTGGGCGGAGAAACGATCATTCCTCGCTGTCCGTTTCCGATGGGGGCAAGAAGCTCCATCACGCGCATCGCGGTTGTATTTCTTCCGTTTTTTACCTCCAGATGAAGCCGTCTGTTTGGGAAGATCGGGGTCAGATCTTCAAAATTAGGACGTCTCTCCGCTATATGGGTCGGATAACCGTTGATGGAGGTCACATAAAGAAGGGCGGCAAATTTTTCCGTTGCTCCCTTTACCCGGCGGCTTCCGCGCACCATATCTCCGGTCTTCATATTAAAACGGCGGATCTGGGAGGGCGCCACATAGACATCATTTTCTCCCGGAAGGAAATTCGCGCAGCGGATAAAGCCGAAACCGTCCGGCATTACCTCTAAGATGCCGTATGCTTCGATCCCGCTGTCCAGCTCCTGCAGATCGTTTCTCGGATCACTCCGTACCTCGGATCTTGCCTCCATGCGCGTATCTGTCCGTGCCTCCGGTCTCTGCTCGGATCTTGCCTCGCCTCTTGTTTCCGTCCGTTCTTCCGTTCTTTGCTCAGGCCGTGATCCCATTCTTGTGCCCGGTCTTGCTTCTGTTCTTGTTTCGGGCCTTGCTTCGGGCCTTGCTTCTGTTCTTGTTTCGGGCCTTGCTTCGGTTCTCGGTTCGGTTCTTGCTTCGGTTCTTGGCTCCGGTCTTTCGTCCGGTCGTGTCGGCGGCTGAGGCTCTTTAACGTCTGTGGAGCTTTCCGCCATCTCGCACAGCCTGTCTACCAGCTCCGATTTTCTGAGTCCGCTTACGTTCCTGATATTCTGGCTTTTTGCAAGCTCCCTAAGTTGTGCTAAAGGCAATGTCTGTAATTTTTCACGCATATACGATCTCCTTATAATTGCTCTGTGATTGTCATATTTCAATGGGGATTGTGAAGATTTTGTCAGATATCTATAGACAGGATCTGATGAAGCGGATATTCGCGATCCGCTTCACTGCTTGTATTAATTATAACCCATATTTTTTCTCTTGAAAAGAGGAATTTATCTATATTCTTTCCCCTCAGCCCGGATGCGATCCATATAGGAACGGATCTGTTTTTCATATCCGTTCTCGGTAGGAAAATAGAATTTCTCATTCTCCATACCATCCGGTAGGTACTGCTGTTCTACATAATGGTTCGGATAATCATGGGCGTATTTATAGCCGAGGCCATGGCCGAGCTTCTCCGCCCCTTTGTAATGCTTATCCTGCAAATGAGCCGGTACCGGCGGAGTCTTTCTTGCCTTTACCGCTTCCATTGCCTTTAAGATCCCTTCATAGGCGGCATTGCTTTTCGGTGCGGTGGCCACGTATGTCACGGCTTCCGCTAACGGGATCCTGCCCTCCGGAAGCCCGATCCGTTCCACAGCCTGGGCCGCGCTTACCGCCACGGTCAGGGCATTGGGATCTGCATTTCCGACATCCTCTGCCGCACAGATAATGATTCTTCTGGCAATAAATTTAACGTCTTCACCGGCATACAGCATCCGAGCCAGATAATAAAGAGCGGCATCCGGGTCGGAGCCCCGCATGCTCTTAATAAAGGCAGAAACCGTATCGTAATGATTATCCCCGTCCTTATCGTAACGCACCGCCCGTTTCTGGATACACTCCGCTGCGACCTCCGTTGTAATGTGGATCCTTCCGTCCTCTGACGGATCTGTGGTCAAAACCCCCAGCTCCACTGCGTTTAAGGCAGCCCGGGCATCTCCGTTTGCCACATCCGCAAGAAATGCTGCCGCCTCCTTTGTAATATCTGCCCGGTACATTCCCATTCCTTTTTTCTCATCATATACGGCCCGAAGGATCAGCTCCTTGATATCCTGTGCATCTAAGGGCTTCAGCTCAAAGATCCGGGATCTGGATAAAAGAGCGTTGTTCACCTCAAAATAAGGATTTTCCGTTGTCGCTCCGATCAACGTCACCGTTCCGTCCTCCACATACGGAAGCAGATAGTCCTGCTGGCTTTTATTAAAGCGGTGTATCTCATCGACAAAGAGGATCGTCTTCTTTCCGTACATTCCCAGTGCGTCCTTGGCTTCCTTGACGGCATCCTCCATATCCTTTTTTCCGGCTGTTGTCGCATTGATCTGCTCAAATCTCGCACTCGTTGTTCCGGCTATGACCTTTGCCAGGGTTGTTTTTCCCGTTCCCGGCGGGCCGTAAAAGATCACGGAGCCCAGCTTATCCGCCTTGATCGCCCTGTAGAGCAGTTTATCCTTTCCAATAATATGCTTTTGTCCCACCACCTCATCCAGCGTTTCCGGACGCATTCTTGATGCCAGAGGAGATTCCTTTTCCATTGTATTGCTCCGCATGTAATCAAACAGATCCATAGTATCCCTTCACCTCAGTTTCTTCTATAAATATAAGACCGGATACAGGTTTCTGCTCCGAATAGTCTCCTTTTACCCGGTCAGTCGATCATCAGTTCATCAATGGTAACAAAAGTATACCCTTTTGCCAATAAGTTGTCAATTATCCGCAGGGCCGCCGAAACTGATTCGCTAAATTCATCATGGAGCAGAATGATATCTCCATCCCCCACAGCCTTCATCACCCGGTTTACGATCTGTGTTTCATTCCGAAGCTTCCAGTCGATCGAATCCACACTCCAGAATACCGGCTTAAACGGTATGTACTCCTCCAGATCTTCACTCCATTTTCCAAAGGGAGGCCGTACATATTCCGGTCTCTCTCCGGTCAGACCTTCGATCAGCGCCGCTGCTTCCATGATCTGACGGCGTGCTTTGCCTGTTTCCTCCCGGGTCAGATCCTTATGCTCCATACAGTGAACGCCGATGAGATGGCCATCTGCCTTCATTTTCCGCACAAGCTCCTCATTTCCGTGTATACACTCTCCTACTAAAAAGAAGGAAGCCTTTATCCCCCGACTCCTCAGCCCGTCCAGCAATCTCTCCGTATATTTCCGGTTCGGGCCGTCATCAAAGGTCAATGCTACGGTCTTTGAGAAGCCATGAGGATCGTTTTCCAGTGAGGTCTTTAAGTAATCGTTTTCCCGGACAGAGCTTCCCCCTACCGCCGCGGCAATTGCCGCCAGCAGCATCAGATCAAAGGCCACGATAAAATAAAACAGCTTTATCTGCTTTCGGAGATCCATGTTCACCATCCGGAGCTATTTTCTTATTAATATAAATATTAATAATCCATACGTTTAAGAACTCTTATGCGTTAAACCGCCGACTTTTGTTGCACTCTGCCGGAAAACAATCTATAATTCCATTTATCGGCAAATTTTACCAAAGCATCATTCTGACTACAGGAGGTTACTCAAATGAAAAAAGAATACTGGCTGGCTTCGATATCCGTTCTGTTCTGGGGATCATCTGCCGCCGTCGCTGCGCTGTTACTTAATTCCATGGACAAGTTTTTAGTCGTTTTCTACAATGGACTGATCGGCGCTCTTTTCCTGCTTCTCGTCAATCTGTTTACCGGAAAGTTAAAACACCTGCGGTCACTTTCGGCAAGACAGCTCCTGCTTATGATGTTCTTGGGCGTTCTCGGAACCTTTTTATACAGCAGCCTGCTCTACCTTGGAATGTCAAGACTTAAGACCCAGCAGGCCTTTATCATCAACTATCTCTGGCCCATTATGACCGTGCTCTTTTCCTGCCTTATCTTAAAGAACAAGCTTACCCTGCAGAAGGTGATCGCTCTGCTCCTCTCCTTTTTCGGTGTAGTCATCGTTGCAACCGAAGGGCATCTGGACGGACTTTCCAAAGTGGACGCTATCGGCGTTATTTCCTGTGTAGCCGCCGCCATGTGCTCCGGCCTCTACAGCACGTTAAATTCCCGTGTTACCTGCGATAAGACTTTGGCAACCATGATCTATCAGGCTACCTCCGCGGTAGCTGCTCTGCTCACGCTTCTTGTGACCCATGCAGGCCCGAGGCTTTTAAGTCCCGCCGAATGGGGCGGAATGCTGTGGAACGGTGTTCTGATCTATGGCGTGGCCGCTACGACATGGGCAATTGCCATCAGCTCTGGCGGTGATACGGCAATGGTATCCAACCTTGCGTACTTTACCCCGTTCCTTTCCTTAGTATATATCTACTTTCTGCTGGGAGAGCCCATCAGCATCGCATCTGTGGCCGGACTTATCTTTATCATTCTCGGTGTCCTGATCCAGATGGTACATTTCCATCCGGTATCCCACCACAGATCGGCGATTCCTCATTGATCGTAACGTGATCCGAAAAAAATCTCCGCCCGGCTGTCCGGAAATATTCCAAACAGCTATGGCGGAGATTTTTTATGCTTTTTAACCGAATCAAGTAAGTCCTAGCTTTAATTGCGAAAAGCAATAAGCAGTGGGTGGGGACTTGCTTGTATCAGGAGGAGTGCAAGCTCCTTCTGATAAACTGCGGTGCAGTTATTCGGTTATGAG
This sequence comes from uncultured Lachnospiraceae bacterium, assembly GCA_934376955.1. GTDB lineage: Bacteria > Bacillota > Clostridia > Lachnospirales > Lachnospiraceae > CAKRPJ01. The sequence goes on along the minus strand of CAKRPJ010000008.1, from coordinate 15,725 downwards.
CAAGTAGCGAAGCGGATTGCGAATATCCGCTTGACTCTGTATTCGATCGGATTATTTAAGGAAATCCCTTGTAAACTGTAAAAGTACAGCCGCTCCTGCACGCATTCCGCTTTCATCAAACACGTTTTTGGAATTATGGATCCCGTGTCTGGTGTTCGGGTCTGTGTCATTTCCTGTACCCATGCTGAACTGAGCTCCCGGGCCAAATGCCGGGAACAGGTAGGAGAAATCCTCGGATCCGAGAGATGGCTCCGGAATGTGCTCGACATGATCGAGGCCGATCGTCTTTTCGGCAGCCGCTTCGATGGCGTCCACCACCTCATCACTGTTTACTAACGGCGGCATGCCGTAGTTCCATTCTACCGTACCTGTTGTTCTCATGGCAGCACAGCAGGATTCCGTAATGCGGTCGATGGCTCTCTGCATTCCCTCTCTGCTTCCCGCATCAAGGCTTCTAAGGGTTCCGAGAAGCTCTACGCTGTCCGGAATTACATTCGGGGCCTTTCCGGCGTGGAAGCTTCCGATGGTCATAACGCCCGGATGCACCGGATGATTTTCTCTTGAAATTACCGTCTGAAGCTGTGTCACCAGATAGCAGGCAGCAGCGATCGGATCGATACAGTTCTCCGGATGAGCTCCATGTCCGCCTTTTCCGGTCACAGTGATCTTAAAGGTATCTGCTGAAGCTCCGGCCGGCCCCTTCTTCACGCCGATTGTTCCGGCGGTAAGTCCGGGGGCCGTATGAAGACCGATAAACACATCCGGCTTTAACACCCGGGTAAAGTCGCAATCCACGATCTGCTTTGCACCGGTTCCGTTTTCCTCTGCCGGCTGGAATAAAAACATAACATTTCCAGACAGCTCAGCTTTGATCTCAACAAGTGCCTTTGCACAGGCAAGAAGGATCGCAGTGTGCATATCGTGTCCGCAGGAATGGCAGATATTTTCTTTTGCGGATGCAAACGGAAGCCCTGTGAGCTCCGGCATCGGCAGCGCATCGATATCTTCACGGATCGCCACCGTCTTTCCCGGATGGGCGCCTCTTAAAACACCGACAACACCTGTCTTTAAGCCGATATCCACGATCTCGACCCCATATTCTGTAAGCTTCTCTCTGATCAGCTTTGTTGTCTCAAATTCTGCATTGGAAATCTCCGGATTCTGATGGATATGCCTGCGAAGTGCCACCATCTCCTCCTCATGTTTTCTTACCAGCTCCATTGTCTCCATAACGATATGCCTCCTTGTTGCATTTATAAGTTAGTAGCGAAGCGGATTGCGAATGTCCGCTTTATAAGCCAAATTAGGAAAGTCCGATCAAAACACCGAGAATCACGGTAGCGGATGCAAATACAAATAAAACCGCCTGGAATTTGATCTGGAATTTTGCCCATTTTCCCCAGTCAAGCTTGGCTCCAGCCAGTGCGCCGAGAAGGCAGCCCGAGGTCGGAACGATAAAGTTCGTGAATGCATCACCAAGCTGGAAGGCAACAACAGCGACCTGTCTTTCCACACCGACAAGATCGGCTAACGGAGCCATGATCGGCATAGTCAGAGCAGCCTGTCCGGATCCGGATACCACAAAGAAGTTGAATACGGACTGGAAGATATACATAAGCCATGCGGAAATTACCGGCGGGAAATTCTGCATGCCCTGGCTGATGCTGTGAAGGATCGTGTTGAGCACGGTGCCATCCGTTGCACTGGTTCCGCCGAGGATGATGATAATACCCTGCGCCATTCCGACACAGATCGCAGCGCCGAGAAGATCGGCAGCACCTTTGTCGAAGGAAGTCGCAATATCATTTAATTTCATGTCATTTAAGTGGAATACTACACCGATAATACCGGAAACAAGTCCCATAACGAAGAACTGGGAGGCGATCTCCGGAATGTAGTAGCCCTGTGTCACAACGCCCCAGATCGTCCATACGATGCAGGCAGCGATCGTAAGGAGAACCAGCTTATGTCCCAGTGTAAAGGGCGGCATCTCGTTGTCCTTCTGGGAAAACTCTTTTCTGTATTCCTCATCGGACTCGTATGCAACGGAAAGCTTCGGGTTTTTCTTAATCTTTACCGCATAACGCATCGTGAAAACGATAGTAAGGCCGGTAAAGAAGATCCACATCGGGATACGGAACCATGCGCCGGACATGACCGGGATCCCTGAGATACCCTGAGCAACCGCAAGGCTGAAGGGGTTCTGCCAGGAGGTTCCGAAGCCGATCTGAGTAGCCACATAAGAACACATGATTCCGACAATAGCATCATAGCCCATGGCAATGAACATCGGAACAAGGATCATAACGAAGGGAATAGCTTCCTCTCCCATGCCGAAGACGGCTCCGCCAAGGGAAAACAGTGTGATGAGAAGCGGGATAAGAAGGATCTCGCGTCCGTTTGTCATTGCAATGACACGCATGATACCGCTCTCAACGGCTCCTGTCCTTAAAACGATACCGAAGGCACCGCCGACAACGAGGATAAAGGCAATAATGCCGACAGCCGTTCCCGACTTGTTTCCTACTGTCATTCCCTCAAATACATAGTTTAAGATTCCCTGTCTTCCGAAATCCTCTGTTCCGAAAAGCGGAGCGACTGAAGTTACCTTGTTTCCGTTTTCATCCAGCACATACTGGAAGCTGTCCGGATCCAGAACGGTTTTTGTTTTTTCTGTTCCGTTCTGCATATAGGTGATTTCCTTTGTTTCATATTTACCCAGCGGGATAAATACAGTGAGCAGTGCCGCAAAAAGGATTACGCCAAAGATGATGATGTATGTATGCGGCATGCGAAAGCTTTTTTTCTTGTTCTCCATGTTGTCCCCCAAATATTACTTCTCAAATGTTCCCTTTACGACTGCCTTGCCTTCTGAAACCATCACAACACCTTTTGCAAGCACGGTGTCGATCTTCAGAGTAGCTGCATCAGCCATTACCAGATCTGCGTCTTTTCCTTCTGCAACCTTACCCTTATTATCCAGCTTTAAAAGGAAGGCCGGATTGGCAGTCACCGCTCTTACTGCATCGGAAAGAGCTACACCATCCTTTAATACAGCATCCTTCATTTCTTTGTAAAGAGAAGCTACCTTTCCGACTCCTAAGCCGGCAAAGGAACCGTCCGGTGCAAATACCGGAAGACTTCCCTGACCGTCGGAAGAAAATGTTACATGGTCTGCGGGAACGCCTGCATCCAGAGCCATCTTAAGACCGGTACTTGCCTTTACCTCCTCCGGATCCGGGAACGCAGAATCATAGCTTGTGGTCAGATCGATATAGCCTCCCATATTTTTTGCATAATCGATTCCGTCTGCCATTAATGCACGGTTACGATTGATATGGGTCGGAAGCATATTGGTCGGCGGGATCTGGCTGTTTTCCAGAAGGGTTCTGAGATAACGAAGCTTCTCCACGCCGTCTCCCATGTGGATATTTACAAGTCCTGCTTTTGCAGACAGGATGCCGCCCACTCTGGTATCTGCAACGATCCTTGAGAAATCCTCTTGCGTCGGCTGGGAGGAGCGGTGATCGGATATAGCGATCTCTCCTGTTCCCACGACCTTTTCAAGAAGGATCAGGTCATCCATAATGCTTCCTGTCAGTGTTCTGACCGGAACCTGATAAGAGCCTGTGTATACAAAGGTTGTGATACCTTCTTCCTCAAGCCCCTTTGCCTTTGCCAGAAGGTTTGTCATTGTTCTGGTACATCCGTCGGTTCCCAGACAGCCTACAACCGTCGTAACGCCTCCGGTGGTAATATCAGAGAGCATGATCTCCGGTGTTCTCGTTTTGGCGCCGCCCTCTCCGCCGCCGCCCAAAATATGAACATGGGCATCGATAAGACCCGGTATCAGGATTTTTCCCTTTCCGTCGATCACCTCGACACCGTATGATTTTTCCTCCGGGAGCTCCTCTGCCATTTTTAAGATCTTTCCGCCGCCGATGAGAACATCTACGATCCCAAGATCCTCCGGAGCATATACATGGGCATTTTTGATAAGATACATGTATCCTTTCCTCCTCATTATAATTAAGTATATTCCTATTCTAACATACTATAGGGAAAACGTCATGTATTCTTTTATATTTATGCACAAAAAATGAGAGCCTCCGGATCGCGGAAACTCTCATCTTTTTTATCTCATATTATTATGCGTTGTATTTCTGCTCGTCTAACATTCCCTCAGATTTAGCAACATAAATACTTGTTGCGGAATCGCCTACTACGTTTAAGGATGTTACCAGCATCTCGATCGGACGGTTGATCGCAAGAATCAGGCTGTAGGCTAAAAGCGCACCGTCATTGACAAGACCGATACCGGAAAGGATCGTGAACAGGATGATCGCACCTGCACCCGGAGCAGCCGGAGTACCTGCGGAAGCAATCAGCGCAAGAAGTGCGATAACGACAAGCTGGCCGAAGGATACCTCAAAGCCTGCACAGCCTGCGATAAACAGGGTAGCCACTACCTGCATAATTGCAGTACCATTCATATTGATCGTCATACCTAACGGAAGCACGAAGGAGGCGATCTTTTCGTCTACACCAAGCTCCTCGGTTGTCGTCTTGATATTTAACGGTAAGGTTGCCGCACTGGAGGATGTAGAGAAGCCAAATACAGCCACCTTGAGGATTTTGTTTGCAAACTTCATCGGGTTCAGCTTTGAGCTTACTGCTACAAAAAGCGGATATCCGACCAAAAGGAATACAAGAAGAAGGATCGTTGTAACAACAACATAAGCAAGGGCCGGCTTTAAATGGTTGATGCCATAGGTTGCAAATGTTCTTGTAAGCAGCATGAAGATCGCTACCGGGCCGAACTTCGTTACCACATAGTTTAAAAATACGACAACGATATCATTTACCTCTGTTACAAGCTTCTTGATCGTTGCTGTCTTGTCCTCACCCAGCACATTCATGCAAAGACCTAAGCAGACTGCTAAAAATACGATTGCAAGAACGGAGGTATTGCTGGCAAATACAGAAGTAATATTGGACGGAACGGCGTTTAAGATAACATTTAACGGGTTGGAGCCTGTGGAACCGGCAGTTGCCTCCAGTCCATCGACCTGAATGTTGAACAAGCCGCTGCGGTAAACTGCATAACCGGCAACACATGCCATAACCAGTGCAAAGAAGGAACAGATAAGGAAGCCTGCAATTGTTTTGAAGGAGATTCTTCCGAGGGTTCTTGTATCGGAGATCTGTCCGATTGCAAGAGTGATGGAGGTAAATACCATCGGCACGATCACAAGCTGAAGTGAACGAATAAACAGCTGTCCAATGATGTAAAAGAGACCAAGAGCTTTTTCTGCACCCTTTGCTGTAATATCCTGGAACAGAAGATCGTTGATCGTCTTCCATACTGCTTCCTGTCCGGATCCATTAAGGGATTCTCTTAAGAACATTAGCAGTATACCGACAACAAGTCCGCATACCAGAGAAATACCCATCTTTTGGGCAAGTGAATTTGTTTTCTTCTTTTGATTCTCCATGTCTTTTCTCCTATTTATATTATTATTTTGATGCCTCAGACATTCTGTTGGAACTGCTGCTGTCTGAAGGTCGGGAGTATTATACTCTGTTTTTCCCTATTAGACAAGAAGATTTTTATTTTTTTTTAAGAAATTTTTAATATCCGTTTGACTATCACATTTTACCTTAACGTTTTTTCACCGTGATCCCGGATTCCTTCTTCCACTGTGCCTCATATTTCTCTGTCCTGTAGGTAAATCCGATAATGTGGTAACCCACACTTCCCTCTTTCCCGATCAGCAGGAAATATCCGGTGCAGTCCTTTGTGGTTTCTCCTACATAAGGATACAGGATGCTCTTGGGATGATTCGGTGCTTTCAAAAAAGCATCCGACCAGAACAGCCTCGCATCCGCACCCTCCGGAGGCACATATTCCGATTCACAGATGCTTAGCGCCGTTATGATCTGCCCGGCCACCTCATACATCTGTGCCTTTTCTGCACGCTCAACATAATGACTGTATACTCCGACGGAAACCGCCGATAAAACGGCAATGATCGCAGCCACCACCATCAGCTCCGTCAACGTATAGCCCTTTCTTGTGCGCCCGAATCTAATTTTCATCTATGTATCCTCACCGCCTCGAGCTGATATTTTCCGCCCCATACCCCATGGCCGGACTCTGATAATACTGTCTCTTTTTTTCATACATTTCTTTATCCATGGTGCTGAGGAATTTCTCCACACCATCCGTATCATTTTCATACTTACTGTAGCCCATGGATAAGGAAAGCCAATACGGCTCTATACCGGATCTGTTAAACTGATCCACATTTTTCTCGATCCCCTTAAGGACAGCCTTCACATCGTCCTCCTTTCCGGTATGGAGAAGCACTAAAAACTCATCTCCGGCATAGCGGATCGCAATGCCGTTCTCCGGGATCGAATCGAGCAGGATACGGCCGATCCACCGGATCGCATTGTCACCGACCATATGGCCGAAGATATCATTGATCCGCTTAAATCCATTGACATCGATCATGATCCCATACAGTTGAAATTCATCATTTTTGATCTTATTAAGGATCGTATTCATATATCTTCTGTTGTAAAGACCGGACAGTGCATCCATATATACGTTTAATGACTGGGTTTCGATAAACACAAACGTAAGGGCGATCGCACCGCTTGCCCAGCCAAGGGTGATCCCATAAACCATTGCCTGTATGACTGTTCCCAGAATACTCGGAATAACAAAATAAAGTACCGGGAGGAATTTCATGTGCAGACCGTTTTCACGAGCACGTTTTGCAATGTATATACCATAAAAGAAATAGAAAAACATAAAAAGATACATAAATATGACCAGCGACCCGCGCTGATAAATATTGTCCTGAGTGATCCGGAACACGATCCCACAGCCGGTCAGATTGACCAGATTCATAATAATAACCGTAAGCAGCGGGATCGCCAGCAAAAGCCAGCGCTTCCGTATTCTTTTCACGCTTCTGAATATTTTGAAGTCCATATACAGACACCACATATATCCCACGCTGCTCGTTCCGATAAAGCAGAAGCTGTTGAGAAGATAGGATAATGGCCTGCAGGCAAAAAATATCCGCCCATCCAGCACAAATGTCAGCGTCTCTGCCAGACATCCGCCGATGATCAGCCAGCTCATTGCATCGAACAGCCTTTTTCCCACAGAATGTTCTTCTATATTTTCGATCCTCGTCAGGAGCAGGAAAAGCATCAAGCTGATTCCTATTCCATTGACGCAGATAATTTCTGCCATATTCACTGAATTCATATCACCAACCTGCTTTCCTTGCCTGTTTAATCGTGTCATAACTATTTTACTACAGGCCGGGAAAAAAGTCAGCAGAAATCGTTATATTTCGGCCTTTCCGGGCTCGGATAACTGTCCCCACGCCGCAAACGCCTCATCTACTGCGGCAAGATATTCCGGAATGTGCTGAGACTTCCGTATTTTTTTTGCCAGCTTCTCGCTTTCCGGAACCTCCGCCAGCATATAGCTCCAAAGATCCTTCATCCGGAACAAAAGATTCCTGTCCCCGGACATGGTCTCCCGGTAATATTCAAACAGTTCATCATGGAATGCCCGGATCCGGGACATGATATCTGATCTGCTGTTATCCACAGCTTCCGGATTCTTTTCTTCGCTTTTCAACACCAGCTCTGCAAGGGCCGGATTTCGGATCAACCCCCGCCCGATCATGACTGTTTCGACCTCCGGAAAATTGTCCCGAAACGTCCTTACCTGTTCTTGTGTGAAAAGGTCACCGTTATATACGACAGGATTCCTGCTTTCTTTTAAGATCTCTCTGAAAAGCTCCAGATACGGAGTATTTTTATAGAAATCCTTCTGGATCCTCGGATGAACCGTCAGCTCATGGATCGGATACCGATTATAAACTGCCATAAGCTCCGGCCATTCCTCCACAGAATTTTTTCCCACTCTTGTCTTTACCGATACGAAAAATTCTCTGTTTCGGACTGCAGCATCCGAAAATACCTCATCAAAAAACCGATCCAGCTCATCCGGATAAAGAAGAAAGCCGGAGCCCTTTTTCTTTGCTGTCACCGTTCCCGACGGACATCCCAGATTCAGGTTGATCTCCCCGTATCCCAGCTCTGCAAGCTTTTTTGACGCCAGAAGAAAATCTCCGGCACGATTCGTCAATATCTGCGGTACGATCGGAAGCTCTTTATTATTTTCCGGCAGAACATCCCGCATTTCCTTCACGCTCATGCCCTGCTCCGGCCCGGGTGCCAAAAAGGGCGTATAATATTTTTTTACTCCTCCGAAATATTTGTGGTGCAGATTCCGGTACGGATAGGTTGTGATCCCCTCAAGGGGGGCAAAATAGATATTCATGTGCTGCATAATTCTCCTTTGTCGCGAATAAGGAGGGGCAAAAGCCCCTCCTGAATCTTTTTTATATGGTTCCGGTCACCGTTACGGTCGTGACACCCGGATCCACGATATAGCTTCCATCCTGCTGCACCGTGTAGGTTGCGGCAGGTATCGTGATGGCTCCTGCGGTCGTTCTGAACAGTCCGCCGGCAGTATCATACTGATAGGCCGTCTGAGGTGCCTGCACGCCGTTGACCGCAACGGAGATCGAACCTAAGACCGGTCTGAATACATCGGTTATCACCACATCGTCTGCGGCTCCAGCTGCTGTATTGCCTCTGTTCTGTATGATAAACGTATAAGTGATCTGTCCGTTTTCTGAAACCGAGGTGGGAGACAGCGCCTTGCTGATGGAAAGGATCGGCGCATTCGAGGCGGTTACAACTGCATTCGCGGTTACCGGCTCTGTAATTGCCTGGGAAGAAAACGATGCCGTGTTATTGATCGTTCCGCCGACTGTCGGCGGTGCAAACCGGTTTGTCATCGTTTCATATACAACAAGTACATTTCCTCCGGCGGGAACGTTGATGCCTGTGATCACTAACGGAGCCGTCCCGGCCACGGTGATCGGGGATGCAAGTACCCCATTCACATACACCTTTGCCGAATCCCCTACATAGGTTAAAGGGATCACATTTCCCGCTTCCGATTGGTAAGAGCCCAGATCATCGGTAAATGTCATATCCGTAAACGGAGCATTCCCCGAGTTTATCAGACTGACCGTATAGGTTACCCTTCCATCCTGGGTATAGGTGGCTACAAGCGGTGTCTTTGCCGCCGAAAGCACCTCTACGATCTCGCCTACCGTGATATTTGAAGTAGTTGTATTTCCATTATAAGTCAAGGTTGCCTGATTTGTAAATTCAGCCATATATCGTTCTCCATATACTTTTTACCATACTATATGAAGTTATTTCGATATTGGTACATGATCACTTAATTTGAGAATAATAAGCCGACCTTGCTTCCTTCGTCAGATCATCGAGGGCAATAACCATCCAAAACATTCGGATCACTCCCACGAAACCCGTCCCATGAGAAGTGAAACGATTTTATCCGGTTCTTCCGGTCTTTCCGGCTTTTCTCCCTTCTCCTTCTTTATGCCGCAACGATATGCCTATTACTTATTTTATACATGATTTTGACCGAATCGTATATGCTAATAATTGGAAAAATAGGCATTATCGACATATTCCAATCATTATCATACCATATATAGTCCATTTTTGTTTACAAGTTCTAAATATATTTTGATTTTCATCCACTCTCGGAAAACCTACCCAATATTCGCATATCGTGGGATTGGCATTCTGTTACATAAAAATAAGAGCTATCTGACTTTCTCGTCATCAGATAGCTCAATTACCAAATTTCCTGAAGTTTCACTTAATAACCTCTCTTTCTTTTATTTTGTTTTCAAACTGTTATGGACCTCTGCCTTTCATATGAATCTCCTCCTTCGATTACATTCGATTACGCTTCCTACATCTATGTAAACTCTTTAAGAGATTTTTTTGATTGAGTTTTACTGACCCATTGGAGTGTCCTCCTTGTTTTGTAGAGTGCATTTAATTTCTTGTTTGTTGTTGATTTTATTGTACTCGATTAAATACAATTTGTCAATAGTTTTTTCAAAATATTTTTATATAATTGTTTTGTTTTCTGAATATACAATTCATACAGTAACGTTTCCAGAAACAATTTGCATCTACAATGATCTGCAAGAAATAAAAAAGCTGCGGATGTCTGCTTCGCTACTTGCTCATGAACGCAGTCGCTTCGCGATCTGTCAGTGGGAGCTTTCAACTCCCACTGACATAAGCATCCCCCCCTCACCCGCCGCTTAGTGCTCCGCGCACTTGAAGCGGGGGAATGCTTATCTGCGTTCAATTTACTTACTGTTTTCGAGTGCCTGATCGATCAATGCGTTAAGCTTTTCGGCCTGCTCTGCGGCTGTGATCGCACCTACGATCGGCTGTCCGATGATCGCTCCGTTTTTGTCAACCACGTAGGTGGTCGGAAATGCATACAGCCCGGAGGTGAATTTACCGGCGTCACTATCAGAGGCAAACCAGATATTCTTATAGGATGCTCCTTTTTTGGACAGGATCTCCTTTGCCGCAAGGATCGCATCCTGATCGCCATCAAGGGTAAAGGCATTGATACCAACCACTGCGCCGCCCTTTTGGGCCAGCTCATTGTTGAGCGCATCAAGATCTCCGAGCTCACCGACGCAGGGCTTACAGGTCGTAAACCAGAAGTTTACGACGGTCACTGTATTTCCTGAAAAAAGCTCGCTGCTGTTCACATCGTTGCCGTCAAGATCCTTTCCCTGAAACTCCGGAAATCCCTGCATTTCGCTTCCATTGCCTGACATGCCTGCGCTGTCCGCATCAACGCTGCTTCCCTCTCCCTTAGCGCCCGTACAATCCGGGTATTTTTCTTCCAGAGCCATCAGCTTTTCTTCTAAAGTCCTGATCTGCTCCGCACCGGCTTTCAGGAGCTTAAGTTCTGCCTCTGAAAACTGGTCCTTACCATCTTCAATTATCTTAAGCAGAAAGCTGCCATAATTATTGTCATCTCCAACGGTTATGTTGTCCTTATCCACCAGAAGAAATACCTTTTCCCACAGCTCCATGTTTCCGGTGAGAACGTCCTCCTCCTTTTTCATCAGCTTTTGATACAGCTCGGCAGCTTCCCGGGAATTTTCCGGCTCCGCAGATAATAACGCCTCGATATCGGAATTTTCGCCTGTCGGGCTGTTCTTTGCCTCCTCTTTCTTTGAGCAGGCTGTAAGTCCAAGTGCCAGAACAATGACCAGCATTACGGTTAATAACTTCGATATTTTCTTATTCATTCTGTTTATCCTTTCGTTGTTTTTTATGTTCCATCGTGCCGAAGCCATAATGGAAGCGAACGGCATCGGTGGGACAGGCACTGATACACTCGCCGCACCGGATACACTCTGTATGATCCGGGGATCTGGTGATATCCACATCCATCTTACAGATTCTGGCACATTTTCCACAGGAGACGCATTTATGCCCATCGACCTTTATTTCGAGCAGAGAAACCTTATTCATCAGCGCATAGAAGGCCCCGAGGGGACAGATCCATTTGCAGAACGGACGATAGAACAGTATGGCTGACACGGCAACCGCCATCAGGATCATAAACTTTCGGGTGAACAGCGCTCCTAATGCCGAGCGTATGCCTGTATTGACCAAAGACAGCGGGATCGCTCCCTCCAGCACTCCCTGCGGGCAGATATATTTGCAGAAAAACGGATCCCCCATTCCCACTTCATTTACAACCGCTGCGGGTAATATAACTACGGTCAGAAGCAGGATGACATATTTTAAATAGGTCAGCGGCTTGAGCTTTTTTGTAGACAGCTTCGGGCCCGGAATTTTATGAAGCAGATCCTGCAGCCAGCCAAACGGGCATAGGAAACCGCAGATAAAACGCCCCAGCAGCACGCCCAACAGGATCAAGAATCCGGTAATATAATAGGAAAAACGGAATTTTGATGTCCCCGCCACAGCCTGAAAGGCTCCGATGGGGCAGGCGCCTGAGGCAGCCGGACAGGAATAACAGTTCAGTCCGGGGACACAAACGTACTTGCCCTTCCCCTGATATATCCCGCCCTTTAAAAAATTCGGCAGATGTATGTTGGTAAGCAGCGCTGCGCCTGCCTGGATACAGCCGCGAAAACGGCTTAAAAGCAGCGATATCCCATTCTTCCTTTTATCCAATCCCAACACACTCCAGACACAATCTGATTGCTTTATTTAATACGATGCCTGCCTCACCCCGCATAACTCCGAAGCCCAGCATGGCTGCACCGGCTGCCAGCAATGTCAGTTGGATAACTGCTTTTTTTGCTCCGAACAATTCGATCACTCCCCTTGTTTTTTGGTTTTCCTATTATAGCATACAAGTGAGCGATGCGCTACTTATTCTGCCACCGAATCTCCCCCTTTGATATGAGAGGATAGCGGATCAGCTGCTTTGCATCCAAATCTTCTGCATGCATGTCCACGGCCGTGATCTGGTGATTATCGTAGGCTGTATAATAATAAATGCCTTTTGCCGCATTACAGCACGACGTATATATCGTGATCTCGTATTTTCCATCTGCCACCTCACAGCAGCCTCTCTGCTGGTCTACCGAACCCATGATATGGAAAAACTGGCTGACGCTCTCCTTCTCATCCGCGCCGGAGATGGAATTTAGCCTTGTGAAGGCTACCTTCACAAATCTGGATTGGCTTGAAAGATCTCCCGGTATCCCCATTCCTCCCATACCTCTGCTGTAGGCATCCAGCTTCAGTACATCTGCAAACGTGCCCTCCGGCTGTTTTCTTGACACACCCGCATAATTATTAAGTGCAAACATCTGGCTCGGAAACGGCGGATTATTGGTAAGGACTCCGACCGGGTTATCATACACATGAAGTCCGTCCTTCATTGATTCAACAATAATGCAGGCGTCCTTGTCTGCGATCATCCAGTGAAGCTGTGCCGTCGGAAGCTGCTTGCTGAAGGCTGTTCCTGTAAGACGCAGCTTAGACAGCTTCTCTCTTGCTTCCTTGACCGAGGCACATTGGGTCAGGATCCATGGGATAAATTCAAATTGGGCTATCTGCTCTCTGTCTGTTTCTCCCTCCGGCAATACATCCGCATAGACAGCATTTCCGACAAAATTCAATCCCGCCATCCCAAGTCCTTTTTCATTGACCGCATCATAGTAAAGCGGATATCCTTCTGATACAAATGCCATTCCGATCAGCGCATAATGCGTGTTTATTTTTCCCGCATGGCGAAAATCAAATTCATAATTCCGCGGCGTTACGGTTATTTCTTCTCCATACGAAAATTCATAATCGAGCGTTCTTCCCATATAAAAATCTTTTGTTTTGTAGGTTGCTGCTGTACACATAATCCTATACCTCTTTTTCTTTCTTAAAATGATTGAGCAGCTAATATTATTCTGTTATTTCCTTGTATTCATTCATAATTTTCGCGAAATTTTTTTCAAAAAAGTGAGGACGCGATCCAGCTGAAAGAAAACGATGCACGCAGACTGATCCACCAGATGCGGGAAGGAAGTAAACTCAACTTAGGTCTGGATGGAGCTAAGCTGCTGGTTCAGATCAAAGAAAAGAAGAACCTTAGACATGCCTTTTATGGATAAAGTTCTTCTTTTCTTATTTTCGCTGTTTTTTGTTTTTACTTCTTTTAGGTTCTACTGAAGTCTGCCCCGGCAGGCGATCGTAAGCTCCGCTTCGACCTCACCCTTCTCATCGACAAGGTGCATTTTGTCATAGAGGTTTACGACCGGGCAGATATGTACCGGGACAATACGCACTTTGTCTCCGACCTTAACTGAATCATGGAATTTTTTATCGTAGATGATCGCATGTTCATCGTACATCTGCTTAATATGGGTTCCCGGATAATCGATCAGATTTCCCATGCCTTCAACTGCACAGATTCCTGCACTGCGGCTCTGCATCGTCAGCCCCTTCGCACCGACATCCAAAATCACACGTTCGTCTGTCGGCTTGCTCATAACCGTTGCCAGAACCGTTGCAGCACAATTCCAGCTGTTGTTGGTTGCATTGGCCTGAGAGGCGTCCATAAAAATATATGTTCCCGGGCGAATCTCTGTAATACCCTCCAGTATCTTTGAACCGTTTGCAAGAGATGGCGTGGAGCCGATACTTACAACAGAAATAGCAAAGCCGTTATCTCTGCACAGCTGTGCAAAGGTCAGGGTACGCTTCTGGGCAATAACAGACTGCTCGCAGGCTGTTTTGATATCCGGCGCACTGTAGCTGCTTCCGTCGTGGCTGAAAACACCTCTCAAGTGGATATGCGGACATTGCTTCAGATATTCTAAAAGCTTTCTGCATTCTTCCTCCTCAACAATACCTGAGCGGCGTTCCCCCACTTCGATCTCGATCACACATTCCGCTGGTTTTGATGCCTTTGCGAATGCTTTTTCCACCATCTCTGCCTGAGCAATTGAGTCAAGTCCGAAAGCAATGTCGATCCCGTCCTCTGCCAGCTTCTGTATTCTCTGATATTTTTTCTCACCGACAATCTCATTGGCAATAAAAATATCGGTAAGTCCCGCTGCTGCCATAACCTCTGCCTCACCGACCTTGGCAACGGTAACGCCTACACAGCCGAGCTCCTTCTGTTTTAACGCCAGTGCCGGCGTTTTATGCGTTTTGGTATGCGGTCTGAGCCTGACATGATGCTCATTCGCATAATCCTGCATTCTGCGAAGGTTCTCCTCCATGCCTCGGCGGTCAATGACCAGCGCCGGTGTGTCCAGTTCCATATAATTCATATTTTAAACCCTTTCGTTTGTCGTAAGCAGAAACCCCCATTCCGCTGAGACGAAATTCTATTATCTGACTGATGAATTTTGGCTGACTGATGAGTCTTCTCAACTGAGATAAACTATGCTTCTTCCGGAGAAAACTGGTCTTTTCCTACTCCGCAAAGAGGGCACACCCAATCGGCCGGTAAGTCCTCAAATGCTGTTCCCGGTGCGATCCCGTTGTCGGGATCACCCACTGCCGGATCATATACATAACCACATACATCACATACATACTTTTTCATAAATAGACCTCGCTTTCTTTTATCATTTATGGTAATCCGCTCATTCTTCTTTGGAAAATGGCTGCTTACTCATATTTTTCTCCTTTAACTGCTTTTCCAGTGCCGTCTGTTTAGCAAGGATAATGTTGATCTTGTCGTAGAGATCTTCTATCATGATCTCCGTTTTCAGGTTTACCTTATAGTCATTTTCGGCTCTGTGGCGATCCTTTTCCTCCTGACGATTCTGGCTCATCATAATAAGCGGAGCTTGGATCGCTGCCACGCACGATAATACCAGATTCAGTAAAATGAACGGATAGGGATCAAATGCTTTTGATGCCAGCAGGACGTTTACCATCATCCACAGCACAAGAACGCCAGTAAAAGAAAAGATAAACGCCCAGCTTCCGGCAAACTTCGCGATCGTGTCCGCCGCGCGCTGTCCAAGCGTATATTTTTCATTTCCTTTTTCAGGGCTTACCGATATCTGGCTGTCCGCCAGCAAATTCAGAACTTCCTCATCTGTCATATCATGACGAATTTCTTTTACAACTTCTTTTAATAATTTCCTATTCTCTTTCATAAATAAAATCCTTTCGCTTGCCATAGGCGGAAACCCACTACCTTCAGGTGGTGGGAG
Source organism: uncultured Lachnospiraceae bacterium (assembly GCA_934376955.1). Classification (GTDB taxonomy): domain Bacteria; phylum Bacillota; class Clostridia; order Lachnospirales; family Lachnospiraceae; genus CAKRPJ01. Next base: position 54 of record CAKRPJ010000008.1, on the reverse strand, counting down.
GAGCCTTGTAAATCTTTAGTCATTACCCCTGACTCTCAATTTATTTTTGTATGG
>CAKRPJ010000007.1:0-90794 GCA_934376955.1 uncultured Lachnospiraceae bacterium | reverse complement strand
CAATGCCCAAAGCTGGAATCGAACCAGCGACACGAGGATTTTCAGTCCTCTGCTCTACCAACTGAGCTATCTGGGCTTGTCAAAAGTGGGCGGAGGTGGATTCGAACCACCGAAGCAAGTTGCAGCAGATTTACAGTCTGTCCCCTTTGGCCACTCGGGAATCCGCCCTTGTCACTCTGACAAGTCAAAATGATAACACAATCTCACTTAAAAATCAAGTGCTTTTTTATCAAAAATTCGCATCAAGATTTTCATCCTCTTTATTCTCCAAAATCATTGCACTTTTCGGTTCCAGTCGCACCGTCACGGTTCCATCATATACCGGAAGCTCCATCTGACCCACGTTATAGTTTTCCCGCCCGGTCTCCATGATCCGGGTCACACTTTCTCCTAAGATCTCCGCCTCCCATACGGGGATCCGGACGGTTCTTTCCTTCTCCTCGCTGTTTACGACCACGATACCTCGTTCCCTGTCGTTAAATCTGGCGTAGGCGATCACTCCTCCGTCTGCCAAGAGCGGTTTAAAGGAACCTGTCCGGAATGCCCGGTTCCGGTTCCTGATCCCGGTAAGATAGCGATGAAACTCTGCCAGCTCAAGATTCTCCTTTCCCCACGGAAAGGTTCTTCTGCTGTCCGGATCTGTCCAGCCGCATACGCCGGCCTCGTCTCCGTAGTAGATCGTCGGTGCCCCGGGCCATGTCATCTGGATCACGACCGCTGCCCGGAAGGTCCCGTAATCGATCCCCTCCGATGCCGCCTTTGCTCCCATGGAATCCAGACGTCCCACCTTTCCGTTTGTTCTGGTAAGGAAACGGGAATGGTCATGATTGGAGAGCTCGTTCATCGCAGACATCAATGAGGGAGTCTGCAGGCGGCTCATGTGCCTCAGCATGGAATCCATAAAGATTCTGCCGTTTTTATAGAGATATCCGTCAAATCGGTCGCTGTGCTTTTCAAGACCCGTAAGAAACCATGATACCGGCTCCATAAAGGCGTCATAGTTCATTACAGAATCCCATTCATTTCCCTCAAGCCAGGAAGACGCATCCCCATAGTGCTCTGCAATAATAAAGGCATCCGGATTTATTTTTTTTACTGTTTTTCGGAAATCCTGCCAGAACCGGTGGTTCATCTCCGGGGAATGCCCGAGATCCGCCGCCACGTCCAAGCGCCAGCCGTCTATCCGGTAAGGCTCTGCAAGCCATTTCCCGGCGATTTTAAGGATATAGTCATAAAGCTCCTTCGAGCCCTCATAATTGAGCTTAGGAAGCGTGTTGTGGTTCCACCAGCCCTCATAGGAGTCATTGTCCGGCCATCCATGTTCATTCGCAAAGCGGAAGAAATTCCGATATGGGCTTTTTTCATCCGTATACGCTCCCGGCTCATATCCTCCCGCGTGTGCATAGATCTTTTCACGATCCAGCCATTTGTTGAAGGAGCCGCAGTGGTTGAACACACCGTCGAGAATCACCCGCATGCCGCGTTTATGGACTTCTTCCATAAACATTTCCAGAAAGCGGTCTCCGGCCTCCAGATTGTCCCTATCTGCTGTCCGCACCGTATATTTTTCTGCCCGCAGATTATCGATATCCGCTGCGCCCACAAGTCCGTCCGCATCCTTTAGGATCACGGCGTAATGAGGATCCACATGCTCATAATCCTGACAGTCATATTTGTGATTGGAGGGCGATACAAAGATCGGACTCAGGTACAAAACCTCGACCTTGAGGCTTTGCAGATAATCCAGCTTATCGAGGATCCCCTGAAGATCGCCTCCGTAAAAGCGATCCACATCCAGTACAGACAAGCCCTCCTCCCAGCAGTCGATCTTCGTTACCGGGAAGCCGATGTAGATATATTCATCCGACACCACATCGTTCGACGGATCTCCGTTGTAAAACCGGTCGATAAATATCTGATACATGAGGGCGCCCTTTGCCCATTCCGGCACATGAAAGCCGGGTGTAATGCAAAACAGGCCATCGGCAGCCTCTCTCTGCTCTACCGCTCCGCGGCGATTATAAAAGCATGTTTCCGTTCCCTTTTGTATTTCAAAATAAAAGTATACCGGGGCATCTCCCAGCTGGTATGAGATCTCGTAATAGTCAAAGACTCCCCGGCTTACTGTTTTTATCAATTCTGTTTTTTTCTCTCCTGCCGGCACGATCAGAAAAACATGATCTGCATCGTCCTTCTTCGTCCGGAATTTCAGTGTCACGGCTTCTCCCGGTTCCGGTTCCTCCGGAATCCGATAGCCAACTGTTTCATCACAAAACAGTGCTGCCTTATCCATAAAAACAGCTTCTCCTTTCCTCAATCTCCCACTATTATACAGAACTTTCTGTCTGTTTGCACTTATTTTATTCGGCTTCGGTAAATTTCTTCATTGAATCGTTTTTGTCATTGCAGAAAGAATTACAGAAAGAAAGCCAGCGGGGAATCGCTGGCTTTCTCTCGGAAAAGGTATTATGTCTCTTATGGGGTATAGCAAAAACTATATAATGTATTGGGGGGGGTTACGAGTAGTAATATAGCATACACTTCCGGATAAGTGTGCACAAACATCGTTTTTTTGTAATTTTATTTTTGTGTATATTTACTTTTTGATTTTTATTTTTGTGTATATTTTATATTTCAAAAGAAAAAACGGCGTTTTGTTGTGTTTCTTTTTTACAAACGCCGTTTTCCTTTATTTTTTAAGCGAACAGGGAATCAAATTCTTCCTGACCGATTTTTTCCTTTTCCAGAAGGAGCTGGCAGCATTTATGGAGTACATCTTCATGGGCCAGAATGATTCCTTTGGCCTTTGCATAGCACTCGTCGATGATCCTCTTGACCTCACTGTCGATAGCTGCTGCTACATCTTCTCCATAGCTTCTTGTATGGGCCAGGTCGCGGCCGATGAAGACCTCATCCGCATCGCTTCCGTAATTGATCATTCCAACCTTCTCGGACATGCCGTACTGTGTTACCATAGCCCGGGCGATGGAGGTCGCCTGTTTAATATCCTGAGAGGCTCCCGTTGTGACATCATCAAAGATGATCTCCTCCGCGATCCTTCCGCCCAGAGCCACCATAATGTTCTGCAGCATCTTGCCTCTGGTATTAAACATTTCATCCTTTTCCGGCAATGGCATGGTATATCCGGCAGCTCCCATTCCCGTCGGAATAATGGAGATCGTATGAACCGGCCCCACATCCGGAAGCTCGTGAAACAGGATCGCATGGCCTGCTTCATGATAAGCTGTGATCCGTTTTTCCTTTTCGGAGATCACCTTGCTCTTTTTCTCCGCTCCGATACCGACCTTGATAAAGGCCTGCTCAATATCAGCCTGCTTCACATATTTTCTGCCTGCCTTTGCCGCAAGGATCGCTCCCTCGTTCAGGAGGTTTTCCAGATCCGCACCCGTAAAGCCTGCCGTTGTCTGGGCAATCCGCTTTAAGTCTACGTCGTCTCCGAGAGGCTTATCTGCCGCATGAACCTTGAGGATCTCCTCACGGCCCTTAATATCCGGCCTTCCGACGCCTACCTTTCTGTCGAAACGGCCGGGACGTAAGATCGCCGGATCCAGAATATCGACACGGTTCGTCGCAGCCATCACAATGATGCCTTCATTGACACCGAAGCCGTCCATTTCCACCAGAAGCTGGTTTAAGGTCTGTTCCCTTTCATCGTGGCCGCCGCCCATGCCGGTTCCGCGCCGTCTTGCCACCGCATCGATCTCATCAATAAAAACGATACAGGGGGCGTTTTTCTTGGCTTCCTCAAACAGGTCTCTGACACGGGATGCGCCTACACCGACGAACATCTCCACAAAGTCCGAACCGGAGATGGAAAAGAACGGAACTCCCGCCTCTCCGGCAACTGCCTTGGCAAGAAGTGTCTTTCCGGTACCCGGAGGGCCTACTAAAATCACACCCTTCGGGATCCTTGCACCAACTTCTGTATATTTTTTCGGATTTTTCAGGAAATCCACGATTTCTGCAAGATCTTCCTTTTCTTCGGATAATCCGGCCACCTTCGAGAAATTCACGGAATTAGTACGGCTCATTTTTGCCCGGCTCTTTCCGAAATTCATCATTTTGGAGTTTCCGCCGCCCCCTCCGACTCTGGCATTCATATACATCATAAGGAACATGATGACGACTGCGGAAAGTCCGATCGGAAGGATCACACTAATCAGGAAATTTTCCTGTGGCACATCCTCGACCACAAAGCTTATATTGTGCTCACTTAAGAGCTTCTGGGTCTCGATCACATCGGAAACCGCGACCTCATTTCGATCCCCGTCCTTCAGATAAAGCTCCACCAGACCGGTAGGAGTCTGCGGATTCTGCCTTATCTGCGCGTTCACGATGGTTCCGTTTTCCACTGCCATCATAAACTGCTGATATGTCATTTCTTCGCTGAACAGGCCGCCCTTTTGTGTCAGGGATGACGCAAAAAGAATCAGTGCCATTACAAGCACCACAAGGCCCAAACCGCGAAATTGCTGATTTTGTTTCAACTGGCTGCCTCCTTATTACAGTTCTACTACTCCGATATACGGAAGATTGCGGTATTTCTGGTCATAGTCCAGACCGTAACCGACAACAAATTCGTCCGGAATCGTAAAGCACACATAATCAACCTTAACCTGCTTCTTGACACGGCGCTCCGGCTTGTCGAGCAGAGTGCAAAGATGGATGGATGCCGGATTTCTCTGTTTTAAGATCTCGATCAGATAAGCAAGAGTCCTTCCGGAGTCGATAATGTCCTCCACGATCAGCACGTCCTTTCCCTCGATGGAGTTGTCCAGGTCCTTGATGATTCGTACCACACCGGAGGATTCTGTGCCGCCGCCGTAGCTGGATACCGACATGAAATCCATGGATACCGGAACCGTCAGTCTCTTTGCCAGCTCACAGGTGAAAAATACACCGCCCTTTAAAATACAGATCAGATGAACCTGCTTGCCTGCATAATCGCGGTTGATCATCTCTGCTACTTCGCAGATCCTTTTTTCTACTTCTTCTTCCTTTAATAATACACGAACTGCCTCAGCCATTTTCTTCTCCTTTGCAGATGCTCACTTCCAATACATTGACTGTATCTTCCGTTATTTTATAATATTCACTGATGCGGTATCCGATCACCCACAGCACATGGCTTCCCTCCGTCAGAAGGGGAATATCGGCCCGGTCTGATTCCGGTATTTTTTCGTCAATGAAAAATCGCTTTAGAAGCTTCTTTTTTCCGTTCCCGATCAGGAAATAGTCGCCATTTTCCCTGCCTCTGATAGATAACGCACCCCTAATTCTATCATAGTCAAACCATTTCGTATACTGGTTTTTCGGAATTTCCATGTCTTTTTTCCATGGAAACAGCCGGGTTTTTACTGTAATTTTGTCTAACGCCTTTGCTTTGATCTCGGAAAGCGCCGGCAGGAGCTCTAAAAATTCATACCCGCGTCTTGCCTTCAGCCCTCCCGTAAGATATGCCTCCGTTCCCTTTCCCGGGCCCTTAAGGGAGCAGACCGCCTCCACATGCCGTGCAGACAGGTCTTTTTTATTTCCGGCCGCTGTCGCCATTGCCCTTACAATATATTTTTTCAGCACCTCCGGCTGGCGGTCAAATACCTCTGTCCGTATTCTGGTTTTTGGCCCTTCTGAAAGAAGCATATCTGCCTGATGGGCAAAATATTCGTCTGCCTCAGAGGCCAAAAGCGCCATATTTAAGATATGCTCCCCCGCCTCCTCGTTGATATTGGACTGTATCCACGGCAGCAGCTCATTCCGTATTTTGTTTCTGGCGTAATGGTTTTCTCCGTTTGTGGAATCCTCACACCATGAGATCTCCTTTTCCTTAAGATATCCGATGATCTCTTTCCGGGACAGGCATAAAAGCGGACGCACGATATTTTCCCGGATCGGACGGATCCCGGACAGCCCGCGAAGCCCGCTGCCCCTAAACAGGTTTAACAGGACTGTTTCTGCATTGTCATCCCTGTGGTGGGCGACGGCGATCCTGTTAAAGGAAAGCTTCTCTGCCGTCCTCTCCAGATGAAGATAGCGCAGCTTCCTTCCGGCCTCCTCCTCCGAGAGCTTATTGTCCCGGGCATATTCCGCGACCTTCTCACAGGCCGAATAAAACGGAACCTCCAGATCGCAGCACAGCCTCTCCGTATAGTCCTCATCCCGATCTGCCTCCGCCCCTCTCAAGCCGTGATTCAGGTGAAAGGCCGCCAGACGGATTCCCAGCTCCTCCTTCAATTCATTTAAAACAAGAAGAAGGCAGACAGAATCCGCCCCGCCGGAAACCGCAGCGAGAACGCCATCCCCCTCCTCAAGCATTTTGTTTTCCCTTATAAATTCTTTTACCCGACGCTTTACCTCAAAGCTGTCCACCATATCATCTCCCGTAAATTCCTCCGACCAGAACGGTCATATCATCCTTAGGGCCTTCGTCCAGTGACAGGGCAAAGGTCATAATAAGCTCTGCGGTTTCCTGCGGGCCTGTCTGCGGCAGACCTGAAAGGAAATCCCGGAACACCTCCTCCTTTTCCTCACCGGGCATGGCATCTAATATCCCGTCGCTCACTATAATGATCCGATCTCCGTCCCACAGCTTTCTCGACAGCAGCACCGGTTCGACCGGATTCAGGACGCCGGCCGGAACCTGCCCTGATTCCAAAACCTCGACCTCGTCACGGCGTAACAGGAAGGAGGCACAGGCCCCCAGCTTCATTAATTCAGCCGTTCCCGAATAAAGATCCACAAGGCAGAGGTCAAAGGTGGCCGGCCGCTCATTCTGTCCGTTTAGCAAAAGCACCGTGTTCACCAGCTTCAGCGACGACCGGGGCGAAAAGCCGGTTCCTAAAAGCTGCTCTGTTAATTCGATCACCTTTTCGCTGTCCTCATTGGCCATTCTTCCGCTCCCCATCCCATCTGACAAGCTCATAATGGCCTGTCCCGGCAGTCCGGCTTTAAATGTATAGCTGTCACCGGAGATCTCCTCTCCCTCTCTTGCAACGCGGGAAAAGCCAAACAGCATCCGGTACTTTCCATTTTCCACAAAGCGGAAGGGTGCCTCATTTCTGGTTATGATCCATTTTCCGTCCCGGGCCGGGCTCCAGCTGCTCTTTAAGGTCTTTCCGATCACATCGGAGGCATCTCTGACTGTCATGCACCGCCCGTTTGTCATCCGGGCCGTTATAAATAGCTCCCGCCTCTGTTCCTCATATTGCAGGATCAACAGATTTTCCACGGCAATCCTTCTCCTGCGAAGCGCTGCCCGGAGCTCCTCCTCCCACTTTGATGTTACATCGGCTGCCTGCTCCATCCGGGCGGAGAACTCATCCAGAATACCGGCGATGTCCTGAAACTGCAGCATAACTACATCACAGCTTTCCAGAAACCGGTTCTTCCATGTCAGGTTCATTGTCGCCCGACCCAGATTCCGGTTGAGCTGCCCCAGATAGTCTGTCTTTTTCCGGCATGTTTCCAAAAAACGTCTGGGCATATCCTCGTAGTCCACGCAGCCCTTTTTCTCAAAGGTACGCAGCAGATAATAAAGGAAATAGCTTTCCTCCTCCGGCTCCTGTCTGCATTCTTTTCTAATCCCGCAGCTTCCGCATTCCCCGCAGACCATTGCCGATGCCGCCTCCAGGGCGGCGATCCCGTCTTCCCTTGTCAGGCCCGGCTCACCCTTGAGCTTTCCAAAGGTCTTTGCAAGCCCGTTCAGGGACTCCGCCATATCTCTGATCCTTTTTGCCGTGTAAATGTTGATATCCGTGATGTCTTTATGTACTATCCGCTTTTTTAGCACAAAAAATCCCTCCTAACCTGCGTACCATATTATAAACAGATCAGAGGGAAATATTTGTCGGATCTTAACGCTCCGCTAAAAAAACATAACGACATTTTCTATCGGTTTTCTTCTGCTTTAAACAATATCTCGTCTTTTTTGACCAGACCCAGCTTTTCTTTTGCGATCTTTTCCACATACTGCTTTGTCTGAACATAGACGCGGTACTCCTCCAGCTGCTCGGAGCGGGCCTGTTCCTTTAAAAGTGTTTTATTCAGGCTTGCTTCACGGGCCTGATATTCGAGATCCTTTTCCCGGAGGGACGATGCACTGACATTAATGACCACAGCAAGGCTCAGCACTACGGCAATAATGCCTGCCAGTGCCAACTGGTTTCCAAGTCTGTTTCTATTTTGTCTTTTTCTTGCCCTGTTTGTATTTTTCATCATCGATTCCCACTCTCCGGATTTTTCCCGTGTCTTATTTTCATTTTAATCCATATCTTCCACTTTTTCAAGCTATAAAGACGATCAAATAGCTTCCTGCTCACAAATCTGTCATAAAGAAACATACCGAAAAAGGTACTGATGATCACATAACCTCTTAGGATACCGCTGTTTGCATAAAATAAAAGGGAAAAGGTCATGATTGCACAATAGATCCAGAAGCCCAGATCCTCCAGCCCGCGCCACAGATCACTGTGGGGCACAAAGAAACGGAAAAGCCGCAGAAGATCATAGCTTCCCATCAACGCCAGTCCCAGCACAAAGCTTATACCGGCCAGCCGGGCCTCCTGCTGTATGTAAAGACTCATATCTCCCTCCTACTTAAAAAGCCGGGATAATAAGGACTGACCGGCCTTTCTGTAGCTTTCATTGGCAGAGTAGACCAGACTGTCTGTCCGCCCTTCAATATCGATCTCTCCCTTGTCCAATGTGAGCCTGCTTACATGGAGATCTTTTCCTTTTATGGTAAGAAGTCCCATGTCCGTATCCAGTATGATCGTGGTTTCATCAAAAGAGATCACATCTAAAATTCCGGTGAGATTTCCTTTTTCTCTGTTATGCAGTATGACCTGATGGGAAAGTCCCAGCTTTTCTTCCATGAAAAAAACCTCCTGATATACTTTATATCCAGTATATTAAGAGGTTTCCGGATTTATTCCTTTATGGAGCTGCATTTCTGAACAGAACTCGCTTCATCTTAAATATATTCAAACATTTCCTTTGCGTCTTCCTTGCGGATCGTTTCCTGAACGCTTGTCACACGCACCTTGACAGACTTATTGCCGAAGGCGATCTCTATTACATCCCCAGCTTTTACCTCGGCGCTGGCTCTTGCCACCTTATCGTTAAGCATTACGCGGCCGCTGTCACAGGCTTCATTCGCTACCGTTCTTCTTTTAATGATCCGGGATACCTTCAGATATTTATCCAGCCGCATATCATATTCTCCCTTATATTTCCCTTATATAGATAAATTCCCCCTGCAATACGAAACGCATTTTAGGAGGAATCCGCGTGAATTATGCATTAACCTGGTCTCTAAGGGCCTTTCCTGCTTTAAACTTAGGAGATTTGGATGCAGCGATCGGCATCTTCTCGCCTGTCTTCGGGTTTCTTCCCTCTCTTGCTGCTCTCTCGGAAACCTCGAAGGTACCGAAGCCTACAACCTGGATCTTTTCTCCCTTTACTAATTCTTCTGCTACTACATCAGTAAAAGCCTTAATAGCCTTTTCTGCATCTTTCTTGGAAAGCTCGGCCTTTTCTGCAACTGCCGCAATTAACTCTGTCTTGTTCATTGAAATTTCCTCCTAATAATTGACTTACGCATCGCCGGATCCGTATCTGACGGAATACATGCGTTATACCCTTACATTTATATATGTTTCTGCTTTTTTTGTCAAGGATTTTCTAGGGTGTGGAGCTCCATCGTATGGAGCTTCATCGGAATTTCCCATAAAGTCAGAAAGACGGCAGCTCTTTCGTGCCGCCGTCTGCTTTCCGATACTTTTCCGATACTTTGTCAAACCGTTTTTTAGCTTAATTCGATCTTTGCTGCTTCTTCCGGCTTGAAATCATTCTCCAGATCATAGATATTGTGACCTGTGGAATCGCCAAGAACACGTCCCTCAAGAGAATAGCAGCGAATAAAACGTGTATCGCTGACGCTGGACCAGTGCTCAACATCCCATGTCAGATATCCCATATCGTCGGACTTCTTTTCTTTCAGGTACAGATCTACCTGACGGCCATCCTTCATGATCTTAACCAGCTCTTTATAGTCGTTGATCTCGATCTCCTCTTTTTTTACAGTATCATAGATTTTCATTGGAATCCCCTCCCTGTGTATTTAAATCTCATATATCAGATATATTATATCGTTCCCTTCACTAAAACACAAGAGGGCAAGTCAGTTTTCTTCGCTGATCTTTTCGCAGTCTTTCCGTGGCATTTTCTCAGCCTTTTCGCAGCCTTTTCGCAGCTTACTTCCCGGATTTCTTCTCCAGAGCTTTTATTTCCTCCCATGACAATGCTTTTTCCCCATCCTCGCCGCCGAATACCCGCGGATGGCGCCGCACCATCTTGCGGCAGATCCCGTCCACCACATCATCGATGCCAAATTCTCCCTTTTCCTTTTCGATCTCACTGTGTATCATGATCTGATACAGGACATCTCCCAGCTCCTCACAGAGATTTTCGGCATCTTTATTGTCAATGGCTTCCAGTACTTCCGCACATTCCTCTACGAGATAACGCTTCATGGATTCATGGGTCTGTACCCTGTCCCACGGGCATCCGTCTTCTGCACGCAGCTTCTTTACGATCTCTTTTAAATCTTCAAAGGTATACATGCTTTTTCCTCCATCCGCTCTTTTGTCCAGTATACCAGAAAAGCTGCTAAAACGCTACGTCTGTTCTTTCCTTTGGCTCAGCCTTTTGACTCAACTTTTGACTCGACTATTTTTAATTAGTTTCAGCTTTCCATCTGTCTTCCCAGAAAGCCTGCTGCCGTAACGGCCAGCCGAAATTCTCCGTCGGAAAATCTGGCTCTCGGCTCCCGGCTCATAATGATAACAGCACCTATCGCATCTCCCTCGCAGATGATCGGCGCTACTACCTGTGCCGTTATCCCTTCCGGATCCTCTAACGCAACCGGTATATATGTCCGTCCGTCTTTTCCGGTCTGGATCGTCGCTCTTTCCTGTATCACGTTTTCCAGCTGTCTGCTGATCGGCTTCTGGAGCAGCTCCTTTTTTGCACCTCCTGCTGCGGCTATCACCTGATCCCGGTCTGTGATACAGACCATAAGACCGGTGGACTGGGCCATCGCATCCGCATACTGGGCCGCAAACGCATTTAGCTCCATCATCGGTGAGTATTTCTTTAAAATGATCTCGCCTTCGCGATCCGTAAAGATTTCCAACGGAGTTCCCTCCCTTAAGCGGAGTGTCCTCCTGATCTCCTTCGGGATCACCACTCTCCCCAGATCATCGATCCTTCTCACAATTCCTGTAGCTTTCATAATCTTCCTCCTGCATACTGCTTTCTGATGTTAAGGTCATATCTCCTACCGGTTCTTAACATCATTTCCATATCATGTGTCTTATGGATAGTATGCGGAAATTGAAAAGAAATATACAAACAGTCAGGCTGGTTCATTGTACGAAATATATCCGCTTAGCAGAAGCACCAGTCAGGCTGTGAAGATTTTATCCAAAACAATTTCCCGTTGTGTTTCCTAATACGTTCCTTGGCAAGCTCTACCGACTCAATTCCAACATAATGGACAATAACAGTATACCCCAGTTTTTTCGCTTTCTGAATATTCTTTATGATGCTTGCACCACACAATGTTGTTTCCTGATTAAAGGAAATTCCCTTAGAAAAATTTTCTTCAATCTTTTTAATGGCTATTTTTCCAGCCTTTATAACATCATCAAAATTTTTCCAATCGCCAAATGTCTTTACAATTTCATCTGTATTGATGCGTGGCATATCTGTAATTTCTGAACCTAACGCCTGATAAAGTGTAGATTTTCCCGCACCATTCACTCCTGCAAATAGTATATATGTTTTCATCAATAAACTTTCCTATCGATTAGTTCTTTTTGCCTTTTTTGGAGCAGGAAATCACCTACAACTCCAAAAAAATCCTGTTCTTCTTTACTTTTTGCATCTTTCATTAGTTGTAGGGTGTCTTCCGGAGTTAGTTCCTTAATTTCCTCATATATTTTATAGTATTTTTTTGTATCACACATAACAAGCCACCTTCCTCCAACAACTTAATCTCTTACATCTATATTATATAATACTTTATGGGTGCATGCAATATTTCTACACTCGATGCCCATTTGCATTCTCCCGAAAAAAATCAGGTAAAGCGGACATTCGCAATCCGCTTCGCTACTTGCTCATGAACGCAGTCGCTTCGCGATCTGTCAGTGGGAGCTTTCAACTCCCACTGACATAAGCATCCCCCCTCACCCGCCGCTTAGCGCTCCGCGCACTTGAAGCGGGGGAATGCTTATCTGCGTTCAATTTTTGAAACCGAGTTCCCTTCTCATACAAGCATCACCCATCTACAGTTATCCTGATAAAAGATCAAGCGAAATTCCCGGTTCAAGCCACCGATGATCGCCTTGCAACCATATTCCCGACTTGGGATCCCGCAGTATTTCTTTTCTTCGGTGTAATTTACAACAATATCCGTCACCGTCTGGATCGTGCCGCTGTCATCCTCAAATTTAAAGTAGCGTGGCATAGTTTTTCCGGTTGAGGTAAACCACGTCATACACGCAATTTCATATCGGGTTCCCTTTGGTTCGCCTCCATCTGTTTCGATTCCATATTTTGTTGCATCCGCAAACCCTGTCACGCTGTATCAACTCCCTCTCTATAGTATCTTCTCTTTGGAATAATCCACGGTACGCTTTTCACGACTCACCCCGCCGCCCATGTGATCAATCCATTCTTTCTCGGATTCGGGTAAAAAGCATGCTCTTTTTATGCTATCTGCTCCGTATCTCTTACGGATCTCATCTACTGCCACTTCCATTTTATAAACCTTTTCATAGTTGATCCGCTCAAATAATTGGATCTGGCGGTAGGAATCCGCCGATACACGGCCTGTATGGATCCCGAGATGTCGAAGCGGCGTGCCGTCCCACAGCTCATCAAAGCACCTGCAGGCGGCTTCATAAATCTCCAAGGTCAGATCCGTTGGCAAGGATAAGGTGATTTGATGTCCGTAAAACTGCAGGTTCCAGTCACGGAGGCTGATCGATACGACTCCGATCTTTACTCCATCTGCCCGTAGTCTTGCGGAAACAGTTTCCGCGAGGGATAATAAATATTGCTTTGCCGTCTCCCTGTCTGTGACATCTCTCGGTGTTGTAAGAGAATTTCCATATCCCTTAGCGGGCGGCGGCACATTGACTACCTCTGATCCGTCGATCCCATTTGCATATTGCCAGATCAATACTCCCTGTGATTTCATAAAGGATCGAAGGATCGCAGGATCCATAGCCGCCAGCTCCCCAATGGTAAAGATCCCAAGCTCACATAGGCGCCGTTTAGAGCTGTGTCCCACATAAAACAGCTCTCCGACCGAAAGCGGCCACATTTTTTCCCTGATCTCCGACTTCCATAAGGTATGGACCCGGTCAGGTTTTTCAAAATCTGATGCCATCTTAGCCAGCAGCTTGTTCTCTGAAATTCCGATATTCACGGTAAAGCCCAGCTCCCTTCTGACCCTGTCTTTTATCTTATATGCAGTCTGAACCGGATCTGCACAGCATCCCGTCATATCCAGAAAGGCCTCGTCAATACTGTACTGCTCGATCCGGTCAGAATACTCTCCTAACAGCTTTAACAACGCCTTTGAGGATCGGTTATACAGGTCATAGTTGGGCGGTACAAGGATCAGTCCCGGACATTTCTGCTTTGCCGATACCACGGTTTCTCCCGTATGGATCTTATATTTTTTTGCAGGAATCGACTTTGCAAGGATAATTCCGTGACGCTTCTCCTGATCTCCTCCCACCGCACTCACCAGATCCCGCAGATCCTGAGTACCCCCTAAATGGTGGATCCGATAGCAGGCCTCCCATGATAAAAATGCAGAATTTACATCTATATGAAAAATGACCCGCCTCATAGCTCCACCGCCCTTCGTTTGCTCGAATGTTTGCTCGAACACATGTTCTGGTTTAATTGTAATCCCCTCACATCAGAATGTCAAGTCCTGTACGGTCAAACTTCTTACCAATTAAATCCATATATAAATTTTCGTGAAACTATAAGGTTGTCTAATGTGATTGCTAACCGGCTTATATCTTTGCAACCCAAGGCCTTATTTTATGCATACTGCCCAAAAAATCGTGAATGTAAAATCTTTGTATCTATGGTATAATACTGATGTTGCAGCAGTTACAAAATCCGATCACCTGTATACAGGAGAGGTTACTTTATGAGTCAAATCAAGGTCTGGACCAAACAACATGAAAATGTTCTCCGGGAGCTTAACGAGCACGGACGCTATACCGCAAAGAAAGAATATATCATCAAGGATCTGGGCGAGCATGCCGGGCTTGTATTAGAAGCCTATGACTGGCTGGTCGCTCATACTCCGAATACTAAGCAGAGGCCGGCAGATGCCGAATATCCCGTCTGGGTTTCTTTAAAGAACGAGGCGACTATGCTGCCAAGCTCCGGCTGCGTGATCCTTGAGCTGAGCCTTGAGCCGGAAATGATCACAAAGGTCAATATCATGAAATGGGGAGCGATCCTCGATTATTCCTATATTCCCGCCGATCCGAAGGATGCTGCCTGCCACAGAGAGCTGTTAGACAGCTATCGTGTCAGTGACGCAAAGGCATATATGTCCCAATTTTATCCGGATATCAAGCGTGAAATACAGGAGAGCTGGAAACGGCTTTTTGATGATTCCGTATCACTTGGAAATGATGACTGTTATGGAAATATATGGGAGATCAGAAAAGAATGGGTTACTCAGATCATACAATAACTTTGTATTCCCCCCAGGCGGAGGTCGTGATCGACACTCTGGAGCGGGACGGGATCTGCTTTTCCCGGAGAGAATATGTAAAACAGAAATACGGAGAAAGTGCGCCGATCTTTCTTGCCGCCTACGACTGGTTTGTCCATGAAGCCTCCGGCTATGTCCCCCGTCCGGAAAACGCCGAATATCCCTACTGGGCATTTATGGATCCGAAAAGTGTGGATACCTCCGCCGGAAACAGGGTGCTGACGCTTCATGTGCCCATTGAGGAGGCAGTCTTTTTTGATATGTATGACTGGAGCCGGATCCTGTGCTTACAATATATGGGAAAAAACGAAGCGGATGAAAAAGAATTTCGCCGGATGCTCTCGGATTACGGAATAAAGAGAGAATGTGACGTCGTGCTGACCCGGTTTTATCCGGAGCTTAAGGCGCAGGTGCTGGAAAGCTGGCAGCGGCTGTTCCGCTTTCACCATGCTGTCGCAGCCGGTGATCTGTCCGGGATCCAAAGCGTTCAGGCAGGACTGTGGTGTCTGAAAAAGGAGTGGCTTAGGTAAGTAAAGCGGACATTCGCAATCCGCTTCGCTACTTGCTCATGAACGCAGTCGCTTCGCGATCTGTCCGTGGGACTTACTTAATTCGGTTAAAAAAGGGAGCACCGTTTCGATGATATGGATCTATCATCCCACGGCACTCCCTTTATTTTACTTTTAATTCATTTTTTCTATACTGCTTCCTGCTCAGCCTCCAGCGTCGTTGTCTCATATTTGTTGAGAACCACGTTCTGGATCATGTCACGAGTATTGGAATTGATCGGATGCGCGATGTCGCGATATTCGCCATCTGCGGCTTTTCTGCTCGGCATTGCGATAAAAAGGCCCTTTTCCCCTTCAATGACCTTAATGTCGTGAATAACAAACTCGTTGTCCAGTGTAATGGAAACGATCGCTTTCATTTTCCCCTCTTTTTCAATTCTTCTTACACGTACATCTGTAACCTGCATAATAACCTCCCCGATTCAAGATTCACAGTTCCCCATCTATGAATCCTTATAAGAATCCTTATAATGTATATCTTTCATTTTTTTCAATAACGATTTTGATGTCGTCCGGCTGACCAATATATGTGGTGTTGGCGCGGATCGTATCCCGGCTCTCCACAACGCAATTCTCAATAACGGTATTATCCCCAATATACACGTCATTCAGGATCACAGAATTCTTGATCACACAGTTGTTTCCAATATAGACCTTTTTAAACAGAACGGAATTTTCCACAGAGCCGTTGATGATACAGCCGCTTGAAACAAGACTGTTCTTAACATCAGCGCCCGGATTATATTTAGCCGGCGGAAGATCGTCGATCTTGGAATAAATATCCGGATACTCTCTGAAGAAGAAATTCCTTACTTCCGGCTTCAGGAAATCCATATTGGTCTTATAGTATGAATCAACAGATGCGATATTGCTCCAGTAGGTATCCAGCTTATAGGCGTAGATTCTCTTGAGATTCTTGTATCTTACAAGGATATCCTGAACAAAATCATATCTGTCCTCATTTGCACAGCGCTCGATCAGCTCAATAAGCTGACGGCGGCGGATCACATAAATACCGCAGGAGATTGTCGTGGAATCGGCCACCATCGGTTTTTCCTCGAAATCAACGATACGGCCGTCGGCATTCGTTTTTACCATTCCGAATCTGGTTACATCCACATCACCCGGCATATCCTTACATACGACCGTTATATCTGCTTTCTTCTCGATGTGATATTCCAGAACCTTGTTGTAGTCCAGCTTGTAGATTCCATCTCCGGAAGCGATCACCGCATACGGCTCATGGCTTCTTTTAAGGAAGTCCAGATTCTGATAGAGTGCATCTGCTGTACCTCTGTACCAATCACTGTGCTCTGCAGTGATGGTTGGCGTAAATACATACATACCGCCCTGTTTTCTTCCGAAATCCCACCACTTGGAGGAGCTTAAGTGCTCGTTCAGGGAGCGGGAGTTATACTGTGTCAGGACTGCTACGCTCTGAATATGAGAGTTGCTCATATTACTCAGGACAAAGTCGACGCTTCGGAAGCTGCCGGCAATCGGCATTGCCGCGATCGCTCTCTTGTGGGAAAGCTCCCGCATACGCTTGCTGTTACCACCTGCCAATACAATACCTATTGCTCTCATACATTTCCACCTGCCTTTACAATATAGCCGCCGCTTACAAGTCTGCCCTCCGGATAGTCGGATGCTTCTGTCACGCCTGAAATTGCTGTATTCTTTCCGATCTCAACGCCTGCCGGGATCACGGAATGTTCTCCCACCGTTACCAGATCGAACTGGTATACCTTCGGATCGTATGTACTCGGTGCATATTCTCCGACACCAAGATGAGCACCCGCTCCGAGCTTAACATCCTCTGCGATAATTGCCTTATCAACGACCGCACCGTCCTCGATCACGGAATCCTGCATGATGATAGAATCCCTGACAACGGCGCCCTTTCCGATCACAACGCCGGAGCCGATCACGGAGTTGGCCACATCGCCATAGATCTCTGTTCCCTCGCCGATAATGCTGCGTCCGACCTTTGCGTCAGCAGAAATATACTGAGGCGGGATCCTGTCGCTCTTTGTATAGATCTTCCAGTATTCCTCATAGAGGTTAAATTCCGGAATGATATCGATAAGCTCCATATTGGCCTCCCAGTAGGAGCCCAGCGTTCCCACATCCTTCCAGTATCCGTTATATTCATAAGCGAAAATACGCTTTCCTTCTTCATGACAGCATGGAATGATATGTTTTCCGAAGTCGCAGCCCGGCTCATCCTTTAACTTGATGAGAGCCTCCTTTAAGACCTTCCATGTAAAGATATAGATACCCATGGAAGCCAGATTACTTCTCGGGTTGGCCGGTTTTTCCTCAAACTCTGTGATCTTGTTGTTATCGTCTGTAATAAGAATACCAAAGCGGCTTGCCTCCTCCATCGGAACCGGCATTGCAGCGATCGTTACATCTGCATTGTTTGCCTTATGGTATTCCAGCATTATCTCATAATCCATCTTGTAGATGTGGTCACCGGACAGGATCAGCACATATTCCGGATTATAGGATTCCATATATTCCAGGTTCTGGTAGATCGCATTTGCTGTTCCTGTATACCAGTCACTGCCCTTGCTTCTTTCGTATGGAGGAAGAATAGTAACGCCCCCCACATTTCGATCCAGATCCCACGGAATACCGATCCCGATATGTGCATTTAAACGCAACGGCTGGTACTGTGTCAGCACTCCTACCGTGTCCACACCGGAGTTGATACAGTTACTGAGCGGAAAATCAATAATACGGTATTTTCCGCCGAAGGATACTGCCGGCTTTGCCACCTTTTGGGTCAAGACTCCGAGACGGCTGCCCTGTCCTCCTGCCAACAGCATTGCTATCATTTCTTTTCTTACCACGACACTCACCTCTTGCTGCTCATTTTCTCGCAGCTGCACATACATGCAGCCGGCTTTTTGTCCAAAATTGGGTTTACTGATGGTGACAATATTATACCATACTTTTTATAGAATGTGAACAAATATTATCGATATATGTTTTGCATTTTATACAATTTCAGACATCCTTCGACGGAAAATATTGTGAAATCTTTTTGCACGCAAAAAGGGTTCCGCCATAAAATATGGCCGAAACCCTTTCTGCCAAAAGATATCCTTACGCCGTAAGGTCAGGCGGATATCCGTGATCTGCTTTAATTCTAAGCACCAAGAATATCGTAAACGGTTCCGCAGAAGATCTTTACTGCATTCGGAAGAACCTGTTCGTCAAAATCAAACCGGCGGTTATGTCCCGGAGCTGCCATTTGGGTAAGCGCCCGCATAAAGGTAGCCTGTCCACCCTGCTCCTGAACACGGCGCATCATGTAGGAAACGTCCTCACTGCCGCCGTTCTTGCTGCTGGTAACGTTAGAAACCGGAAGCTGAAGCTTTTCTTCACACACGCGTTTGATGCGATCCATGAGCTCCCCGTCACTGGTCAGGGAGTAGGCAGCGCCCATTAATTTCATCTCGCAGGTACAGCCATGCATCTTTGCTGCGCCTTCGATGATGTTTTTCGCATAGTCTTCCATGAACTGGTTGATCTCGGTTGTCTCACCGCGAACCTCTATCTCCATCTTTGCCACGTCTGCAATTACGTTTCGTCCACTTCCTGCAACAACGGTTCCTACGTTGACACGGGAGGTTCCGTTTGAGTTACGCGGGATCGCATAGAGATTTAAGATCGCCGTACCTACTGCAAGCATTACGTTCTTTCCGATTTCCGGACTTCCGCCGGCGTGGGCAGATACTCCGTGGAAATACACGTCATATTTTGTGGTGGCAAGAGAACCGTGGCTTCCCGGGATCACCACTGCCGGATCATCCTCTGCCTTGTCGGAAACATGAGATCCGATCAGATAATCGACTCCGTCCAGATGTCCGTTCTCAACGATCGATTTTGCTCCGCGCACTCCCTCCTCGGCCGGCTGGAAAATCAGCTTGATCGTACCGTGGAGAGAATCCTTGATGGACATAAGAACCTTTGCAACGCCAAGACCGATCGTCGCATGTCCGTCATGTCCGCAGGCGTGCATAAAGCCCTCGTTTACAGAAGCAAAGCCTTCACGGGACGGGCGATGGGACGGATCCTTTTCCTCAAATACTCCCAGTGCATCAATGTCAAAACGCATTGCAACCGTGGGGCCCTCTCCGCAGCGCAGGATTCCGACAACTCCTGTCATGCCGCCTTTTGTATAGGGAAGAAATTCCGGATCTGCTCCCTGAGCAGCTGCACGCTCATACTGAGCCTCTAACTCCTCGTCGGACGGAACTCCCATTCTAGCCTCTTTTTTACATACCTGATCTCCCACAAGGACTTCATATCCCAGCTCGGTGAGTTTTCTCGCAATAATGGAGGATGTACGCATCTCAAACCATCCCGGTTCCGCATATTTGTGGAAATCCCGGCGCTGAGCTACGAGATCGTCCTTCATATCATCTGTCATTGCAATGATCTGTTCGTAAATACTCAAATCGTTGTCCTCCCTCTATTTTCTGGGAAGCATACGTCCGCCAAAGCCGATGGCAAATACCTTCTCATCTTCATCTTTAAACAAGGTCAGATAAGCGTCCTTTACATAGCCGCGGACAATTCCCAGATTTTCCTGAACCATGATAAGATTCTTTTCGTTTCCATCCACACGGATCTTCATGCCTTCTTCTGTTTCAAAGATATCGACAGCAGAATCCTCGATGGAAACATAGTGACCAATAGCAGCCCTCTTTGTCTCCTCTGTCCATGCCTCCTCCTGATAGCAGTCTCTGTTATCTATCGGATTTCTGCCATGGTACATCCGCATAGCGGCATCAGCGATCACGCTGACCGGAACGTCAGATGTATTGCAGAGTACGATCACGCCGCAGCCTGCATCGTAGGACCAGGATAAGTTAGAGGACACACCCGGAAGACTTCCGCCATGCTCAACGACTGTCACGTCATCCAGCTTCTTTGTAGCCAGTCCGAAGCAGTACCAGCTCTCCGGACGGTATTCCATTCTCGGACGGCACATAGCACGGACACCTTCCATGGAAAGGATACGGCCGCCGGTCGGAGTCTTTCCTCTGTTCAGATACATATACAGGATCTTCTTCATGTCGGAGATGGTGGACTTCATTGCCCCGGCTCCGCCCAGAACGAAGGCGTTGTCGTAGTAATCCCTTGATCCCCGCATTACGCCATCCTGCTTTTTATATAACGTTGCCGCATTTTCTTCGAGTCTCGGCTTCAGATATTCGCATCCGCTCCGCTCCATGCCCAGAGGCATCAGAATATTTTTCTTTACATATTCTGCGAAGGAAGCTTCTCCGCCGATCCTGCGGACGATCTCTGACAGAAGACCGAAGCCATCGTTACAGTAGCTCATATACTCGCCCGGACGGCCGATCAGTCCGTTCTCCTTTGTCAGGGAATCCAGCTGTTCTGCCACCTGTCTGGCGCCTGCCTCAGCAAGCTCCTTGGAAAATCCGAGATCTCCGGCTGTTTCCTCTGTAATACCGAGCTTCTCTGCAATCTCCTTGACTACAGTTCTGTGTACCGGGTAGAAGCCGCCGCTGTGGCTGAGAAGATGATGGATGCGGACGGTTTCCTGATTCTTGTTTGTAAATTCCGGTATGAATTTGGATACCGGATCCTCAAGATCAAGAAGTCCTCTCTCGTAAAGCTGCATGATTGCCAGCGCAACAAAGGATTTTGTTACGGAAGCCAGTCCGAAAATCGTATCGCCGTCTATCGGCAGCTGCTTTTCGGTGTCTCTGCAGCCAAAGTATTTTTCATACTGTGTTTCGCCATTTTTGTCAATGATGGCAACGGCAATTCCTGCCGCTTCTCCCTGTATACGGATCTGTTTTACCAGCTCCTCAAACAGAGCCTGATTTGTCCTATTGATGCGATTCATAATTCTATATTCCTCCGAAACATATTTTGGATTTTATGCAAGCTTAATGTATCCGACACCATCTTTGATCTCAATATCTGTTCCGTAAGGTTTGGATAATCCTGCCAGGTACTCAAGTACCTTTTCATCTCCGGTCATTACCGGTACGCCCTTCTGGGAGCGGACGCGTTCCATTCCAAGAGAGATCGGATAGAGCTTGATCTCCTTTACAACGCCATCTTCCATTTCCCATCCGGCCATAACAGAGAGCCAGATCTCCGGCAGTACGCCGTAGCCTGTTGTTCCGTTGTGGCTTCTCTCGTCCATGTATGCGCCGACCTTTGTATCTAACGGCATCTTTCTGTTTAAGTATGCGTCGTATGGCTGAAGGTCTACTGTCTCTGTTTCAAACAGGAAGTTTCCTAAACTGTAGAAGATCGGTTTTCCTTTGTAAATCTCGATTCCTCTCAGCTCGTGAGGGCCGTGTCCGATGATTCCGTCTGCACCGGCATCGATACATCTTCTGGAGAAGATCTCAAGGAACATAGCCGGAACCTTTGTATCCTCTGTATCTGTCTCATGAGAATGAATACTGATCAGTACAACGTCTGCCTGTTTTCTTGCTTCCCTGATCTCGCCCTCGATACGCTTCATATCTGTCTCGTTCGGACGGCTCTCGATCCAGTTCTTCTCATCCAGCTTGAAGGTGTAGTTTCCAAACATGAAGATGCCTTCCGGCGGAGCATTCTTGTATCCGTTCTTGATGCTGAATTCTTCTTCGGCGTTGATCTTTGTGATAGAAGCAAGCTCATTCAGCTGATCGTAGTATTCCTTTGTTACATGATAGATCGTCTGGAAACGGAGCGGATTTAAGCCCGGTCTTCCCACCATATCTGCACTCTGTCCGCCTGCCATTCCGGACTCGTGGAAGGAAGCAGATGCACTGATCAGTGCAACACGCGCATTCTTTGTCTCAAGATAGCACGGTCTGGATGCGTCTCCTAAGTCTTTTCCTGTTCCGGAGAAGATCATATCGCGCTCATTTAAATGCTTAATTGTAGCAAGCACGCCGCCGTGGCTGTAGTCATGAGAATGGTTGTTGGCTGTATTGTAAATATTGAAGCCGAAGGACTTCATATCATCGAGTGTTCTCGGATCAGCCATTGCCCATGTTCCGCCTGAGAATGCAGCCGGATAACCCTCATGGTTGTGGAATGTCATTTCTAAGTTTGAAAACTTTACATCGTAACCCATGATGCAGTCTCGAACCTGTTCAAACCCTTTGTAGCCGCCTTCCGGGAATCTTCTTGTGATAAACGCATCTCCCGTAGCGATAAAGCTTGTCTTATTCATTACTAATACCTCTCCCCTAAATACTGACTGGATTTAATTGTTAACTACAGAGCCAAATTCCCCGTCGATTCCTGCTGCCATAACAAGAACCATAAATGCCTGCTGGATCGCCTTGTAAGCGCCCTCCATCGGGAATTTCTCATGAATGCTGTGATTCATAATGTTGCGGGAATTTTCATCCGGTGTAAATGCACGTCCCATGCACAGTGCCGGGATTCCCTTTGCGATCGGTACGTTGGCATTCGTACATCCGCCTCTGGAGAATACAGGCTCGATTCCTAAGTGCTTTAAGCCAAGATATGCAGTCTCAACTAACGGAGCATGCGGATCCTGTACGCCTCCCGGAACCTCACTGATGACCTTTTTATCCCATGTGATCGTATCCTGTCCCCACTTCTTCGTCTCCTCCTGACAAGCCTCCTCGATCGCATCAAAGATCCTTGTGCGGAGCTTATCTAATTCCTCCGGAGAGTTGGAGCGGAAGTTAAATTTGATCGTAGCCTTCGGTGCGATCGCATGTACGCCGGCATCGTTTCCGCCATGGAAATTCGATACGCAATAGCTTGTCTTCGGATCGTCCGGAACTACAAATTCTGAGATTTTAGCAACGGCTCTGGCTGCTGCATGAATCGGCTGTGCCATCTTTCCGAAGCATCCGAAGGCATGTCCGCCGATACCATAGAAGTTTACCTCATAGGTCTCGCCTCCGGTTGCCTCAAATACGAGGTCATCCATATCATTATTATCTAGACTCAAGGAAATGTCAATATCATTATTATCTGCAAGGAAGTCCTTCATTCCGCCGAGACCACCCATTCCTTCTTCTCTGGTGGTTCCCATAAACACAATATCGCCGACTGTCCGGATCTTTGCATGATCCATAGCACGAATCAGGCAAAGAAGCATGGAGAGGGCACGGGTATCATCACCGATTCCCGGTGCATATAAGTATCCGTCCTTCTCCTCAACACCTGTAACCGTACCAAAGGGGAATACGGTATCAAGATGTCCCTCGATCAAAACCTTCAGGCCGCTGTCAGCGCCACGACGGAGCCCAATTACGTTGCCGCCGCGGTCAATATGAACATCTTCGAGCCCAAGCGCACGGAATTTATCGGCAAAGACCTTCGCACGGTTTTCTTCCTGTCCGGTAGGTGCTTCGATCAGCACCAGCTCCTTTAATTCCTTCATTGTTTCCGGCTGATCCTGCTCAATAAATTTCATTGCCTCCTGCACGCATGCAAGTCCCAGCATTTTCTCAAACTGCGCCTTATTTAACTCAGAAACTTCATACATTTTTGTGCTCCTCCTTAATTGAAAATTCAGACAACTGTACTGAATAGTTACAAATTTAGATAAAGTCCTTCCAGAGATGACAGGAAACGAAGTGGCCCGGTGATATTTCCACCAGCTCCGGACAGGATGCATGACATTTTTCACATGTATAATTACATCTCTTTGCAAACCGGCACTCATTCGGCGGGTCGATCGGAGAGCTGATCTCGCCTCTTAAGAGGATCCGCTCCGGTCTGTCGATGCCCACCTCCGGGATTGGAATTGCTGATAACAGCGCTCTTGTGTAAGGATGAACCGGATGGTCAAACAGCTCCTCCGTCGGCGCTTTTTCGATCAGCTGTCCCAGATACATAACTGCGATCTCATCTGCAAAGTGATTTACGACCGAAAGGTCATGGGTGATAAAAATGAAGGTCAGCCCCATCTGCTCCTTCAGCTCCTGCAAAAGATTGAGGATCTGAGCCTGAATCGATACGTCCAGAGCCGAAACCGGCTCGTCACAGACGATAAATTTGGGCTCCATTGCCAGCGCTCTGGCGATTCCGATACGCTGTCTTCTTCCACCGTCCAGCTCGTGCGGATATGTATTAACGAGACGCTCGGCAAGACCTACCGTCTTCATCAGCTCACGCACCTTTGCATCGATCGCTGCCTTGTCCTTCATGATCTTATTCTCAATGATCGGCTCAGCGATCGTCTGGCTGACTGTTTTTTTCGGATCCAGCGACGAGAACGGATCCTGGAAGATGATCTGCATCTCACGGCGCATTGCCCGCATCTGTGCGCCGCTTAAGGCGGTAATATCCTTTCCTTCAAAGATCACCTGTCCGTCCGTAGGCTCTATTAATCTCAAGATGGCTCGTCCTGTTGTAGACTTTCCGCAGCCGGACTCACCTACGATTCCGAGTGTTTTTCCTTTTTCGATCGTAAAGCTGACATCATCTACCGCATGAAGAAGGCCACGGGCAGTCTTAAAATATTTTTTCAGATGTTTTACTTCCAGAATGTTATCAGCCATTCTTTTTCCCCCTCTCAATATGGAATCCCGGATTCTCATACGCCAGACATGCTGCACGGTGAGTTCCGCCAAATTCAGTCATCTGCGGACTACGCTCTCTGCAGGCGTCTGTCGCATAATTACATCTCGGTGCAAACGCACAGCCCTTCGGTAAGTTTGTAGGATCCGGCATCAGGCCGTGGATCGGCTGAAGTTTGCTTCTGCGATTTTTGATATTGGGAAGCGAGTTAAAAAGCCCTTCAGTATAGGGGTGTATTGTATGATTAAATACTTCGTCCAGATTTCCTTCTTCGATGATCTTTCCGGCATACATAACGGCTACCCGGTCACAGGTCTCTGCAACGATACCGAGATCGTGTGTAATAAGGATCATGGAGGTATTCTTCTTTTCCTTTAATTCTCTCATTAAATGGAGGATCTGGGCCTGGATCGTAACGTCCAGAGCAGTTGTCGGCTCGTCTGCGATCAGAAGCTGCGGGCTGCAGGCCAGCGCGATCGCAATGATCACTCTCTGCTTCATACCGCCGGAGAACTGATGCGGGTACTCGATGGCACGTTCCTTCGGAATACCTACTAACTCCAGCATCTCCTCGGCCTTCTCCCAGGCCTGGCTTTTCGTCAGGTTTTCATGGAGCTCAAGGCTCTCTGCAATCTGCTGTCCGACTGTAAATACCGGGTTTAAGGATGTCATGGGATCCTGGAAGATCATGGATACCAGACTTCCTCTGATATGCTCCAGCTCCGGAGTCGTCATGTGCAGTACATCTTCTCCGCATACCTCCAGCTTGTCACAGGTAAGCTCTCCCGGAGGAGAATCGATCAGGCGGAGTATGGAAAGTGCTGTTGTTGTTTTTCCGGCTCCTGTCTCGCCTACCAGTCCCAACGTTTCACCTTTTTTAATATGAAGGCTGACTCCGTTGACTGCCTCTACAGTTTCCTCCTCCAAAACAAATTTTACATTTAAATTTTCGACTTCAAGAACCATATCTTTTTCTACTGCCATTTAAATGTTCCTCCTATTTCTTAAGCTTCGGATCCAGAGAATCTCTCAGGCCGTCACCCATCATATTGAGGGCAAGCACAGTGATCATGATCGCAAGTCCCGGGAATAACGTCATATAAGAGTAATCACGGATATACTTTCTTCCGCCGGAAAGCAGGGCGCCCCATTCCGGAGACGGAGCCGGTACACCGAGTCCCAGAAAGCTTAAGCTGGAAGCCGATATGATCGCGGATGCCACACGGAGCGTTGCCTGAACGATAATGGGAGAAAGACAGTTCGGTAATATATGTTTGAAGATGATCTTCCGGTTTGTAAGTCCGATCGCCTTGGAGGCTTCCACGTATTCCTGATTCCTTACCGTCAGAACCGCCGCTCTGGTGATACGCACAAATTCAGGAACACTGGTGATACCTACTGCCAGCATAAGGTTCCAGATGCTCTGTCCCAGAACCGATACGATAACGATAGCTAAAAGCATATTCGGTACTGCACTCAGAATATCTGTGCTTCGCATGATCAATTCCTCGATCCATCCGCCGTAGAAGCCGGCAATGGCGCCTAATGTAACTCCGAGCAGAAGACCGATGGTTACTGCTACAAGGCCGACGGAACATGAGAATCTTGTACCATAAAGAACACGGAAGAAGATGTCACGTCCCAGCTCGTCGGTTCCAAACCAGTGCTTCGCACTCGGCCACTGAAGACGGTCTGCAAGGTTCTGTCCGACTACCTGTGTATCATAATCCAGAAATACATCCGAAAATAACGCAATGAAAACGATCAGAAGAACAACCGCAGAACCGACCATGGCACCTTTATTTCTGCGGAACTGATGCCAAACCTCGGCCATCTGGCTGCGGGCCTCTCTTGGTGCTGTCTTATCTGTTTTATTTGCCATTTTTCTTCCTCCCCTTCTTCGCTATGTATTGCGCTTTGATACGCGGATCGACGGCTGCATAGAGCAGGTCTACAAGAAGCAGAATAATACTTAAAAGAATTGTTGTCATAATAATACTTCCTGTTACAAGAGGTGTATCTCTCATATTCAGGGAGTCAACGATCAGACGTCCTACTCCCGGCCATGCAAATACGGTTTCGGTAAGAACGCTGCCGCCGAGAACGCCTGCTAACTGCGTACCAATGATCGTGATGATCGGAATCAGCGCATTTCTTAATGCATGGGATGTGACCACGATCTTTTCCGGTACGCCCTTTGCTCTGGCAGTTCTTAAATATTCCTGCTTTAAAACATCGAGCATGGAGGAACGGGTCGTTCTTGTCAGGGTTGCCATCAAACCGGTTCCGATGGTAATCGCCGGAAGAACAAGAGAGGACAACGTCTGGTCTCCTCCTGACGGGAACCAGCCTAACTTCAGGGAGAAGGCGATGATCAGAAGAAGTCCAAGCCAGAAGTTCGGCATGGAAAGTCCGATCATGGCTAAGAACATACTGATATTATCCTGTACGGAACCATGCCGCGTCGCTGCGTAGATTCCCAGCGGAACGGACAGGAGGACAGATACTAAAATAGAAGCAAAGGAAAGCGTTATCGTTGCCGGCAGCTTCTGGATATATGTCTGAAATACATCTGTCTTTGATACATAAGAAATACCGAGATCGCCGTGAAGCATACCGCCCATATATTTGACGTAGCGTACAATTACAGGCTGATCCAAACCAAGCTCATGGCGGATCACATCCAGATCCTCCGCCGTTGCTCCTTCCGGTGCCAGCAGATCGACGGCATCACCGGGAGCCATATCCATGATGACAAAAATAAGAAACGACACGCCGATGATGACCGGGATCATCAGCAAGAGTCTTTTAATAATATAGCGATACATACATCACCCTCCTGTCAGATAAGTATTGGGCCGGACCATGTTTCGTATCCTGATGTCGAATATTCTTAAATGAAAAGCGGCCCATACTGGAACCGCTTTTCATAAGGATCACCTTTCATAAGGATCGCTTTTTTAGTCAGAACTTATTCTGCCGGCACAAAGATATTGGAATAGTCATGGTGGCTGGTCGGATAAATATCCAGTCCGCCTGTTCCTTTTTTAACACCGACAAAGCCTTCCTGATAATACAGCGGGATATAGGGAACACTCTCATGAACATCTTCCTGGATCTCCTTGTAGTAACCCTGTCTTGTGGTGTCGTCCTTCTCGCAAACGGCCTTGTCTAACAATTCCATGATCTTATCGCTGTTAAGATGGGCCTTGTTAACTGCAGAACCCGGCTGTAAAATACGTCTCATATCATCGCCGAATACGTTGAAGCCACAGCCGTAAATACAGGACTGATGTTCACCGTTTGTTGTTGTTGTACTGATACCTGCGGAATCCAGCTCAACGATATTCACGTCAATTCCGATCTCCTTTAACTGGCTCTGCATCATCTCGGCAACTGTCTTACGCTCTGCACCACTGATAGAGATATCGAGCTTTGCTCCACCGTTCGGATATGCCTTTGCAAGATATTCCTTTGCCTTTTCAACGTCTCTTGTGTATCCGCCGCAATCATAAAAACCGTATTCGTTCCAGCCCCAGAAGGAGGAGGCTTTCTTTCCGCGTCCCTCAGCAGCAACTGCGATAATGGAATCTACATCGATACCGTAGGCAACTGCACGTCTAAAGTCTGCATTGTCGCCAGGTGCCTTCTGTGTATTGAATGCTAAATAGGAAAGGGATGTACCGGAATACTGGATCAGGTCGAGCTTCGGATCCTCTGTGATTCTTTCAAGCTCGATCGGTGCCGGATCCTGACAGATATCGATCTCGCCGTTCTGAAGTGCGATCAGTCTTGCAGAATCCTCCGGGATATAACGGAAGGTAAAGGTCTTCGCATTCGGTGCTCCGCGCCAGCAGTCTTCAAACGCAACCAACTTTGTAAAGTTACCAAATTCATAGGAATCGATCTTCCACGGGCCTGTTCCGATGCCGGGGCCGTTTACCGGATCCTCTGTTACAGCCTTCTCATTGAGGATACTTGCTGTCGGCAGAGTCATCATATAGGGCCAGTCAAGGTTCGGATTAACGAGTGTCATCTTAACGGTCAGATCGTCAAGGGCTTCAACCTTTTCCACCTTTAAGAACAGTCCGTTACATGCTGTGGTTCCTTCCATCATATTAAAGGTAAATACTACGTCGGAGGCCTTTAAGGTTTCGCCGTTGTGGAATTTTACGCCGTCTCTTAACTTGAAGACGAAGGACTTACCGTTATCATCTGTAGACCACTCTGTTGCAAGCTGCGGCTCCAGCTCGCCTGTCTTATTATTGAAATGAACCGGGGTATCCAGTACCATACGCCACATATAGTTATGCTGGGTATTGCTGGCATCCATCTGGTTGATGGTTGTATGCTTCGACTGCATACCGATCACGATATCATCTTTTAATTTTACCCCTTCCGGAGGAGTTTCCGGGTTGACCGTTGTATCTACAGCAGCGGCTTCAGAGCCATTCTCTGCTTTCTGTGTTTCTCCGCCGGCTGCTGCGGAAGTACCCTGATTACCGCCTCCGCCACCACATCCAACAAGTGTGCCCGCCATCATTGCCGCTGTCATAACTACAGCCGCAGCTCGAATCATTTTTTTTCTCATACTTGCTCCTCCTTTTCTTTTCCAAAAGCTGTAATAACATACAGAAAACGCTCCTTTTTAAGAAGGGCAGACATTGCCCTCCGAACTTGACCAGCTCGTTTAATTCTTAAAAAGAAGCGCTTTCTATGAATTGTATTATAATTTAGAATTCACCTTTTGTCTAATGGTACTTTGGAATATAATCCATTCCTATTGAGAATATTTTCAGACAATATCAAATTCTTTTACTGTTTTTTGAATCTATCAAAATATGCTATCGTATATTGAGAAAATGCCTCCATTTCTTCCGCTGCTTTAAGATCTCTCTTTCGGATCAGATAAAGTGAACGCTTAAAATCTGTTATTTCCAGAGGTTTCAGACAGATGCCGTTCCCCATCTGTTCTTCTCCGACACGGCTATTCCACGAAAACTCCGGCCAGATCGCTACGGCAAGTCCTTCCTCGACAACACGCTTCAGGGTAAACAGGTTGTCGCACTCGTAAGACAATTTGGGGATAAAGCCCATTTCCTTGAATCTTTCGTCTGTGACCTCCCGGATGCTTCCGCCGCTCCTAAGCATAACAAAATCTTCATTAGAAAGATCAGAAAGATAGATCATATCCTTTTCTGCCAGAGGGGAATCGGTCCTGCATGCTAAAAACAGATCCTCCTCCATGAGCTTTACCGAATTATTAAAGTATACCTCCGGCAGTGTGCTCCTGATACAAAAATCCCAGTTGAACGCCTCCCGGTCGTCAAGTATCCTAAAATATACCTTGGGGTACTGCTCCCGAAATTCCCGGATCATTTCAGGGATCAGCAGGGCTGCAGAGAGTGCGTTCAGCTGGATCTGCTGTCTGGTATGTCCGTTCTGCAGCTCCGCCGGGAGTACCTCAAGCTCCATTAAAATAGGACGCAGCTTAGCCTGAAGCTTTCTCCCCTCGTAGGTAAGCTCGCAGTATTTTCCGTTCCTGCACATCAGTTCCACCTGAAGCTCCTTTTCCAGAGCTTTGATCGCCTTACTGATCGACGGCTGAGTTACATGCAGAGCATTAGCAGCCATCGTAATATTCCCATAGAGAGCCGCCTGGGCAAAATATTTTAACTGATATAGCTCCATTCCCTCATCCCCTTTTATTTTTGTCTCAATTTTTGAAAATCTTAAAATTGAATCCAAAATATTTTCAAATTAGTCCATCTTTTTCCAATTTTACAATATCCAGCTTCATTTTTCAATAGTATTTATAACATTTGCGAATGTTAACTATTTGTCATAAGAATATATGACTTTCCCCTGACTTTCCCTTGAATCTCCACTAAAAATACGCTATACTGACATAAACTGGTTTCGTTTCGCCTGTATCCAGTCCTTATATAATGAAACCGATAAATGAAGGAGAAAAACAATGGAACTGACAACTGTAAAAGAGCTCTTTAACGAGCGTGAGAAATATCTGGGCAAGGAAGTCCAGGTCGGCGGCTGGATCCGCAGCATCCGCGACTCCAAAGCCTTTGGTTTTATCGTATTGAACGACGGTACCTGCTTTGATACGCTTCAGATCGTGTACCATGATACAATGGATAATTTCGCAGAGATCTCCAAATTAAACGTAGGTGCCGCAATTATCGTAAAGGGTACGCTTGTTGCTACTCCGGAGGCTAAGCAGCCCTTCGAGATCCAGGCCGATGAGGTGCTTGTGGAGGGTACCTCCGGCGCCGATTACCCGCTTCAGAAGAAGCGCCACAGCTTTGAATATCTGAGAACGATCTCCCACCTCCGTCCCAGAACAAACACATTCCAGGCTGTATTCCGTGTACGTTCCCTGATCGCTTATGCGATCCATCAGTATTTTCAGGAGCAGGGCTTTGTATATGTGCATACCCCGCTTATTACCGGAAGCGACTGTGAGGGCGCAGGGGAAATGTTCCAGGTAACGACTCTGGATCTGGCGGATGTTCCGAAAAACCCCGACGGATCCATCGATTACTCCCAGGATTTCTTCGGAAAACCGACAAACCTGACCGTAAGCGGACAGTTAAACGCGGAAACCTACGCTATGGCTTTCCGCAACGTCTATACCTTCGGACCGACCTTCCGTGCCGAAAACTCCAACACGACCCGCCATGCGGCTGAATTCTGGATGATCGAGCCGGAGATGGCATTTGCCGATCTCAACGACAATATGGCAATGGCTGAGGGAATGTTAAAATATGTGATCCGCTACGTTCTGGAAAATGCTCCGACTGAGATGAACTTCTTCAACCAGTTTGTCGACAAGGGACTTTTAGACCGTCTGAACCATGTTTTAAATTCCGAATTCGGACATGTTACCTATACCGAGGCGATCCGCCTTCTGGAGGAGCACAACGACGAATTTGATTATAAAGTATTCTGGGGCTGCGACCTTCAGACCGAGCACGAGCGCTATCTGACAGAGAAGATCTTCCAGAAGCCGGTATTCGTTACCGATTACCCGAAGGAGATCAAAGCCTTCTATATGAAGTTAAACGAAGACGGAAAGACAGTTGCTGCTATGGACTGCCTTGTTCCGGGAATCGGCGAGATCATCGGAGGCAGCCAGAGAGAGGACAGCTATGACAAGCTTCTCTCCAGAATGAACGAGCTGGGATTAAAGGCAGAGGATTATGGCTTCTACTTAGATCTCCGCAAATATGGTTCCGTGCGCCACTCCGGTTTCGGCCTTGGCTTCGAGCGCTGCGTTATGTATCTGACCGGAATGGGAAATATCCGTGACGTGATCCCGTTCCCGCGCACCGTAAACAACTGCGACTTATAATTTACCACGGGGCTGTTGCAAGCCAAGGGTACTCCTGCCGGATATAGCATTTGCTTGTTATGTAATATGCCATATCCGGATCGAATAACCTGCTTTGCAGCGCCCTCTTTTTTATGGCAAATTATTTTTGATCGGAGGATTTTTGATGAAATTTATCCATACTGCTGATATCCACTGGGGAATGATCCCGGACAGTGACCGGCCGTGGGGAAAGAAGCGTGAACAGGCTATACGCCTGACCTTCCAGTCCATTATCGAGGAAGCCAGAGAAAATCGCGCCGATCTTCTTCTGATCTCCGGAGATCTGTTCCACCGCCAGCCGCTGGCCCGTGACCTCAAGGAAGTCAATTATCTGTTCTCCACGATCCCCGGAACCCGCGTCGTCATTATCGCCGGAAATCATGACCGGATACGGAAAAGCTCTGCTCTCTACAGCTTTAGCTGGTGCTCCAATGTCACCTTTCTAATGAATGAGGAAATGAGCTCCGTCTATTTTGATGATCTGAATACGGAGGTCTATGGCTTCAGCTACCACACGGCAGAGATCACCGAGGATAAAACGAGAGGACTTTCCATCCCCGATACCCGTCGGATCCGGATCCTGATGCTCCATGGCGGAGATTCCAGACATGCACCCTTTGACAAGAATGCTCTGGCTGCTTCCCCGTTTTCCTACATTGCCCTCGGGCACATCCACAAGCCGGGGATTCTCGTGGAAAACAGGATGGCCTACCCCGGTTCTCCTGAGCCTCTGGATCTGACGGAGACAGGGCCCCACGGCTTCTTTATCGGTGAGATCGATGACCTGACCGGTCGGGTGACCTCCTTACAATTCAAGGCGATCTCACAGGCCCAGTATATTCCCCTTATCATCAATGTCACTCCCGCCACCTCCAATACCGAGCTCTCCCAGCTTATCGCAGATGAGATCCGAAAACGCGGAGCTTCCAATATCTACCGCTTCCGCATCCGGGGCATGAGAGATCCGGATATCCAGTTTGATCTGGATTACCTTTCCGGTCAATGGAATATTGTGGAAATCCTCGATGAAACAGAGCCTCAGTACGATTTCCATGCTCTGTTTGCAGAGCATCCAAGCGATATGATCGGCTTTTACATTCAGGCTTTGATGAAGGATAATATGAGCCCGGTGGAGAAGAAGGCTCTGTACTATGGGATCCATGCGCTTCTCATGACAAAAGATGAAAGGAGCTGATACGAAAAATGAAACTGCTTGAACTTCATATTGACGGATTCGGGAAATTCCATGACCGTACCATCTCCTTGGAAGACGGGATCAATGTGATCTACGGAAAAAATGAAGCCGGAAAATCAACGCTCCATACTTTTATACGCGGAATGCTCTTTGGCATCGAACGGGGACGGGGACGCGCCTCCCGAAACGATCTCTATTCCAAATTTGAGCCGTGGGAAAACAGCGGCTCCTACGCCGGCTGGATCCGGCTGGAAAGCAATGGCTTCATATACAGGATCGAGCGGAAATTCAGGAAGGAAGATCGCTCCGTAAGGATCATAAACGAAACGCGGGGATTGGAGGAGGAGCCCTCAAAGGCTCTTATGAACCGCATTCTCAACGGCTTAAATGAAATTACCTATAATAATACCATCAGTATCGGACAGCTGAAAAGCGCCACCGAGGACGGAATGGTCAGTGAGCTGAAAAACTATATTGCCAATATGAACACCACCGGCAATATTTCTTTAAACATCACCAAGGCAACCGCGCTTTTAAAAAACCAGAAGAAGGAGCTGGAGGCCGGTTTGGTGCCGGATGCCTCAAGGGAATATACCGCCCTTCTCGCCGAGATCCGCAGCGTAGATGCAGAGATCGCCTCCCCGCAGTATGAAAACCAGCTCTCCTCCTACCAGACGATGC
Organism: uncultured Lachnospiraceae bacterium; assembly: GCA_934376955.1. GTDB lineage: Bacteria > Bacillota > Clostridia > Lachnospirales > Lachnospiraceae > CAKRPJ01. The sequence goes on along the minus strand of CAKRPJ010000007.1, from coordinate 56,565 downwards.
GTTCTCAGGTCAAGGGGGTTATCGAGAATACCCAAAACGAAAAGACTGCTCTGGAGGAGAAAATAAATAATGCCCGACAGGTTCTGGAAAAAAGCCAGTTTACCGGTCAGGCCTCTGTAACGGACTGTCTGGAACGATGTGAGGCCGGCTATAAAAATTATCTGGAGGCGCAGGCACAATGTAAAAAGAGATCGCGCAGGATCCTGTCTGTGCTCCTGTTTCTTCTCTGTGCCGGCTGTACCGGCGCCGCAGGATATTCTATCGTTAGCGGTGCCCGTTCCCTTCTTCCCTTTGCCGCAATTTTAGGCTCAGCCGCTGTTTTATTTCTCGTCCTCGGCTGCCTGCTCACGGCAAAGAGCCGAAAATACGCGCGCATTCTCAAGGAAAATACGGATATTTTATCCGGCTGTTTTAATCAATATCTGGGGGATCCCTCTGTTTCTGAGGATGCCATGACCGCGTTTCGGGCAAGAATGGCAGAATTTTCTACTCTGTGTGAAATGATACAGAAATCGGAGGAAGAACTGAAAAAGCACATGGAGGATTTAAACTCCTTACAGCAGCGTCAAAATTCCTGCAGTGAAATGATCGAAAAGCAGCAGCGGACTCAGTGGGAGCTTGAAAAACGTCTGGAGCACCTGAATAACTGCAAAAATCAGGCGGCCGCATTAAAACGCGTTCTGGCAGAAAATGACCGGATTCGGGAGCAGATCGCCGCCATCGATCTTGCGCAGGAGACGATGACCGAGCTCTCCTCCTCGATCCGGGATTCCTTCGGCCTTTATCTGAATAAAGAAGCGTCCCGCCTCATTACCGGAATTACCAGAGGTGTCTATGACAGTATGAGTATCGATGAGAGCCTCAATGTGTTCTTAAACACCCGCTATAAGCTCGTTCCGATTGAAAGCGTCAGCAGCGGAACTATGGATCAGGTGTACCTCGCACTCCGACTGGCTGCGGCAAAGCTGCTGCAGGGCAGCGGGGAAGCGTTTCCGCTTATCTTTGATGACAGCTTTACTCAGTACGATGACGAACGGCTTCGCACTGCACTTTGCTGGCTCGCTAAGGCCTGCAGCAGTCAGATGCTTATCTTTACCTGTCATCGCCGGGAGGCACAGATGCTCCGGGCCAACCAGATCCCGTTTTCTCTTACCGAAATTTAAATTTAAAGGAGTTTCCACAAATGAAAGATTCACGATTTATCGTCAACCCTTTTCAGCTGGTCGTTTCCCTGTCCACTACAGTTTTATCTGCTGTTCTGGCTGTGACCACTTTTCTTTTAAAGGGAACGGCAGTATCCATTATTTTCACCTTGATCACCCTGCTTTTTCTTATGATCTCCTTATCCCACGGCTCGGTGATCTCCATCGGCCCGGACGGGATCAGCCGCTCTGTTCTCGGAAAGGTCATCAAAACGCTGCGCTGGGATCAGATCGTTGAGGTCGGCGTTGCCGGTTCTAAGGTTTTCCGTCAGATAAACAAAAAAAAGACCGGAACTCTGTATATCTATTTTTCCGAAAAAGCCATGACCGAGGATGAACGCTTCCAGATGATGTTTAACTGGCCTCCGAAAAATAAGATCTATCTCCAATATAAAAAGCCCCGGATCGAATCCATAAGGGCTTTTTGGAAGAAACCTGTCACCCGATATAACACCGGTGACCTTGAATTATAATTTTATTTCCATTCTAAATGATGAAGATGACCTTCCATGGTCATCTTTTCAAAACCATTCTGACGCAGTGCCTCATATAGCACGATCGCGACGGAATTGGAAAGATTCAGGGAGCGGATATCGCCCCACATAGGGATCCGGATGCAGGACTCCTCGTGTTCCACCAGGAGCTCCTCCGGGATCCCCCGGCTTTCCGGCCCGAACATCAGAAAACAGTCCGGATCATACTTCACGTCTGTATAAACCTTTCTGGCCTTTGTCGTTGTCATATAGAGCTTTGCTCCCGGATTTCGGTTTAAAAAATCCTGAAAATCACTGTATACCGTTACGTCAAGCTTATCCCAGTAATCCAGTCCGGCCCGGACAAGATGCTTTTCGCTGAGCTTAAAGCCCAGCGGCTCTATAAGATGGAGCCTCGTACCGGTGGCCACGCAGGTCCTTCCTATATTTCCTGTATTGGCCGGCATTTCCGGCTCATAAAGTACAACGTTCATAGCTTTTCTACCTCATCTATTCTGGGTCTTTCGAGGAATCCCGTTTGGCCTACTCCCGTCATTTTTCTTGCAATTCCCTGATCTACCTTTCCGATCACAGCGGCACGGATCTTTTGTTCGGTCAGACAGTCCACCAGATCCTGTCCGTGGTCTGTTACAAGCAAAAGGCACTCACCCGACCAAAGACGGTATGGGTTAAGATCAAGGAGCTCACATACCTCAATAATTTCCTGAGAGACCGGGATCTTTAACAGGGAAAAGGATATTCCCTGCTCATACGCCCCTGATATGTTCCAGAGGGCGGCCAAAATGCCGCCCTCCTCCACATACTCCCATTCAGTAACTGCAAGCTTCTCCATACGATCCGGAGTAAGATCGATCGTTTCGTTTACCGATTTTTCCAGCCGATCAAGAAACGTCGGATGAAACCGGGCGGTTAATGCCGCCGATCTTGTTTCCATGGCTTTTCTTGCACCGAACTTTCCTATCACTCCGGCAACGACCAGATCCTGTCCCGGCATAAATTTCCCCATTCCATGGGGAGCTCTGTCTATTTTTCTCATATTTTCCCCTGTATTACGGTTCAAAGCCCGGGCCTATATTTTCCGCTGACGGCCCTTCATATCCGGACCCCTGCGGTGCTATTTCCGGCCCGGCAGAAGCCCCCGGCCCTGTCTGCTGAAATTCTTCGGTCTGCCCTTCGTTTGCGGTGGGTGCAGAAGGTTCCACTGCCGCCGGTTCCGTTCCTGCCGGAGGAACCGATACTGCCGTTTCCTGCGGCGGTGCTTCCGGTCCGACACGGTAGACTGCCTTGGAAGCTTTGTAGGAATCCGTGTTCAAAAGCGTCTTTTCCTTCAGCTCGCCGTCCACATAGACACATTTATACAGCTTTGATTTAAGACCGGTATGTCCAGACTCTACGCGGACTCTCTGCCCCGGCTGAAGGGACGGATCCACTGTTTCTATCGGTGGCCCCGCATCGATCGTCTGCAGAGTTTCCGACTCATATTTTACCGTTCTGTTTGACGGTCTTGTTTCTTTTCCATAGATCGTAAAGGTCAGCGTTTTTCCGGAGGTATAGCCCTCTATATAGAGCGCCGTATCATACGGATTGCCGATCTTGATGTCCTTATACGTTCCGGCAATGGCCGCATCCATAGATGGCTTCACATACGATACCAGCATGGAATGGTTCTGTCTCTGCACAATATCCATTTCTGCCCGCAGAGCCGCATTATAAAGAGTCGTTGCGATCTGACAGACTCCTCCTCCGATACTGTCCACAGATCTTCCATTTTCATAGGCTCCTGCTGTCTTGTAGCCGTTCTCTAAGGTAAACGGATGCATACATTCGTATCCGGAAAGAACCTCTCCGGGAAGAAGGACATGTCCGTTGATCTTTGCCGTCCCTACTGCGAGGTTGGTAGAACGTGCCGCTCCACTCGTTTTAAAATCTGTAGAATAGGTTCCCAGCACATCTTTAATAGAAGAAAGATCCTCCGTTTTTATCCGGGGCTCCCTTGCTTCTACAGCTACCTGAAGCTTTAAGCTGTCCTCCAGCCCTGTATTGATCGCTTCATTCAGATTCTTTTTTGTATTTTCTGCATCGACTGTTTTCCCGGTTACAGACGGAGTGACGATAAAATTCCCATCTTTTCTGGAAATGGAAGCGTCTGCCGCATCCGGTACGGCATCCGGGCAGTTTTCATGGATAAAGGCCGTAAGCCTTTCCCCATCCATATCCAGCTCCACCAGAAGCTCTACCGGTGATACCGAGAGCTCCTTCGTTTTCATATAACGCTTTATCAGGCTTCCGGCGGGCGTTGCCGCATGGATCCCATCCTTTATGGCTTCTTTATTCTCCCATAAGATCCCCAGTGCGTCCGCAGACGCCTTTGTCTCAGATCCCTCTATAGAGAGAGTCAACGCCTGATCGAGCTGTTTTTCTACATAATCACTTATTTTTTTTCCGGCTTCCTCCTCCGTCATTCCCTCAAGGCTGATCCCAGCAGCAGAAATACCGGACGGAAGCTTACTTTCCGCGCGCGTGGACATCGGTGCGATAAGGATCATTCCCGCCGCAACGGCCGCCGCACTGGCGCACCACACAGATCGTTTCATAAATTTCTCCTGATTTAACTATAACACAGACATAAGAGAGCCAAGGATCATCGGAAGTACCATTGCAAGTACAACGAGTACGATCACAACTGTAGAAAAAATCTTTCTTGTCTTTTTATCATTCATATTAAGCAATTTCTTCACCTCTTTTTTCATTTTTAGCAGCAGGCTTTTCCGCTGCTTTTGGCTTTTGGCTTACCGTCGGCCTTTTCCTGCCGTATATCCGCCTGTCTGCGTTCCGCTTCGGGAATCCTTCCGTAAGCAAAGAGGATCTTGTCGATCATCCTTGAGATCTCGTTTCCGGACAGGTGGTCAATGGCGACAGTTACATTTATTCTATGATATTTTATTAAATCCTGCAAGTGCTGTTTTTGCCTTTTCGAGGCCGTTCGCTCTTTTTTGGCCTTATATTGCAGCGGAATATCACAAAATAGTTCTTTTTTTTCGCTCCCGTATTTCTCCTTTAATTTCCCATAGAGCTTATGGGCGGACATAGCATCCGAAAGAGCCCTGTGGGAGGTATCCGGAAGGATCCCGAAATACACACAGGCCTCCGACAAATTTTTCTTTGCTTCGGCAGGCATAAGCTTCCGGCAAAGCTTTAATGTATCGATACCGGAATGTTCAAATGTCAGCTTCTGGTTTACTGCCGCCTGGACAAGAAATCCATAATCAAAAATAATCTGATGGCCTAAGATAGGGAGCTCCTCACAGAAGGCGATGGCAGAAGGGAGAACTGCTTCGATACCCGGGGCATTCTGCACCATTTCATCACAGATCCCGGTCAGCTTTACGATCCGTTCCGGTATCTGACGATAGGGATTGACCAGCGTATGAAAGGTATCAACGACCTCGCCGCCCTTAACCTTTACCATACCGATCTCTATAATCTTCTCCTTTTTTGCCCCGAGGCCGGTTGTTTCCAGATCAATTGCCACATACGAATCCGTCATAGCAAAGCTCCTCCTTTCCATCCTCATCTCCTTTTTTCAGCAAAAAGCGGATCGCGCGAGCGTTATAGGAAAGCGGATCCCGGTTTTTATAGTCAAAAAGAAGGAAGCTGCCATCTTCCATGACTTCAAGGTGAGCCATCTTACTTAACTGCCGGCTGTCACAGCCCTCGTATCCGAAAAGCCAGCGGGGAGCTTTTGCCTCCCGGATAAAGAAATCCCGGATCGGCTCTTTAAATGGTGACGGATCGCCGGCAAAGGAGGGACGGCTCTTTATATTCTCTCTCAGATACAGATCCAGCATCAGGCAGTCCCTGTAGGCTGACAATTCTTCTTTTTTCGTTACCCGGCCGCAGATAAACCGGTAAAGGAGCTCATATCTGGCAAGACGGCTGTGGCTGATCTCGGAAAGTCCATTCTCCTCATAGTATCCGGCCAATGCAAGAAACATGGCAGAGGGAGAAGGAAATTCCTTTTCCAGCCGCCTTATGGTATTGGCGAACTGTCCGCTGTTATAATATATCTCCACCATTGCTTCCATTGCCTTTAAGCGTATCACATCACCGTAGGAAAGCCAGCGGGTGGACAGTACCTCATACGGAGGCTCTGCACGATATAAAAGACCGTAATCCTCCGTTTTTTCTGACATGAAGGAGCCCTTTAAAACCTTTAAGAAGCCAAGCTGGAGCTGATCCGGCTCCATCCGGAACACGGCATCGAAGGAATGTAAAAAGGACGTCAGGTCTTCATAAGGAAGTCCTGCGATCAGATCCAGATGCTGATGTGTATTTTTATATCCATGAACTCTGGCCACCGCTGCTGCGAGCTTATCCAGATCCATTTTTCTCCGGATCTCTGTGATCGTATCGGAATTTACAGACTGCACGCCGATCTCTAACTGGATCAGACCCGGACGCATCCGGCCGATCAGCTCCAGCTCCTCCTCGTCAAAAAGATCCGCCGATACTTCAAAATGAAAGTTGGTGATACCATTATCATGCTCCATAATGTACCTCCAGATTCCCAAAGTATGCTCTCTTTTGCAATTAAATGTCCGATCTACAAATTTCACCTGAGGAACGCGGTGTTCAAGGAAGAACTCCAGCTCTTTCTTTACCAGCTCCAAACCTCGGAAGCGTACCGATTTGTCGATGGAGGACAGGCAGTAGCTGCAGGAAAACGGGCAGCCACGGCTGCTTTCGTAGTATACGATCCTGTTTTCAAAGCCCTCCATCTCCTTATAATAGAAGGGGATCTCATCCATTGAGAGAAGACGCTGCGGGGGATTCTCACGGATATTCCCATCCTCGTCCCGGAAGGTAATGCCGCGAAGCTCGTCTGCATTCTTCAGATCCCCGTTTTCCACATAAGTGCTTACGATCTCTGAAAAGGTCAGCTCGCCCTCGCCGCGCATGATCCCGCGAATCTCGGGTCTTCGTTTTAACACCTGTACTGCATCATAAGATACCTCAGGCCCTCCCAGCCATATTTCCGTATCCGGGAGTACCTTATGAAGATCCTCTGTCAGGGCAAGCACATACGAAATGTTCCATATATAACAGGAAAAGCCGACAAAATCCGGCTTTTTCCTGTAAATATCCTGTAATATCTGTTCCATCTGGTGATTGATGGTATACTCGCCGATCTCGATCTCAGCCTCCGGCAGCCGCTTTTTAGCAAATGTCATGAGACTGTAGATACCCGGATTCGAGTGAATATATTTGGCGTTGATCGCCGCAAGTAAAAATTTCATACCCGCCTCCGGCATTTATACATAATATTCGATCTTTCTTCCTGTAGGGTTATACTGATAGTAGCGGACACCTGCCGCATTCAGCATTCTCTTGGATGCTCTTGTTGTAGGTGTATCCGCATATTTGTCGCTCTCGTATACGATCGTGCGGATCCCCGCCTGAATGATGGCCTTGGCACATTCATTGCACGGAAACAGGGTCACATAAAGCTTACTCCCCTCCAGACTTCCGCCCCGGTAATTTAAGATTGCATTCAGCTCGCTGTGAGTCACATAGACATATTTGTCGTTATACTCATCGGAATCTCCTTTTCCCCATGGAAATTCATCATCTGAGCAGCCCTTGGGAAATCCATTGTATCCCATTGACAGGATCTTATTATCCTGACTTACGATGCAGGCTCCCACCTGCGTACTGGGATCCTTGGAGCGCATTGCCGACAGCTTGGCAACTCCCATAAAATATTCATCCCATGTAATATATCCTTTTCTCTTATCTGACATATCTGCGTTCTCCTCCTGTATCCGAACATCTGTTTAGACGTTTACAATGTGGTATCCCGCCGCCTTGCACAGCCGGTTCATGATCGCCTGTCCCAGACGGTCTTTTGAAAAGCTCTCGGAAAAAATACAATCTACCTTCTGTTCATCAAAATCCCGGAGAACGGCAAACAGATTATGGGCCACCGTTTCCTCCTGATTCCTGCTGCCTATTACCTCAAGGAGCCCCTCCGGATACAACATCCGGCTTTCCTCCGTGCAGATGATGCCGACTTTTTTTCCGGCCTCCACAGCCTTTTTTGCCTCTCGGTTGATATACGCTACTACATTCTCCATTGTTCCTTCCACCAGAACCATATCCGCTTTCGGAGCATAGTGGCGGTACTTCATCCCCGGTGCCTTCGGCTTGATATCTGTCCGCATCGGCCCTAAGATCGCCGGGTCGATTTCCACATGTCCCAGTGTTTCTGTGAGCATCTCCATTGTTATGGCTCCGGGTCTTAACAGGGTGGGAACAGGGCCTGACACATCCACTATCGTAGATTCCACGCCGATTCCGACTTCCCCTCCGTCGATGATCATCTCTATTTTACCGTTCATATCCTCGATCACGTGCTCCGCCTTTGTCGGGCTCGGACGTCCTGAGGTATTGGCGCTCGGCGCTGCGATCGGAACTCCCGCAAGCCGGATCAGGCAGTTTGCGATCGGATCCGACGGCATGCGGACTGCCACCGTATCGAGGCCGCCTGTCGTTCCGTAGGGCACAATGTCCTTTTTGGAAAAGATCATCGTGAGAGGCCCCGGCCAATACTTTTTTGCAAGCTTTCTTCCTGCCTCCGGAATTTCCTTTACCAGCGCCGGAAGCTCCTCCATGCAGGAAATATGGGCGATCAATGGGTTATCGGAGGGACGCCCCTTGGCGGCATATATTTTTTTTGCCGCTGCCTCATCAAGGGCATTGGCTCCCAGACCATAAACCGTCTCCGTTGGGAATGCCACCAGACCTCCGTTTCTCAGGATCTCTCCTGCCTCTGCAAGCTCCTCTTTCTTTATATTCATTTTGTCTGAAATTTTTATTATCTTCGTATCCATTCTGACCGGCTCTTTCCTCAGACACAGCCTTTTCACTGTGCTGATTTCCTTTCATAAACATAATGAGCATCAGAGGATTTTTTCCTTCTGATGCTCATCTTCCTCGATGGTATTCAGTTTATCACAAGGATTTGCACCTTGCAATCCTCATCCCGGCAATTTTCTGTAATACTGATTGTTCCGGATAGTTTTCTTAGTCCTTCTTTACCGGCGCCTTCGCTTTTCTTGCTGTCAGACCGGAATGAAGGATCACGCTTACATGCTTATATAATAAAGCGGTGATAAATGCATTCAGGCTGCACTTTAACAGGTTAAACGGAACAACAGCGAACAATGCAAATGTCGGAAGATTCTTGATGGCCGGGTTGATCGCTGTTCCCATGGCGATAATGCTGTCCATGCTTCCGAACATCAGCTTTGCGTAGGTCGGGATCGTCAGGAAACAGTTTACAAAAATTGCAGCGATAATTGCAGCAACGATAGATGCGCCCATACCGATCAGCGCTGTCTTCTTTGTCTTATGTCTCTGGTAAATGATCGATGCCGGAAGAACAAACGCGCATCCGCCGATAAAGTTTCCGAGGTCTCCCACATACATTGTGGACGTTCCCTTTATCAGGAGCTTTAAAAGGTTCTTCACTAACTCCATAAGGACCGCCGGAACGGGCCCCAGTGCAAAGGCGCCGATCAGGATCGGTGTTTCTGCGAAGTCAAGCTTGTAGAACGGCGGGGCAAACGGAACCGGGATCTGGAAGGTTTCCAGAACGGCTGCCAGTGCGCCGAACATACCGATCAATACTACATTTCTCACATTCAGAACTTTGTTTTGCTGCATAATTACTTCCTCCCTGTAAGTGACATACACATTTTAGCACATTCTCGCGCCGAGGGCGGTCGCTTGCGACAATCTGCATCTTCGCGCGAGTACGCATCTTGGGCACATCAGTGCCTTTTTATATAACAGGAAATTCCGAGGAATTCCCTGTCACATAAAAAATCCCCGGACAATACAAATAGTCCGGGGCTGTAAACTAACTCCTGTTTCACGATATCTTCTCTCATCCAGACTATACTGTCGGTTTTGGAATTTCACCAGATCAACTGCTATTGCAGGTCGCGGACTTTTACCGCCGGTGGGGAATCTCACCCCGCCCCGAAGAACGTTATTCATTTTTACAAAGCCATTGTAATACCTCTTTCCATAAAAATCAAGTCCAACTTCTGTTTTAACCGAGTCGTTTTAACCGAATCGAGTAAGTACCGCTTCAAGTCTGTGGCTCTTTTTCGGCTGTTTTCAGCCTGAATTTATTGGCCTTCTCATCTTTTTTATCGTAAGAAAGGCTGATGCCGATAATACCAAGCAGGATCACTGCGGTTCCGATTGCCTGCATCGGCTTAAATGTTTCATGGAGCAGAACTACGCCGGAAATAATCGCGATCACGGTGCTGAGGGTACAGGTAGAAGCGTAAACGGCAAAGGGTAGGTTTGCCGACGCATAAGTCATAGACAGGAAGGCGATCACGCAGGAAGCGATCCCTGTATATAAAACAGCAATTCCAAACTGCGGACAGATCAATCCGTCAAAATAAGACGGCAGACTTCCGGCTGATGCACTTTTCCCGATGGAGATCAGATTAAACAGCAGCGCTCCCATTCCTGTTGTCACATAAATAATTTCATACGAGGTGAATATGGCTGACGCACGGCGGACCAGCACTCTGTTTATCGCTACCGCAATGTTTGTGCCAATAATGAGGCAAAGGCCGATCGCTGTCATTCCCGTAGCTCCCGGCTTCACCAGATTAGCAATGAAAACACCCATTACACAGACACACACGAACGTCAGCTGACGCTTCGTCGGATACTCTTTGTTGATAAGTGCAGAAAATATCAGCATAATGATCGGCAGCATGCTATTATACATGGCGATCTGGGAGGTTGGAGCATAAGAGGTGGACGTTGTCTCCAAAATCTGACTGATACCGGGATTAAACAGACCGCACAGCAAAAGCAGCCCTATAAACCCCTTCTTATAATTCACCTTCTTAATACCGAAAAGAAGGATCAGGGACATTACAACAAAACCGGTCAGAAAGCGGAACGAAAGGAACTTGAGTGTGTCCTGATCAACGATAGCCATGCCCATTTTTATGAAAAAATAGGCCAGGCCAAAGATCGTCTGTGCCAGAACATTGGCCAACAGCGGGATGTACTTTTTCATCTTCATTTTCTCCTTGTGTATATGTATAGACCTTTACACAGTATAGCACATTTTACCAGAAAATAAATACAAAAAGCACTATTTTCAGTTATTATTCCGATATTCGAGTATGCCAAGATGAATCGTCCACGCCAGCTTATCCTGATATTCCTTATCCCCAAGAAGGGCTGCCTCCCTCCGATTGCTCAAAAATCCACATTCTACGATCACGATGGGACATTTTACATGAAGCAGAAGATAATAATTTCCGTTCGGCTTTGCCAGCCTGCGGTTCTTTTCTCCCAGAACATAGTCAAACCGCTTCTGCAAAAGCTCCGCCAGCCTCTTTCCTTTTTCCGAGGATCTGTAATAGAACACCTGTCCTCCGGATACCGATTCCTCGTGATAACTGTTCTGGTGGATGCTGACGACCAGATCTGCATGGCTATCCGCTATGATCTCACAGCGTTTTTTCATATCTGCCATCTTTTTCTTTGTATCCGCGTCACTGTAAAGCCCTGTATCCGTCTCCCGGGTCAGGACTGTCTGTACGTCCGCCTGCTCTAAGTACCACGAAAGCTTTTTGGCGATCTCCAGATTGATATCCTTTTCCAGACTGCCGTTGATCCCGATCTTTCCCGGATCTGCCCCGCCGTGACCTGCATCAATAACGACCACAAACGGCCTGTCGGAAGAAGCCGACTGTTTTCCGGGCGGGCTCTGAGCATCCGGCTGCGTTCCTGTACCGGATCTCCACGGATCAGATATCGTTTTCCCGGCTGTTTTTATTCCAGCTGTTTTAATTCCGGCTGTCTTCTGAGCGGCGATCTCGGTTGTTGCGACCCGGACACTCCCATACCTTGCTCCGAGAAACACCATCACAAGCAGCACCAGACCACATAGCTCCTCCCACACCAGTTTCCTCACCGGCACTCCTCCGTAAGATCCATAGTTTCTATGAATATATCCCCGAAGGAGCTTAAAAAGAACCGTTCCTGTTAATTTTTACTGCCACTGAATGGAGTCCCATGCTGCCGCATCCTCAAGCCCCAGCTTCCAGCAGGCGACACCGGCCAGATCATACTTTTTGATCAGCTCCATCTTTTTCTCCAGCGATCTCTCCTCCTCCATCCAGACCGTCTTAAAGCCTGCTTCACTGTCAAGCTCTCCGTAATACTGGCCTAACTCCTCCTGCCAGTAAAGAGGAACCTGATTATCTTCGATCCACTTTTTTGCATCGGCGATCCCCAGTGCGGAAGATTTCACGCCATCATTTCCTTCTGTCCATACTCTTGTATAGAAGGGTACGGCATCGATGACCTTTTCCTTCGGAACCTCCTTAAGCGTCCCTTCTATTCCGTTCCGAACATAGTTCAGAGAAGCTACCGAGCCGGGTTCACTGCCATTATAATGTTCATCGTATCCCATGATAATGACATAATCCGCAACGATCCCCTGCTCCTTTCGGTCGTAGAAGCTGTTATATGCGGCCGGAACATAGTTATCCACAGAAAGAACGAGCTTTTCCTTGCGGCAGGACACCGAAAGCTCTCTTATAAACTGGATATAATGAACTCCGGCCTCCTTTTTCAGGCTCTCAAAATCGATGTTAAGCCCATCGATCCCGTATTCCTTCGCATCTGCGATCAGCTTTTCGATCAGCGTCCTCCGCACTGTTGTGGAAGAAAGAAGCGTTTCCGTCTGAACGTCACTGCTGAAATTATCAATAAGCGCCCATACCTGAAGCCCGCGCTTATGGGCCTCCTCCACATAGGCCCGGCTTGCCAGAGATTTATAATTTCCTTCATTGTCCGTAAGGGAAAACCATGTCGGTGATACCACATTCACTCCCTTAGTCTTTTCCAGAAACGAGCTGAGGGTCTTATTGCCCTCCTGACTTGTCACCTGATGCCAGACAAGAACGATCTTCTCGTCCAGACGGATATTCTCATATACCGGCTCGATAAAGTCACCGGAAAAATTCTGCTCCTGTGCAGCATCCAGACGTTTATTTTCTATATATCCGATGTGTCCGTCCGGTGTCAGCACCTTAGACCAGTTCTCCAGCCTCTCAATGACGGTTACCTGTGTATCGGCAGATACCTCCGACAGGATCGGGCTCTTGATCCCGCCCCTTACACGGAGCTTCCCGTTTTTCTTTGTTTCCGCCACAGCTCTTTTTCCCCAGTTGTTCACGACCACACGCTTTATCTCTCCCTTATCATAAGGCAAAAGCTGGATATCCGTATAGTTAGCGATCAGCCCCAGAGGGAGGTATACACCTTCATCCCGAAGCAACAACATCGGTGCGCCGTTAGAACCTTTTGTCTCGGCGTCCGCATAGACGATCTGTTCCGGCAGTGCATATACTAAAAGCTCCTCTTTGCTGTCCCAGTAGAAACGTTTGTTCAGATTTTCATTGATCCAGTCTAACGGAAGATAGATCTGCCCGTTCTCATAGATCCCGTGTTCCTCCTGAAGCTCATAATTATAAAGAATTGCAGCCTCATTCCCGCTCACATCGTAAACTTCCTCCGGATCAGCCATTTCTCTCGAGGGTGTGTATTTTTGTATCACCTGTACTCCGACAACCCCCAGCGCTATCATAAGCAGCAGACTGACTGCTGCGATCACAGGTTTTGCTTTCCTCATTTTTTTCTCTCTTTTCTGTCTGTATTTTTCGGATCCTGCCGCCAATAATAGAGGCGCATCCGCACTCATTATAGCATGTTCCGTTACCTCTAATTGTTAATTTTTTGTTACGATTCCCACCCACCCGTCAGGGGCCGTCCGGCAGAACAGTATCTCCTGAAAATGTTTTCCCAGTGCCGCTACTTTTTCTTATTTTTTTGTCCTGTTACCTCCTCGCTGCTGTGATAGACCTTGTCAAAGCGTATCTCTTTGAGCCCTCCTGTTTCCGCCTGAACATAATCTCCCATATAGAACATATTATCCTCTCGTATCTCAAACAGCTTTTCCCAGTCCGGCGGCCCGGAAATATGTCCGTCCATATAGATCGGGATCCCTTTTTCCGTTAATCTTTTTAATCCGCCCAGATACTGATATTTTGCCAGATCCTTCTCCTCTTTCGTCCCATTATACCTTTTCCTTTTCCTGCCCATACATTCTATCTCCCTTGCCTATATCGGCGTTCCCCAAGGAGAATTCTGTGACACCTTTCCGCCGATATATCATTTTTACCGCATATCATGCCAGAGCCTGAAAAAACGATCCGCACTCTGTCGTAACAGAAAATGCATCCGCTGAAAACGGAATCCGTTTTGCCGAAATACCAAAGCGCCGTTCAAATTCTTTTCTGGTTTCCTCGCTTCCGAAGGAAGCGACAAATTGCCAGCCCTTTTTCTCCGCCCTGTATTTTCCGCAGACGGATTCCCGGATCATCTCCTGCTGCCATTCGCTGAAGGACACGACCATAAATTTCTTCTCGCATCGTCGGAATTCATTTCCTGACATATCATCCAACGGCCCAAAATCGATCAGGATCTCCTCATAATTTTCGTCAAGGATGAGACCCATATCCTTTTCTCCCGCATTTTTATAATAATCTGCCTCCAATATATGACAGGGTCTGTATTCTTCGACCCTTCCGGTGCAGACCTTCTCGATCCGTTCAAAATCACCGCTGTCATTCCATTCTATAACAGCCGTCTTTTTCCGGCAAAAGCCTGCAAGATAATTGGCATACATGATCGTAAAATGCGTACATCCAACACTTTTTCCTATTCCCGCAATTCCCGTCAGACGGGCTTTCGTCTCAGGAATCTCCGTCTTTTTCTTTCTTTTTTCCATTTTTCAATCCCTCCTGTTCCGATCTCCATAATATTCTCGAAACAAGCATCGGCATCACTGTTTTTTTTGAACGGATCCGTTAGGAAGGGCATATTCAGACAGACATATTCCTTAAACTCCGCAGGCGGGCGGAATTTTTCTTCCGTATGGTTAAATAAAAGAATCGTATTTCCGCGTTCCGTGAAATATTTGGCCCCACGGATCACACTCTCCGTCTCCCATGGTCTGCTCCCGCACACTAAGACATAGACTGCTGCCTCCGGCAAAGGAGCGCCGTCCATCCAGAGACACCCTGTATCCCTGATCACGATCGGAAAGTAGCCACACAAAAGCCGGACAGCTTCCCCATAATACGGCCGCATATACAGCCGGCCGATATGGAAAAGCCCGCTCTTGTCTGCCGTTTTTTTCATACGTTTCGCCAATATTCTGACGGTATCCGTATCCCAGTCCTCCCGGTACAGTGCCTGATATCCGTTCCGGATCATAAAATCGGATATGGCAAGAGCGCAGTGGGTCGTTCCGATCCCCCTTGCTGCTCCTGCAAATACAATTGTAAGAGGTTCTATTGCTCCTTCTTCCCCTTCTGCCAGCTCTTTAAGCGCAAGCATGAGCGTTCCTGCATCCCGGTAACGTTCTTCCTTTTTTTCAGCCATGCACCCCGCGAGGATCCGAGTAAAGCGGACATTCGCAATCCGCTCTCCAAATTTAAATTCCCGTTCCGGAATTTTTCCGAAGTACATAAAATAAAGGAGAGCACCGATCGCATATACGTCCGTCCGGCAGTCCAGAGGCTCTCCCCGGTACTGCTCCGGAGCCGCAAAGCCAATGGTTCCGTAACGGATTCCGAACGCTGCCGCATTCTTTGCATATTGGGCATGGTCAAAATCGATCAATCGAACTGTTCCATTGCAGACCAGCAGATTTTTTGGCTGCAGATCAAGATATAAAATGGGATTATCTGCTGTATTCATGAATTGAATGAGACGACAGATCTGAATTCCGATCTCAGCTGCCGTTTTCATTGATAAGCTGCCCAAGCGTTTCACTAGAGCATATAAAGATTCGCCTTCAAGATATTCTTCGATAAGATAACTGTTATGAAGATCCTCCTCGACATCATAGACAAGAGGGATCCCGGGATGCCGGAGTGTCTTTAAAAACAGGGCTTCCTTCTTAAAGGATTCATAGTCGGACATTGTTTTCGGAACTACCTTCATTGCACGGTATTCTTCTAACTCTGTATGCCAGACCAGAAAAACCGTTCCGGAACGTCCGACGCCCAGCTTTCTGCACAACCGGTATTTGCCAAACAGAACGTGTTCCTCGATATCTGCACCTCCTTTCGGCAATATAACCTCTGCATCCATTCTAATACATAATTCTCCCTTTTACAACAGGATTCTTCCTTTCCTTAAATTTTTAATAAATATTTTACATACCATTGCAAAACAGGAATATTGTATCTGAAAAGGAACCCGGCTTCTGCCAGGTTCCTCCATAGTTCGATTGTAAAATTGTTTTTACCGTGGCTGAAAATCCTTAATTCCACTTATTCTGTTCTATCATCTGTCCCGGTATGGATTCCAGAAGCAGCTTTGTATACTCCTCCTTCGGATTCTCATACACCTCCAGACAATTTCCACGCTCGACAATCTCACCTTGTTTCATGATGATTATGTCATCGCAGAAGTATTTTACAACTTCCAGATTATGAGAGATAAACAGATAGGTGACATTGGTTTTTTCTTTCAAATCCAGAAGCAGGTTTAAAATCTGGGACTGCACAGACACATCCAATGCTGCTGTTATTTCATCACATACCACGAAATCCGGTTTCAGAGCGAAGCTGCGTGCAATGGCTACGCGCTGCTTTTGTCCTCCGGACAGCTCATGGGGATATCGCATCAGCAGGGATGGCTCTAAGCCGCAGCTATCCATCATCTCGATGCAGTAATCCCGCATTTCGTTCTTAGGACAGATCTTATGCTTTCGGATTCCCTCTGAAATCAACTGCTCGATATTTTTTCTCGGATCGAGACAGGAGGACGGATCCTGAAAAACGATCTGCATCCGTTTTCTCAGCTGCTCCATCTCTTTGTTTTTTATCTTCCGATGTTGTTCCGTATCCACAAGACAGATATCTTCATAGTAGATACTTCCCCCATCCACCGGGATCAATCCCATGACCATCTTTGCGGCAGTTGATTTTCCGCATCCGGATTCCCCCACTAAGCCTAAGGTTCTGCCCCTCTGCATTTCAAAGGAAACGTTATTCACCGCATGAACCATATTGTCCTGGCCTTTTTTTCTTCTTTGACGATTGGTAAAGTCTTTTCTTAAATTGTTTACTCGTAATATGGTCTCACTCATTCTGCCATGTCCCCCTCACTACTCTCACATCTCCAGCATGAAACGACATGATCTTCTGAAATAATTTTCTCCTTTGGAATTTTTGTCTTGCAGATCTCTGTGCAGAAATCACATCTCTTTTGAAATAAGCAGCCTTTTGCTTCTCCGTAATTGGATTCCACAGAGCCTTCGATCGTGTAATATCTGCCGTTAAAATTAGACGGTCTTGATTTGATCAGGCCGAGTGTATAGGGATGAACCGCATTTTCAAAAACATCCTTCATACTGCATTCTTCCATCTTACGTCCTCGGTACATGACCACTACGCGGTCGGCACATTCTGCAATAACTCCTAAATCATGAGTGATCAGCAGAACCGAACAGCCCATCACCGAGGTTACCTTCTTCAGAAGCTTCAGGATCTCCATCTGGGTGGTAACATCCAAGGCTGTTGTCGGCTCGTCCGCAATGATCAGATCCGGCTCGCATAACACAGCCATGGCGATCATGATTCGCTGCCTCAAGCCGCCGCTCAGCTCAAATGGGTACTTGAGCATCATAGCCTCCGGATCCGCAATATTCATTAAATGCAGGGTATCGATGATCTTTTTATGATTATCCGCCTTATTTCCGATTTTGTGGATCACCAGAATTTCTTCCAGCTGCTTTCCAATGGTCATAACCGGATTTAATGCGGTCATCGGCTCCTGAAATACTAAGGAGATCTTCGAGCCCCGCAGCTTGCAGATCTCCTTTTCTTTCATTTTTGTAAGATCCTTGCCCTTGTAAAGGATCTCTCCCGTCACACAGGATGGGTTTAAAAATCCCATAATCGCCTTTGACGTGACACTTTTTCCGCTGCCTGATTCGCCAATCACTCCAAGGATCTCACCTTTATTGATGTGATAGCTTAAATCTGTGATGGCATGGAGGGTTCCTGCAAGATCATGGAATGTCACGCTTAAATTTTTTATTTCAATCAATTTTTCCATCTTAATCACCCGCACTTATTTTGCTTTTTGCATCCAACGCATCTCTCAGGCCATCACCAAAAAAGTTCACGGCCAAAACCATCAATACGACCGCAGTTCCGGCCGGGATCCACATCCACCACTGATTTTTCAGCACCGACATACTCTGGGCTGCTACCAGCATATTTCCCCAGCTTGGATCCGGCGGATTGACGCCCAGTCCTAAGAAGCTTAAAGTCGCTTCCATTAAAATACCGCTGGCAACCGAAAGAGTAGATGCCACCAGCACAGAGGATGCAATATTTGGCAGCACATGGGAAAATATAATCTCCAGCCAGTTCAGTCCAAGGGCTCTTGCACCCATGATAAATTCATTTTCCTTGATCACCAGAACCTGACTGCGGACGATCCGGGCGATACCGGGCCACATCAGCATACCGATGATCAGAACAAGGTTCGTCATACTTCCGCCTAATACCGATGCCAGCGCAATGGCAATGACAAAAAACGGGAAGCACATGATCACATCCACGATACGCATCACAATTTTATCAAGGATTCCGCCAAAATAGCCGGCAAGAGTTCCTACCGTCACACCGATCGCCAGCTGCAGCGCCATGGAGATAACTCCCACCGCAATAGAAATTCTGCCGCCATATAACAATCTTGTAAAAATATCTCTCCCCAGATCATCGGTTCCTAAGATATGCTCTGCATTCGGACACCCTCGTATATTCAACAGATCTGTTTGGTTGGGATCCAGGCTCGTAAAGAGCGGTGCAAAGACCGACAGGATCACAAACAGGATAATAACGATCAATCCAAGAACCGCCATTTTGTTCTGAAAAAATTTCTTTCTGGCAATTTGACCGGCACTTAAAAGCACTTCTTCATTTTTCCTCTTTTTCACCTTCAAATCACTCCTCACATCGAATTCTTGGATCCGCAGCTGAATATAAAAGATCCGCTGCCAAGTTGCAGATAATAACAATCACGGCAATCATCAATGTAATGCCCATGATCATGGGATAATCCTGTTTTAAGATCGCCTGATAGTTCAGCATTCCGATTCCCGGCCATACAAAGATGGTCTCCACGATCAGGGCACCACTCAGAAGATCCGGAATACGGTTGCACAAAACCGTAATGATCGCCAGCTTTGCATTCTTCATGCCATGACGGATAATCGCCTGTTTTCTCGTCAGTCCTTTTGCCATGGCTGTCTTAATATAATCCTCGGAAACCGTTTCAAGCAGAGAGGCTCTTGTATATCTTACAAGAGATGCCGTCTGGGTCAGGGCAGATGTTAAGGCCGGCAGTACCAGATGCTTCGCAATATCCTTCGCTCTCGCCATTCCCTCATAATGCTTGCCGATGGTTTCAATTCCCGAAAACGGAAGTAATTTCATATCATAACCCAGCACCTTGATCATCAGCAGTCCGAAAAAGAAGACCGGAATAGACACACCGATAAATGCTAATAACGTCATGATCCGATCCATGATCGAATTGGGATACAATGCCGATAAAACACCGATTCCAATGGCGATAACCGTACTGATCGCAAAGGAGGTAAGAGCTAATAACAAGGTGTTTCCAAATCGATCCGCAATCAGATTCGCCACCGGTGCATTATATTGAATTGAATAACCAAGGTCAAAGTGCAAAGCTCTAAGAAGCCACTTTCCATATTGTATCGGAAGCGGGTCATAATATCCGATTTCCTGAAGCTTCTGCTCCATAAATGCCGGATCTGTATCAAACTGAACCATCATCAGGAACGGGTTTCCGGGCTGCAGACGAATAATGGCAAATATGATCATCGTTACTCCCAGCAGCATCAAGGCCGCGATCCCCAGACGTTTACAAATATATTTCTTCATCTTTCCCTCATTTAAAGAAATGGAATATATCTGCATATATTCCATTTCCTCCATCATCCTTATTCAGTCATTTCCCAATTTGCAACATTGTAGTAGATATTAAATGTACCCGGATCAAATCCCTTTAAATTCGGATTGGTCATAATCTCTCTGTTCTGCACATATAAGAAGATCATCGGTGCATCCTCATTGATCTGTTTTGCCACCTTCAGATAATATGCTGCACGCTCATTCTGATCCATGGTCTTCTCTGCTTCGATAATATATTCATCTACATCATCATTTTTATAGGAACCAAAGTTAAAGCTTCCGACTCCCGGCTCATCTGTTGCTGAATCTGAATGCCACCAGGAATACGGATCAGGATCGGAACTAAAGTAGCAGTTTAAGGCATACATTTCAAAATTGTGATTGAAAATACAATCATCTGCAATTAAGCTGTCCTCCTCGATGGATACATTAATATCGATTCCAACCTTCTTTAAGCACTCTTTTACATATAATACTGCATTTTCTCTTGTTTTAGAGTCATTGGAGCATCTCAGGGTAAATTGAAGCTTTTCGCCGTCTTTGTTCTCCCGGATGCCGTCTCCATCCTCATCCTTCCAACCGGAAGCCTCTAATAATTCAATGGCCTTGTCCGGATTGTAAGCATAATCATTTAACTCACCTGCTGCCGGTTCTGCCCAGCCGCCCGGAATAAACGGAGCTCCGATCAAGGAACCTCTGCCTTCCACGATATTATCTAAAATACTCTGACGATCGATGGCATAGGTAATCGCCTGACGTAAGTTCTTATCTTGGAAGATCGGCATACGCATATTGAAGGAGATATACTGATACATATCATCAGAGATAGAATGCTTTACAAATCCTTCATTTTCAAGATCCTCAACTTCTGAGTTCTTCAGCTCTTTTACATCTACGATATCAATATTGCCGCTGGATAATTCTGCTGCAATTGCATCTCCATTCACAACTTTTAATACAAATGTTTCAATCTTCGGTGTACCTTCGAAATAATCCTCAAATGCTTTTAATTCTACCGATTCACCTGAATTATACTTTGTAAGCATATATGGGCCAGAGCCGATGGGATTATTTAATAACTCCGTCTTCGTTCCCCACTCCTCGAAGGGAATTTCACCCCAGATGTGCTTCGGGATAATACCGTATCTGCCAAGTTTGTTTAAAAACGGAGCATAGGTCTCTGTTAATCTGATGGTGATCTTATTGCCATCAACGGTAATACCCGACATGTGTTCTGATTTTCCATCGCGGAAATCAGCTGCGCCTTCAATGCGGGATACCTTGCTGAAATCGTCCGGTGAAATTGCAATGGACTCTAAGGTAAAAATAACGTCATCGACAGTTAAATCTTCCCCGTCATGCCATTTTACACCATCATGAAGTGTAAATTCGATTGTTTTCTGATCGTCAGATACGGAATAGGATTCTGCTAAGGATCCTGTTAAGCTTCCATCCGGTTTCATATCTAATAAAGTGGAATATACCAGATCATCGATCAGGTTATCACTTCCCATGTAGGCAATGATCGGGTTAAAGGTTCCCACCGGTGCTGTAGGTGTACCATATATAACCGATGTATCTGCACGTGTGCTTGTATCTGTGTTTGCATCTGTGCTTGTATCTGTATTTTTATTTGTATCTGTGTTCGTTTCCGTTGAAACTGCTTTTGTCTCTGTTACGCCCTCATTCTTAGCACCGACACCGCATCCTGCCAGAACTGAACTTACCGTCATAGCAAGTGCCAATGCCATACAAATTTTTTTCTTCATAGCGCTATCTTATTAATACCTTTCTTTTTTGTATAATTCTGCCGGATATTTGCCATCTTTCTCGTAACTTCCGTAGATCTTGTCATACGCGATATCAAATCCCAGCTCACACCCTGTTTCCTCTAACCGCTTTGCAGCTTCTTCTTTCCGCGATTTTTCCGTCGCGGCGTTGAAGGTGATCAGCACACCATTCGCCACATCCTTGAAGATATGCAGCGGCATACCCGCACCCAATTCCCCGTCTGTTGCCTTAGAATTTAATCTGGCTCCCAGACAAAGTAAAGAAACATTCAAATCGTTCTTTACAAATGGACGAGCCACCAGATCGGAACAAATTCCCTGATTTCCGATCATGCCGATATTCTTGGCCATTCCGTGATGATAGGTATATCCCTGCATCACACGCATCATCTGCCAGCAATCTGCAACAAACATAACAACATCTGCTTCTTCCATTTCTTCCAGCGGCCCTACCAACACGCCGTAGATCTTCTGATCAACAAAGCATAAGTCGTTCTGTGCTTCTCTGGCAACCGCCAGATCCTCGTACAGATGGAATCGATCAAACTGCTTGCCGGATTTTACATAGTTTGATACCGGTTTCATACCCAGCATCTCCGGCCCGCCCTGACATCCGAAGCTGTCTGCTTTTCCCTTGGTCATCTGACCGTTCATAGCACGGCCGGTCAGCGCACAGAACGTACACTTCGTCGATATTTCTTCTGCTTCACAATCACGGTATTCTTCTTCTATAAAAAGAAACCGGATACCAACGATATGACGTTTGATCCCTAAGACAGTCCGGAACTTGTCTACAAGCTCTCTCTCCATTTTCATACTCCCTCCTCAATATTTTTTCATCATTTTGCAGACCAGATTATATCATTTACTATATATGAATACCAATTGAAAATCTAAATAATTGATACATTTATTTATTCATAAATCCTATCTTGAAATTTTTTACAACCGGTTTCTTCCTTTCCTTAAATTTTTAATAAATTTTTTACATACCATTGCAAAACAGGAATATTATATAGTATATTATAGAAGTAAAAATGTATCTTTGCGCCCATTTGCATATAATTCCATCTTTTATTATACAGACAGGAAGTGATTAAATGAAAATAGAGAGAATCAGTGAAAATCAGATACGTTGTACCTTAAGCAATATGGATCTGAGTGTGCGGAACCTTAATCTGAGCGAGCTTGCTTACGGAAGTGAAAAAGCCAGAAATCTGTTCCGTGAAATGATCCAGCGGGCATCAAATGAAGTTGGCTTTGAGGCCGATGATATTCCTCTTATGGTGGAGGCGATCCCTCTCGCCAATGAAAGCGTGATGCTCATCATTACAAAAGTAGAAGATCCGGAGGAGCTTGATACAAGATTTTCTAAATTTTCCCAAAGTGAGGAGGATCTGGAGAGTGCCTATGGGAATTTCCCCACAGAGCTTTTAGATGGCGCAGAAATGCTTAAAAATGCCCTGACTGCTTCTGAAAAGCAGGAAGCTGTTTCGGAAACCGTTCCGGAGCCGCCAAAGGAGGAAGATGATAAATCCCGTATGTCCAGAATCTTCCGCTTCAGCTCCCTCGATCTGGTATGTGCTGCCGCCAAAGCGGTCGGCTCGGATTTTAAGGGCTACAGTGTGCTTTACAAAAACATACAGAATGGACAGTATTATCTTGTCTTAAAACGCGGAGAAGCCAGCGGGCTGTCCTTCGGAAGGATCTGCAACGCACTTTCCGAATACGGGACACGTCTTGAATATGACGCGGTCACAGAGGCTCATTATGAGGAGCATTACGATGTGATCGTCAAAAGGAACGCTTTGTCCTCTCTGGCAAAGCTGTGATCCGGTAAATAATTTCCGAATCAAAAAACGGCATGACCGGAATGGTCATACCGTTTTTTCCAAATCTGAGTAAATCAGAGATCCTTACTGCTCGTTCTTCCGTGCGAAATACTCGTTCAGAACGTTTACAAGCTGTTCGCAGCTGATCCCGTGTACCATGCACGCTTCTTCCAGAGATTCCATCTGAGAAGACGGGCATCCAACACAGTGCATTCCTGCACCCATAAGAATCTGTGCTGTGTCAATATCTAACTGAAGCAGCTCTCCAATGAGCATGTCCTTTGTTACCTGCATGAGTGGTTCCTCCTTATAATACGATATAATGCGATTGTACTAACAGGAAAAGTATAATACTTTTCCCCCCGCTTGACAAGGAGGATTTTCCGAAAAGAACCCATCTCCTGTAAAAACCAAAGAACTCAAAGACCGCTATTGAGAAAAGAGGAATACAATGAAAGATAAATATTGTCCGTACTGCGATCAGAAAATGACCTCCGGTCTGTACTGCAAAGGATGTAAACGGATCGTTCTGCACCCCTATTGGCAGGATGTGGATTATTATCTAAATGAGCGGCATCCACAGCATGAAACCGACTGCCTCTATCATAACAGTGGGCTCGAGACTCACAAAAACCGGGCTTCATCTGCTGCCGGAGCCTCAAACACAGCACAAGCCTCCGGCACGGCTCGTACCCCACTCACAGCACAGACCTCCGGCACGGCTCGTACCCCACGCACAGCACAGGCCTACGACACGGCTCGTACCCCACTCACAGCACCGACCTCGGATATGACGTTTTCCTCCGGTACAGTCCGGGACTCAGATCGTAACAGCTACGGACGTAAACATAGGAAATCCCGCAGCGGTGTAGTGATCTTTTTGATCCTCTGGCTTCTTCTGTCCGCCGGCGGAAGTCTGTTTGTTTATGCAAAGCGGGCTGTTCAGAACTCATTTTGTGCAATCCGGGACATATTTTCTGCCGAGGCTCCGAAGGGGTATTACGCTGACGCCGAGGAACAGGTATCTGAAGTATACGATGACGGAGAGCTTTCCGATGAGCAGGTTATAGAAGCGGGGATAAATTGTAACTGTTACGGACATTATGATGTATATCTGGAGGACATCGACGCTGCCTTAGAACAGGCGCTGGTAGATCGGGACATCCTCGTTTGGGACAGGGATTCCTTCAGTTATAATTTTGCGAACAATGATTCCAGCTGGTACAACACAGATCAGGATTACTCCCTTTCACATGGTGATGAATATATCGGAACCATTACGATCTCCGTTGATACCGCAACGAACCAGCTTCATGGCATCAGTGCAACTGCTACCACAGAGGTCTATTTCTATGAGCTGGCTGATGTGATCGAATCGATCATGTACGAATTTGGATATGTAAACACAGAGCAGAGCGGACAGGATATTTATGCGGAGCTTCTGAACGGAAAAGAGGCGATCCGCAATGAAACAGAAGATGAGATCCACGCACTTACGACTGAATATGGATCGGAGATATTTGCAAGCCGCAGCGAAATGTCAGATTTTGTCTATTATTCTATGGAAATTTACGCCCCGGGATACTATACGGAGCCGGAGTAAAAGATCATTTTCTTGAAATTTCCACTTGAATATTTCCAACGTTTATTATAGAATGTATACAATGATTAATAAAGGAGGTAATTATCATGGCATATGTAATTAACGACACTTGCGTTAGCTGCGGAAGCTGCGCTGGAGAATGTCCGGTAAACGCAATCGCTCAGGGCGATGGCAAATATGAGATCGATGCAGATGCTTGCATCAGCTGCGGCACATGTGCAGGAGTATGTCCTACAGGTGCAATCAGCGAGGGCTAATTCTTACTGAGATACATAAAAGCTGCCGGTATGTAATATACGGCAGCTTTTTTGTTCTATAAGAAAGACCATGTTACAGTCAAGCGTGAAAGCTATGATTCCTGTAGGGCAAAAAGTCCCTCCGGAATTTACTATTGCCCAAAGGCACTAATGTGCCCATAATACACGCTTTTATTGGAGGTATGCACAATGAATTTAGATGCATTTATGAACCTGATAACAGGACATTTTGACAACAGCGAACAGTTCAAAGCAATGAAAGAAAGCGGAAAAGTATTTCCCTTTGCCGAGCATGTAAATACAGTCTGCAATGACAAGATAATAAATCTTCCCACAAATTTTGAGGGCAGATTTCTCATAGAAGAAAGCTATTACGAAACAAACGGAAAACGGCACGCATCGCCGCATCTTTTCCTTTTTACGGAAACAGATGAGGGTGTCTTACTGACCTCCTACGAAATTCCGGAAGGGGAGGATAAGAATACCTTCTCCTACAGTACAATGCAGCCTGTAGAGTATAGCAGCTTGAAGGTTTCCGAAAAATTCACTCCTGCACTTTACCGCGAAAAAAATGGTGTATGGGAGGGCGGCAGTACAAGTCAATTTTCACCGGTCGTAACCTTCCGGCTGTGGGAAAAATTTTCGGATACAAGTCTTGAAGTATCAGAGAGTATGGAAGTGAACGGAAAGAGAACCTTCGGATATGACGATCCGATTATTTATCTCCGTCGAGAAGACTCCCACTGAGATAAACGCTCCGCGAGGATGCACACCAGAATCACGCGCCAAGTCTCACTGACGTTCGACTTGAAAATAAATAAGATGTCAGGGTCAAAAGGTCTTTCATCCACATGAGCTTGTTCATAAGTGGGGGAAAGACCTTGCCCCCGATATTATTTATAATACAAGTTCCCGGTAAGTCCGGATCGCTCTTTCCTGCGCTTCTTTCATAATCTCCTCTACGGAATTTCCCTCTATATCCAATCCCTCGGCCGTGTAGCAAACTGTCTTGGGGATCCCATAATATACTTTACAGAGCTTTTCGACATATTCATAGCCGAGATTGAGATCTCCGATCGCACCTCCGGCAGTCGTAACATAATGAAGACTGTCTGCACGGCATAAGCCGCCGGGGATTCCCTGTGGGGAAAACGTAAAGGTCAGACCGAGCACGCATATCTGCTCAATATAGCATTTCAATCTTGCCGGGAAGGTGAAATCCCAATACGGAGCCGCCACAACGATCCGATCCGCTGCTGCAAACTGCTTTGCATAATCAAAGAGCGGCCCCTCAAAGCTTCCAACTCTTGTGAGCCGTTCGCGTCCTGCACTCTCCTTTCCTGTAAAGAGCTTCAGATCCTCGTCCTCAAGGTTCAGTGTTTCGATCTCGTACTCCCCGTTTTTATTGATTTCTTCCAGCAATACCTTTGCAAGTCTTTCCGTTCTGGAACTATCGCGATTTACGCATGCATCGATGTATAATAGTTTTTTCATACATATTCTCCGTACTTTATTCTTCCTTTTATCGCTATTATCTTATCATATTTAACCGAATCAAGTAAGTCCCCGGCTTCAATTGCGAATATCCGCTTGACTAGTTTTTATCGATTCTTTTTTAGCCTTCGATTCAGGTGCAGCGGGAAAAACGGAAGCCTGGCCGCTGCCGCCTCTGCCTTTCCTTTCCCCTCCCGCTGATACAGCCGGATCGTTTCATCTAACTGTCTGAAACGTTCTTCATCTCTCTCATCCGATACCCGCATCAGGTAATCGATCTCCTTTAGCACCTTCTCGTTGACCATTCGGCTGATATCCTGACTCAGCTTTTCATTGTTTTCCTCAATCGCCTGTCCGATCATCCGGATCATCAGTGCCCGGAATTGCTCTGCCCGCTCTTTTGCCATGAGAGATGTAACTTCTCTGTCATCCATATTTTCCAGTTTTTTCTCCGTATTTTCTCCGCATTCTTCCTTGTCTACGCATTCCTTTAAAGCTGCCACAATATCCTCCTCCAAAACATTATCCGGGACAACCACTTCCCCATTATTTTCCATGATCCGGCTCATGATCGGCTTAATTGCCTTTAGCTGATACCCCTTTTCCTTCAGCTGCTTTATCTGTCTGAATACTCTGACATGAAGATCCGTATAGTAACGGTGCCCCATCTCATTTCTGGGTATATCTATATTAAGTTCTTCTTCCCAATATCTCAGAACATGAGACTCCACGTCGACCTGCTTTGAGGCATCGGAGATCAGATAATGATTTTCTGACATGGTTGTCCGCTTCCTTTCCCCTGTTAATTTCTTCTGTTAACAGTATATGAGCCATATTCGCCGATTATTACAAATAAATCCTGTATACAGAAGGCCACACGGCTATCCGTATACAGGATCTATCTTTTTTACTTATTCTTTTATCCTTCTTTTGCAATATTTACAAATCGGGTCAGCTCCGGCTTCCAGCCTAAATTAACGGTGCCGATGGGGCCGTTTCTCTGCTTGGCGATAATAACCTCAGCCACATTCGGCGTATCCGTGTCTTTATTGTAATAGTCATCACGGTAAAGAAACATCACGACGTCAGCATCCTGCTCGATGGCTCCCGACTCTCGAAGGTCGGAAAGCATCGGCCTGTGATCGGTTCGCGTTTCGCAGGCACGGGAAAGCTGGGACAGTGCAACGACCGGCGCATTGAGCTCTCTGGCAAGAGCCTTTAAGGAACGCGAGATCTCCGAGATCTCCTGCTGGCGGTTATCACCGTTTTTTGCACTTCCTGTCATGAGCTGCAGATAATCGATCATTACAAGATCCAGACCATACTCCAGCTTGATCTTTCTGCACTTGGAGCGCAGCTCCATAACAGAGATACCCGGTGTGTCATCAATAATAAGCTTGGAGTTTCCGATACTGCCGATTCCCTCTACTACGGCATCCCAGTCAGCCTCTGACAGCGTTCCGGTCCTAAGCTTCTGAGAATCCACATTTGACTCCATTGCCAGCATTCGATTAACCAGCTGTTCCTTTGACATTTCCAGACTGAAGATCAGGCAGGTCTTCTGCCTTCGGACACCGATATAATCCGCAATATTTAAAACAAAGGCCGTCTTTCCCATAGACGGACGGGCCGCGATCAAGATAAGATCCGAAGGCTGCAATCCGGATGTCCTGTAATCCAGATCGATAAAGCCCGTTGCAATTCCGGTAACCGTAGACTTAGAGCGGGTCGCCTGCTCGATCTTATCGAGAACATTCAATGCGACCTGCCGGATCGGAACAAAATCACCGCCTGTTCTGCTCTGGAGAAGATTGAAAATACTTTTTTCCGTATCTCCAAGGATCGTATCCAAACTCTCCTTTCCCGCATAACAGGAATTGGCGATCTCCTCGTTTATTTTTATCAGGCGCCTCATGACCGCCTTTTCATGTACGATCGTCGAGTAAGAGCGGACATTGGCTGAGGTCGGAACCGTAGCCATAATATCGCGGACAAAATCCAGACTGCAGACCTCCGGGGGAACGTCCTTTTCCTTCAGTCTGTCCTGAAGTGTGACCAGATCGACCGGCTTTCCTTCATTAAAAAGCTCAACCATGGTCTCGAACATGACGCCATACTGACGCTGATAAAAATCATCACCGACAACGATCTCCGAGGCGGCGATGATCGCATCCCTGTCCATAAGCATGGATCCGATCACAGACTGCTCCGCCTCTACGCTGTGCGGGAGCACCCGTTTAACTAGCGCTTCTTCCATGTTTCCTCCAAAAAGTCTACCTTACGATCAGGCCTCTACGACCTTGACTCTTAATTTTGCTGTTACTTCCTTGTGAAGCTTGATCGGTACTTCAAAGGTTCCGATGCTCTTGATGGGATCCTGAAGTACCATCTTTTTCTTATCGATATCCAGCTTTAACTGATCCGCTGCCGCTTTTGCAATTTCCTTTGTGGAAACAGAACCAAAGGCTCTGCCGCCTTCTCCGGCCTTGATGGAAACAGTCACGGAAAGCTCATCGATCTTTGCTGCCAATGCCTTTGCTTCTGCCAGCTGCTCTGCTGCGACCTTTGCTTCATTTGCTTTCTGAAGCTTCAGATCGTTCAGGTTCTTTGCCGTTGCTTCCAGACCGAGCTTTTTCGGAAGTATAAAGTTTCTTGCATATCCGTCATTGACCTTTACGATCTGCCCCTTTTTTCCAAGTGCCTTTACGTCCTCTAATAATACAACTTCCATTTTAAATTTCTCCCTTCTCCTTCATTGCAAGGATCACCTCTTTGACCTTGTTCTTTGCCTCCTCGACAGTCATACCGGTCAGCTGGGCTCCCGCTATCGTTCTGTGCCCGCCTCCGCCAAGCTTCTCCATCATTACCTGAACGTTGACTTCATCAATGGAGCGGGCGCTTACAAATATTTTTCCTTCATAAGGTGTCAATACCACAGAGGCCTTGATGCCAATAATATCCAGCAGCTCGTTTGCCGCCTGGGCTCCCGCTATCGTCGGGCTTTCCACGCCCTCTGCCGGGCATACACTGATAGCAAAGGCTCCCTCAAATACTTCTGCCTGACGGACTGCTTCCGCTCTGGCCTTATAGTCTTCCATTTTATCACGGAACAGCTTTCTTACGCGAGTGACATCTGCACCATTTCTTCGCAGAAATGCTGCTGCTTCAAAGGTGCGGACACCCGCCTGATTCGTGAAATTATTTGTGTCGATCACGATTCCGGCATACATGGCATCCGCCTCCGGAGATTTGATCCGGATACTGTCCGCTACATACTGCAGGATCTCAGCCACCAGCTCACACGCCGAGGATGCGTAGGGTTCCACATAAGACAGCGTCGCATTGGAGATCACCTCGCTGGACTGCCTGTGATGATCGATAACAACGATCGTTTTTACAAGCTCCAGAAGCTCCGGCTCCTCTGTATAGCTGGGACGGTTTACATCCACAACCACCAGTGCGGTGCTGGGATCTGCCAGTTCTGCTGCTTCCGCGCCGGTGACAAACAGATCCTTAGGATAGTCACTGTTTCCGGTAAATCGATCCATCATGGGCCGTACCGAGGAGGTGACCTCATTGATCACGATATATGCCTTTTTATTCAACGCTACGGCGATCCGGTACATTCCGATCGCTGCGCCGAAGGAATCGATATCCCCAATCTTATGTCCCATGATCAGAAGACGATCCTTTGTCTCCAGAAGCTCTCTGAGCGCATGTGCCTTTACACGCGCCTTTACACGCGTTGTCTTTTCGAGCTGCTGGGATTTTCCGCCGAAATAGAGGATCTTTCCGCCATTCTTTACTACAGCCTGATCTCCGCCGCGCCCAAGGGCCATATCGATAGCGATCCGGGCATACTCATAATTCTGCGTATAGGTATCGCCGTTCATACCGATACCGATACTCAAGGTTACCGCCATCTCATTTCCGATATTAACGGTCTTTACTTCCTCCAGCAGGCTGAAGCGCTCCGCCTCAAGACGCGGCATGTAACGCTGCTTGATGGCAAAGAAGTATTTATCCTTTTCCAGCTTTTTGACGATTCCGTTGATGCCGGAGATATATTTGTTGATCTTCCGGTCGATCAGGGCAACTAAAAGTGAACGGCGCACTTCCTCTACGCTCTCGAGTGCCTCGTCATAGTTATCGAGATAGATAAGCCCTGCCACCATCTTCTGGTCGGTGATCGCCTGAATGTAGCCGCGGATCTCCGTTTCATCATAGAGATAGACCGCCAGCAGCTGCTGGCTTCCGTCCCGGGACTCATTTTTATCCATAATATCGCTGTCGGGACAGATCGTGACCTTCTTTACGCTGATCCGGTACTCAGCATCCTCGTAGGAGCTGTGAACCTCCAGGCTTTGTTCCATTTTTTCCAGTTCCTCTGCGGTAATTCCGTCAAACAGGACTGTAAGATTTCTTCTGGCTCCCTTTTCCTCCCTGAGGATCTCTGTCAGAGCACGGTTCGTCCACAGGATCCGTCCATCCGTATCTGCGATTCCGTAGGGAAGCTCCATGGATGCCAGAAGCTGCTTTTGGCTCCAGCTGTAATCGGCCCCGAATGCCACAAGTCCGGACATAAGCCTCTTTTTTCCGTACCACCAGAGGAGGCCTGCACAGATCAGGTACAGTATTGTAAATACAGACATGGCAATACCTGCCTGACTGGAAAAGAACAATACTGCAGCATTGGCAAAAAGCATCAGGATCGAGAGCACCAGCGGCCACTGCAAATATATCTGCAGCAAATTTCTGACCTTTTTATCTTCTTTCATATCTTTCTCCTATGCAGTCAAAGGTGACTTTGGTATCAGTATACCATACATCCGGATATTTGTAAATTTTATTCCTGCTCATTGACTTCCCATTGACTTTCCATGTCTTCTGTGTAAAATGAAGGGATATGGGCAAATTGCCCTCCAAAGATGACCCAAACGGAGGAATCGGAAATGACCATAGAAAATGATCTGGGCCTTGATGATATAAAAAAGCTCGTATGGAGGATCGCCATCCCCAGCATGATGGCTCAGTTTGTCAGCGTTCTCTACAGTATCGTTGACCGCATGTATATAGGAAATATCCCGGAGGCCGGAACCTTTGCACTGGCGGGAGCAGGTGTATGCAGCCCCGTTGTGACCATGATCGGATCCGTTGCCTTCTGGGTAGGGATCGGAGGTTCGCCGCTTATGAGCATGAGTCTCGGACAGGGTAATGCCAAACGGGCAAAGCAGATCCTGGCTAACAGCTTTCTTCTTCTGGCCGTGGCATCCGTGCTTCTTATGCTGCTCGTCTATCCGTTCCGGGAGCCCATGCTGCGCTTCTTCGGCGCCAGTGACACAACGCTTCCCTATGCAGATACCTATTTTTCCATCTATCTGTCCGGAACCTTTTTTGCGCTCATGGCAACGGGAATGAACCAGTTTATCATCAGTCAGGGCTTTGCAAAGATCGGCATGTACTCTGTCATGCTGGGGGCAGTCCTGAATATCATCCTCGATCCCGTTTTCATCTTTTTGCTGAATATGGGAGTTGCCGGAGCGGCTCTGGCAACCGTATTATCCCAGATGGCAAGCTGCATCTTCGTGCTCTCCTTTCTTTTCGGAAAGAGGGCGATCGTGCGTATCACGTTCGGAAATTATAATATGCGTCTGATGGGCAGGATCCTTGTTTTAGGCTTCACGCCGTTTATTATCATTGCCATGGATAATGTAATGATAATCACCATGAATTCCATCCTTCAGACCTACGGCGGCCCCCAGGAGGGGGATATGCTGATTACCTGCGCCACTATCGTTCAAAGCTTTATGCTGGTGATAACCATGCCCCTTGGCGGTATCACCGGAGGAACGCAGACGATCCTTGCGTTCAATTACGGTGCCGGAAAAAATGACCGGGTGAAAAGTGCTCAAAAGTATATTTTCCTTCTGGGAGGGATCTACACCCTGATCCTGTTTATTCTGGCCCGGACATCCGGCTCCCTCTTTGTGCGGCTGTTTACGTCGGATGCGGCTCTCGCTGCCGAATCTGTCCGGCTGATACGCGTCTATACGCTGGCCGTCGTTCCTCTGAGCATCCAATATGAGATCGTTGACGGCTTTACCGGCCTCGGTATGGTCCATCTTTCCCTTCCCCTCTCCTTTTTCCGGAAAGGTGTTTACTTCCTTGCTCTCTTTATTCTGCCTTACCTTGGAGAGGCACGGTCGGTATTTTATGCGGAACCGATCTCAGATATCATCAGTCCGGCGGTTTCGATCGTTATCTATGTGATCGCAATGAGAAAATATTTTAACCGAATCAAGCAAGTCCGTTTGTAAAAGCTGTCCATGTGTAAGTTTTTTTACATCTCGATAGCTTTTTTCAATATCTTTGGCTGTAAATATGTAAATTTATAGAAATTTTCTATTCGACATTAATGAACACCTTCACTATAATGAGGAAGGGTTATGTGTTTCATAGCGAAACACTTTTTACTATAACACTTCAACATTATTTTAGAAAAGGAAGGAAAATGAAAATGAGACTGGGGAAAATTGCAGCTGTTTTTGGTACAGCACTGTTAACTATGAGTTTAGCAGCCTGTGGGGGAAACGCAGAAACAGCGCCGGCTAAGGCCGAGACAGAAGCACAGAAAGCAGAAAGCACAGCAGCACAGACAGAAGAAAAGAAGGATGAGGAAAAGAAAGAAGAAGTTAAAGAGGCTTCTGCGGATGATAAAGTGATCCGCGTGGCAACACCGGGTACCTACAAGCCCTTTACTATTTTTGATGAGACTACAGGAGAATTCAGCGGATTTGAAATCGATCTCTGGAAGGCAATTGCAGAAAAATCCGGATATGATTTAGAATTTGTTCGTCTCGATAACCCGGCTACCTTTGCCGAGCTGGATCTTAACCGTGTTGATACCGTAGCAAAGCAGATCTCTATCACACCGGCTCGTCTGGAGAAATATGATTTTACACAGCCTTTCTTCTTCAGCCCATATTGCCTGACTGTTCGTGAAGACAATGATGAGATCAAAACATGGGCAGACATGGATGGTAAGACCATCGCACTCGCAGAAGGCAGTGCAATGAATGAATTCGTTGCTAAGCTTGATCCGGATAATAAGATAACAAAAAATGTATACGAATCCAGTGGCGTTATCCTTCAGGAAGTAAACATGAAGCGTGCTGATGCTTGCCCTTACGCTTATCTGGTTCTTCCGTATTTCATTGAAGCAAATCCGGAGCTGAAGCTGAAATCTGTAGATATTGAGAATCCGATTTATACAGAGGTCAACGCATATCCGTTTGCCCGCACCGAAAGAGGCAACACAATCCGTGAGCTGGCAGATAAAGCTCTCACAGAGATGATGGAAGACGGCAGCTACGCAGAGCTGAGCAAAAAGTGGTTCAATATCGATGTAATGGAAACAAAATCTGCTAAAGAATACTTTGCAGCAAATCCGAAAAACTAACTGATATCAAGAGCTGCGGCAGGCCTTAAAGAAATACCTGCCGCAGTTTTTATTCTATGATTGGAGGAGAACGATCCTATGTTGTTCAATTTTGACTATTTTCTCCGGATGTTTCAAATTATCGCAGCCGGATTTAAAAACACATTATCTTTATCCATGGTATCTCTGTTTTTTTCGATTATTTTAGGTGCTCTTTTGGCCGGGGTACGATATTACAACGTGCCAGTGTTTAAACAGATCTCGATCCTATTCACTTCTTTTTTCAGAAGCACACCGTTCATTGCCCAGCTTTTTGTTTTCTATTATGGTTTTGCACAGATTTCTAAAACAATCCGCAATCTCCCCGCTTACTGGGCAGCTGTCATCGTCTTATCCCTCAGCTTTGCGGCATATATGGGAGAAAACTTCCGAGGTGCGATCACCTCTGTGGATAAGGGTCAGTTTGAAGCCGGTCTGTCCATTGGCCTAACCCCGTGGCAGACGATATATCGTATCATTGTTCCTCAGGCCGCACGAATTGCAATCCCCGGAATGGCAAACGTATTTGCAAACCTTTTTAAATCAACTTCCCTTGCCTTTACCGTCGGTATCGTTGATATGACAGCAGCTGCAAAAAATGAAGTAAATCTGTCCTTCCGTTATTTAGAGGGATATGTTGCACTTATTATTGTATATTGGATCATTCTGGCTCTGGTTGAGCTTGGGCAGAGTAAAATGGAAAAAGTAATGAATAAACCATATATACAGGAGGGCAAGTAGAAATGGATGAGAATTTTATTCTTCGTGTAACCGGATTAAATAAAAAATTTGGCGATCTGGAGGTTCTGAAAGATGTCAGTCTTACCATGAAGCCCGGAGAAGTTATTTCCATTATCGGGCCTTCAGGCACAGGAAAGTCTACATTTTTGCGTTGCTTAAACTATCTTGAGAAGCCCACCAGAGGAACAATCACGATCGACGGCGTCACAGTAGACAGCGGACATGTCAGGCATCAGGATATTTATGCTTTAAGACAAAAGACAGCTATGGTCTTTCAAAACTATAATCTTTTCAAAAATAAAACAGCCATCCAGAACATTATGGAGCCGTTAGTGAAGGTACAGAAGGCTCCGAAGGAAAAAGCAGAACAGGAAGCATTAGAGATTTTAAAGATGATCGGTCTTTTGGATAAAAGAGATTCTTATCCGGCTCATTTGTCCGGCGGTCAGCAGCAGCGGATTGGAATCGGACGTGCCATGGCTGTTAAGCCAAAGGTCATGCTGTTTGACGAACCGACTTCTTCCCTTGATCCTGAGCTTGTAGGAGAAGTTCTTAAAGTCATCCAGAACCTTGCAAACAGCCATGTAACGGGAATGATTATCGTTACCCACGAGATGTCCTTTGCCAGAAATGTTTCAGATCGTGTTCTATTCATGGAAGGCGGTAATATATTAGAGCAGGGTACGCCTGAAGAAATCTTCAACAGTACGAATCCACGTATTGCCAAGTTTGTCGGGGCATGCACAAAATAGATTTCTACAGCAAAATGGTACATTTCTTAATTTCGCGATAAACGCAACTTGCAAACAGCCCCCTTCTGTCAGACCATAAATAATGCGGTCGAACAGGAGGGGGCTGTGTCAAGCGGATGTTCGCAATCCGCTTCGCTACTTGCTCATAACCGAATAACTGCTCCGCAGTTTATCAGAAGGAGCTTGCACTCCTCCTGATACAAGCAAGTCCCCACCCACTGCTTATTGCTTTTCGCAATTGAAGCAGGGGACTTACTTGATTCGGTTAAAAAAAGCTGTCCATGTGTAAAATTTTTTATATGTCCGTTCATTAGCAAAATCACATACTACTGCAATGCTTTTGGTGACACATGAGATGAGATTTGCAAAGGAGGTTTCAGATAAAATTCTGTTTATAGATGGTGGCCATGTTCTTCAAGCAGGAACGGCTGAAGAAATTTTAAACAGCGAGAATACAAGAATTCGGAAATTTGTCGACAGTGTTTCAAAGTAAAAATAAAGGAGGATGATTTTAATGAAACATAATTTTGATGAAGAAGTAAACAGAGTTGGATCCAACTGTGAAAAGTGGGATTTAGAAGGCGAACATGGAAGGTTAATTCCATTAAGTGTTGCAGATACCGATTTTAAAGCCCCAAAGGAAGTTGTTGACGCAGTTAAACGAAAAGCAGATTTTGGTGTGTATGCTTATGGTATCTTACCGAAAGAACGTTTTGTTGATTCTATTGTCGGATGGTATAAAAGACGTTATCAGTGTCAGGTTGATCCGGAAACAATTTGTTATTCACAGGGAATCATGCCGGGTGCATTATGGATGTTATTACTTGCATTAACTAAACAAGAAGACGAGGTTTTAATACAAGAACCTGTTTATCACAATATGAGAATTATTACAGAAAATATGAATCGTAAAGTGATTAGTAATACATTAATTTTGAAAAACGGAAGATATGAGATTGATTGGGCAGATTTTGAAGCAAAGGTAAAACGTCCGGAATGTAAAGTATTTCTTTTATGTAGTCCACATAATCCTGTTGGCAGGGTATTTGGAAAAGATGAATTAAATAGAATGTGCAAGCTTTGTATTGAAAATAATGTATTTATAATTTGCGATGAAATACATGGCGATATTGTATACGAGGGAAATAAGCATACTCCATTGTTTTCTCTTTCTGACGAAGTGGCACAAAATTGTGTGGTAATGAATTCACCAAGTAAAACTTTCAATGTCGCAGGATTTTTTGCTGCATACGTCATTATCTATAACAAAGAGGTTCGAGAAAAGTATCTTGAAGTATACAGGAGGTTCCATTTCGATCATAATTTTATAGGTGTCGAAGCTTTGATCGCCGCGTATAATGAATGTGATTATTATGCGGATGAACAAAATCAATATTTTTATAAAAACATTCAATTAGTAACTGAATTTATAAAAAATGTAATGCCGGAAGTTTGCGTAATTCATCCAGAAGCATCCTACTTAATGTGGTTAGATTTTAGAGCTTGGAATTTAGCCCAGGAAGATTTAATGGAATTATTTAAATCATGGGGAGTACGAATGAATGATGGAAATATGTATGGTGAATCCGGAATCGGATTTTTAAGGGTGAATATAGCCACTCAAGAAAAGACATTAAAAGAAGCCTTACATAGAATTGAACAGGGATATAAAAACTGGAAAGCTATATAATTATATAACTTACAAACAGCCCCCTTCTGTCAGACCGTAACAATGCGGTCGAACAGCAGGGGGCTGTGTCAAGCGGATATTCGCAATCCGCTTTGCTACTTGATTCGGTTAAATTGGATCCTTTGATTAGTCGTCGTCTTCCTGACTCTCTGTAACGGTGAAGGTGAATCTCTTTCTTGCCATCTCATCGCTTTCCAGATATTCATCATAGGTAGTGATCTTATCTACAAGCTGGCCGTTGATAATCTCCATAATACGGTTTGCTGTTGTCTCAACGACCTGATGGTCACGAGAGGAGAAGATCATAACGCCCGGGAACTTTTTCATTCCGTTATTGAGGGCCGTAATGGATTCCATATCCAGATGGTCTGTCGGCTCATCGAACATAAGCACATTTGCGCCGGAGATCATCATTTTGGAAAGCATGCAGCGAACACGCTCACCACCGGATAATACCTTGACCTTTTTTACCCCGTCTTCACCTGCGAATAACATTCTTCCGAGGAAGCCACGAACGTAGGTAACGTCCTTTTCCGGTGAATACTGTGTCAGCCAGTCAACGATCGTATCGTCATTGTCAAACTCTGCACTGTTGTCCTTCGGGAAGTAGGCCTGTGTGGTCGTTAAGCCCCATTTATAGCTTCCAGAATCCGGTTCCATCTCACCGGCAAGGATCTTAAACAGAGTTGTCTTAGCGAGCTCGTTAGGCCCAACGAGTGCGACTTTATCTTCACGTCCCAAAATAAAGGAAATATTATCAAGCACTTTCACGCCGTCGATCGTCTTGGTCAGATTCTCAACAGTAAGCACTTCATTTCCGATCTCACGGAACGGGCGGAAATCAATATAGGGATATTTTCTGCTGGACGGCTTGATCTCATCCAGCTCGATCTTTTCAAGAGCTCTTTTTCTTGAGGTTGCCTGCTTGGATTTTGATGCGTTAGCGGAGAATCTCTGGATAAACTCCTGTAATTCCTTGATCTTCTCCTCTTTCTTTCTGTTGGCTTCCTTCATCTGCTTAACCATAAGCTGACTGGACTCAAACCAGAAATCATAGTTACCGGCATACAGCTGGATCTTGCCGTAGTCGATATCGGCGATCTGGGTACATACCTTGTTCAGGAAGTAACGGTCATGGGATACCACGATAACGGTATTTTCAAAGTTGATCAGGAATTCCTCCAGCCATGCGATGGCATCAAGATCCAGATGGTTGGTCGGCTCGTCTAAGAGCAGGATATCCGGGTTTCCGAATAATGCCTGTGCAAGAAGCACCTTAACCTTGAGCGGGCCGGGCAGCTCACTCATCATTTTATAATGGTTCTCCGGTTCAACGCCAAGTCCGTTTAAGAGGTTTTCCGCGTCAGATTCAGCCTCCCAGCCGTTCATTGTGGCAAATTCGCCCTCCAGCTCGGCTGCCTTGATCCCATCCTCATCGGAGAAATCCTCTTTCATGTAAATAGCGTCCTTTTCCTTCATGATGTCATAAAGACGCTGGTTTCCCATGATAACTGTGTCAAGTACGGTAAACTGGTCGTACTTAAAGTGATCCTGCTGCAGGAAAGAAAGCCTCTGACCCGGTGTAATTACCACATCTCCGCTGGTCGGCTCCAGATTTCCGGACAGGATCTTTAAAAACGTCGATTTTCCGGCGCCGTTGGCACCGATCAGGCCATAACAGTTACCTTCCGTAAATTTTATATTGACATCTTCGAATAATGCTTTTTTACCTACCCGTAATGTTACATTGTTTGCTTGTATCATTGTAAATCCTCTATTTCTCTATATTTTCTAACACTAGGCATATATATTTCATTATACATAAAATTTCAGTATTTTCAAGAAAAATAACCACCGCACGCAAATTATACACAAGATGAATGCCCACGGCGATTTGAGACCTTGAGGCGGAGGTGTATTCCCGGGCGAGCTTCCGCCAACTCACCCCGTAAATTTAAAGACGATTCGGTCAGAATTTGATTGAAAGAGATATTATATAGATGATAATATAGACACATGGGAAACCAGAGAGCCGGGCGGCTTTACCCTCTTTTATCGGAGGGGCTAACCCTCCAGACGAAAGAAAGGAGGGCGTTGCCAATGGTTACATATTCTGATTTGATTCAGTTTTGTATATTCATTGTTGCCCTTGTTGGTCTTTGCTATAAGATTTTCAAGGATAAACGAAAATAGCCGCCATTACTCGCAATAATGACGGCTGTTTGTAAAAACAGTTTGTAAATTTACTTGAGGGTAGTCGCTTCTCTGGCTTTCCCTTTTCTATATTCAATATAACACGTGGGCGTATTTTTTTCAAGGTAAAATATCAGTGTTGACGATATTTTATTGATAATGATGTATAAATTATAGACGGGATTTTTGCAACTACTCCACTACATCTCTATAAGTCTTCGTTGATTTAATCTCTCCTGTCTTCCACTGGAATTTATTCAGGAAACCGAATGTAATAGAAACAATCGGAACCACCCAGTTGAAGACTGCAAACGGAAGGAATCCAAGAACCGGTACACCCAGTGTAGCGCCTGCGAAGGCACCATCTACGTTCCACGGAACGATCAGTGAAGTTACAGTACCGCCATCTTCCAGACAACGGGATAACGTCTGCGGAAGCATGTCTTTTTTCTTGAACTCTCCGATAAAGAGACGTCCGCCAAGGATAATGGACATATACTGGCTAGCTGTAATGATATTGAAAAGAATACAGCTGACAACCGTAGCACATACCAGAGAACCAACTGATTTGCTGACGAATTTCATCTTTTCCAGACATACTTCCAGGAATCCAAGATGCTCTAATATACCGCCGTATACCATGGCAATAATACCAAGAGAACAGGTGTAGTTCATGTTCAGAAGTCCGCCTCGTGAAAGAAGGCTGTCCATTGCAGCATTTCCGGTCTCAGATACGAATCCTGTCTCCATGATATTAAACAGTTCCGCTACTGAATATCCCTGTACTACAACGGCGATTAATGCTGCTGTACCTCCGGAGATCAGAAGGATCGGGAATGCCGGTTTTTTCAAAAGAGCCAGTGTAAGCACGAGTATCGGCGGAATCAGTGTCAGGATATTTAAATTAAAAGTTGCATTTAAAGAGGTCATGATATTGGCAATGGTATCACTCTCTGCTGTACCGGAGAATTTAAATCCGAGGAACAGGAAAACAACCAGGGCAATAATAATACTTGGCGTTGTTGTATAAAGCATTGCTTTAATATGGTCAAATACATCTCCCTCTGCTACTGCCGGAGCCATGTTTGTGGTATCAGATAGAGGAGACATCTTATCTCCGAATGCTGCACCGGAAACGATTGCACCAGCTGTCATAGCCGGATTAACGCCAAGTCCCATGCCAACGCCCATCAAAGCGACACCCGCGGTTCCGATTGCGGACCAGGAGGAACCTGTCGCTAAAGAAGTCATCATACATGCCAGACATGTAGTTACCAGGAATACAGACGGGGAAATCAGTTTCAATCCCCAGTAAATAATCATCGGAACGGTTCCGCTGGCAATCCAGGCACCCATCAATGCACCGATACTATACAGAATCATAGCCGTCGGAATCATCAACTCTCCGCCCTTCATAATGGCACTCTCAATCTTACTCCACGGACATTTTTCAACTTTAAGAACAAGGAGTGTTACACCCAGTGATGCCATCATGGCAATATGCATCTTCTGATTAAATAAGAAAATAGACATAGCCATGAACACAATCAGAGAAGAAACACAGATAACAGCCGCACCAAAGGACGGTCTGAATTCTTTATCAACAGTAGTAGCTTCCTCGATAATGTTAGGTTCAGAATTTGTCTTACTCATATACTTCCTCCTTAATAAATTATTCTTTTTTATTTTTTCCGGTAGATCGTACGGCCGCCCAGAACAGTTTCTTCTACAAAGATATCACGAAGTTTCTTCGGATCACACTGGGTAGGATCCTGAGATAAAATCACGAAATCAGCCAGTTTTCCCTCCTCTAAGGATCCCTTTATGTTCTCTTCAAAAGAAGCATAAGCTCCATTAATTGTAAATCCCCGAAGCATCTGCTCTACTGTAAGTTTCTGATCCGGCATCCATCCTGCCTCTGGATATCCATTGTAATCACAGCGGTTCACTCCTACAAACAAGCTGTCAAACGGGTTTAAAGAATCTACCGGACAGTCAGAACTCATGGTATACATGACTCCCATGTCACATAAGGTCCTGTAATTATAGGTAGACTGCAGACGTTCTGCCCCAATACGGCTCTCTGTGATATGCAGATCACTGTTTAAGCATATCGGCTCCATATAGGCGGTAATATTCTGTTCTTTAAAACGTTTCAGAATATCCGGCTGGGTAATCTGAAGATGAATGATTCCAAATCTGGCATCCGGATCCGGTCTTTTCTCCTGAGCTTTCAAAAATGCGTCCATGCACATTTCCATCGCTCCATCCCCGATTCCATGACACACAACTCCCATAGATGCTTCATGAGCTGTTGTCACCAGTTCATTTAACTCCTCCTGTGTAAATACTGCAATTCCACAGGTGTCCGGTGCATCAGAATACGGAGCGCGCAGATAAGCACTTCTTCCTCCCAAAGATCCATCCGTCAGAAGCTTTAAAGGACCGACCTGCACCATAAGGGTGTCGTGGCGTTCTTTAATTTCTTCTTGAATGAACTCTTTCAGGCGGTCAATCTGAGGCAGAAGACATTGTTCCCGGATTCTCATGTTCAATCGACCTTCCTGCTCCAGCTCTCTGTAGGCTCTCAGAACCTTTCTCCAGTCTTTATCAGAGAAGGTTTCAAAATCATCCGAATGCATGGTTGTAAGTCCCAAGGATGATGCGATATCAATGGCACGTACCAGCATTTCCTTGATTTCCTCTACTGATTTATCCGGAATCATCCGGTAAATCAGATACCTGGCCGTTTCTTTCATAAGTCCCGTCAGTTTTCCCTCTGCATCGTGCTCGATCTCTCCGCCCTCCGGATTCTTTGTTTCTTTCGTGATTCCCGCCATCTTAAGAGCCACTGAGTTTGCCACCACCATGTGTTCACAAACTCTTGTGAATACAATCGGATGATCCGTACTGATCGCATCCAGATCAGCCACGGTCGGGTTTCTCTTCTCAGCGAAAAAGGTCTGGTTCCATCCGCGTCCCTGAACCCATGTTCCAGAAGGAATCTGATTCTTTCTTATATACTCCTTTCCTGCCTCAATCATCTCCGCAATGGATTTCAGGGGAGCACAGTCAATCTTGGTAAGACTGTAAGCATAATTAAGCAGATGAACATGGCCTTCGATAAAGCCCGGCATAATAGTCCGGCCCTCTAAGTCAACTGCTTCAGCGTCAGGAAACTGTCTCTTTAATTTCTTTTCCTCTCCGACGCGTACGATGCGATCCCCTTCCACTGCCATGGCTCCGGCCCGATCACCGGAGGCATTCATTGTAAAGATTACACCGTTGTAGTAAAGTTTCATTCAGTATCCTCCAATCTTTTTTTGGTAAGTTGCTTTATGTCTATATATTAAAGCAATTCCCGTGCCATCGATAAATATTATGAGTATTTCACTTAATTTGCACTATTTTAAACTATATTGCAGCTTTTGGAGAATATATTTTATAATTTTGAAGAATTGCGCTAATATTTTTGCACTTCTTGCAAGAAAACGCAAAAAAATTTGCGTTCTGCTCATAATTGTGATAGACTCAAGCTATAGAAAACTTGAGTAGTGAAAGGAGAGCCTATCATGATTACAAATGCTCTGGTGCAGGCCAGACAGCTGTATGAGGACACGGATGGCGTTCTGGTCTGTGACAAATATGGATATGTTGAATTGATGCAGTGGTTTCACGAAGGTATTTTATCAGATGAAGTTGTAGGAATGCATGTAACCGATGTGTATCCAGAATTGGACAACCAGACCAGCACCATTATGCGCGTGATTGAAAATGGAAAACCTCGTTTTGATGAGAGACAGGTCATACACACCTGCTGCGGTAAACTGCTTGACATTGTCTCCTCTACGATTCCACTCATGGACGGCAATGAAATCATCGGAGCCATGACTTCCAGTATTTTCTATGAAAAATACAAGGCTGGAAAGGGACTTCCCTCCCATCGGCAGGGAGAGCTTTATACTCTGGATGACATCATCTCCCAGGATCCGATTATGATCGCACTGAAGGAGCGCTGCCGTCTCATCGCCAACAATGATTCCCCCGTTCTTCTTTATGGTGAAACAGGAACTGGTAAGGAGCTTTTTGCCCAGTCACTCCATACCTATTCCCACAGAGCCAAGAATCCTTTTATCTCTCAGAACTGTGCAGCCATTCCGGAATCCCTTCTGGAAAGTATC
The DNA here is from genome assembly GCA_934376955.1 of uncultured Lachnospiraceae bacterium. GTDB lineage: Bacteria > Bacillota > Clostridia > Lachnospirales > Lachnospiraceae > CAKRPJ01. The sequence continues at coordinate 12,722 of CAKRPJ010000007.1, read as the reverse complement.
TTTTTTGGTGTCGAAAAGGGAAGCTTTACAGGGGCGGAAAATCGAAAAGGGCTGTTTGAACTGGCAGACGGAGGAACACTGTTCCTCGACGAGATCAATTCCATGGAACTCTCCATGCAGGCGAAGATTCTAAAAGCCATCGAAGAACAGCAGGCCCGCCGGATAGGAAGCTCCAAAAACACCCATTTCCATACCCGAATCATCTGTGCCATGAACCAGAACCCGGCAGACGTTCTCCATGCCGGACTGATGCGGACGGACCTTTTTTACAGAATCTGCGTGGTACGAATCGACATTCCTCCGCTGAGAGATCGAAAACCAGATGTGATGATTCTGACGGACTATTTTATCAATTATTTCAACCGGAAGATGAAAAAATCCATACGCGGAGTCAGTGCTCTGGTCAAGATGACATTTCAGAAATATAACTGGAAAGGAAATGTGAGAGAGCTGCGGAACACTCTAGAGTATGCCTTCAACCTCTGTCAAGGTTCCATCATCAATATGGGAGATCTGCCTGATATGCTTCAGGAAAATCATAAAACCAATCATCCCCTTCCGGAAGCGGAACCAAAATCCTCCTCTATCCGCGAGGAAGCGGCAGCAGACATTGAACAGATGGAAGTATTTCCTTATAATGAATCTCTGTCTCTGACAGAAAACACAGCGGCCTATGAAAAAGAAGCCATCAGCCGCATTCTGGAAAAAACGGACAGTATTACGGAAGCCGCAAAAATTCTGCGGGTTTCCAGGCAGACCCTGTCCTACAAAATCGAAAAATACCAGCTTGACTAGTATGCAAATTATTTTTCTTTTTCAAAGACTAAAAGTGTGTTTTTTTACAATTGCGCAAAAAATTTTGCGCATTCATCCCTCTTGATATTAAAAAGCAGTTAGAATTCCCCTGAATTTTAACTGCTTTTTAATATGGTAATATGGCACGGATTTTGCTTATTAAATAAGTATCGAATAAATTTTTAGGAGGAAACTATATGCCGCAGACAACAATGGTTCTTAAAAATGCCCGAATCTACACCATGGACGGCCGTGTGGAGGAGGCTGTCGCTATCGCTGGTGATAAGATTGCTAAGGTAGGCTCCAATCAGGAGATCGAATCCTGGCAGGGAGAGAATACCCGGGTAATTGATATGGGCGGACGCACCATCGTTCCAGGTTTCAATGATACCCATACCCATCTTGTGGGCTATGGTAACTCCCTGAGATATGTAAATCTTGAAAACTGTCTCTCCTGCGAAGAAATGTGCGAACGAATCAAAAACTTTATCGAAGATAAACAGATACCGGAAGGAGAATGGGTATTTGGCCGCGGCTGGAATCAGAACATCTTCCCAGGCGGCGCTTTTCCAACCAAAGAAGATCTGGACAAAGTATCCGATAAGCATCTGATTCTTATTATCCGTACCTGCGGACATGTAGGAATCGCCAATACCATGGCCCTGACGGATGCAAAGGTAACAAAAGAAACATATCTCCCGGGCGGACAGTTTGATAAGGGAGAAGACGGAGAGCCTAATGGTGTTATCCGCGAAGCAGCTCTGGAATGGTTTAAACGCCAGCGCAATCCCGAATCAGCCAGAAAAGAATTAAAGCAGGCTATTATCCGCGGTGGCGAAGAAATGCTCCGCTACGGTGTAACAACCGTACATACAGAAGACACCTATGATTTAGGATATCCGGGCGACTTTATGGATATTTACCAGGCCTACCAGGAGCTGGCTGCAGATAAAAAGCTTCCGCTCCGTATCTATCAAAAGATTTCTCTTCCAACCGGAAAAGAAGTAGATGAATTCTTAGAGGGCTGTTCTCTGCGCACCGGCATGGGACATGATTTCTATCATATCGGACCGATGAAACAGTGGGCGGACGGAACCATGGGTGCCCGCACAGCCGGTATGAAAGAACCCTATTCCGATGCACCAGGAACCACCGGAATCTACTATTACACCGATGACGAGCTGTATGACAATATCCGCAAAGCTCACTGTGCCGGCATGCAGGTATGCATTCATACCATCGGAGACGGTGCCTTAGAGCAGGTATTAAATGCTTATGAACGCGTTCTGCAGAACTTCCCCAAGGAAAATCACCGTCATCGCCTGGTTCACGGTCAGGTAGGTAATCTGGAACTCTACAAGAGAATTGCTAAACTGGGACTTAATATCAATATTCAGCCAGCATCCACTTCTACCGATATTCCGATTATGGAAGACCGTCTGGGCAGCCGGGCAAAATATTGCCATGCATGGCGCACTTTGACGGATCTGGGTGTCAATTTAAATGCCAGCTCTGATATTCCGGTAGAAACTCCCAATGTATTCTGCGGAATTTATGCAGTTGTTACAAGAAAATGTCTGGATCATCCGGAACTTGCTCCATGGAATCCACATGAAAAAGTAACCGTTATGGAAGCACTTAAATTCTACACCATCAACGGCGCCTATGCTGCTTTTGAAGAAAATATCAAAGGTTCCATCACAGAAGGAAAATTAGCTGACATGGTTATTTTAGACCGTGATCCATGTGCAGTGGATCCGGAAGAACTGCCGAAGGTTCAGGTAGACGCCACCATCTTAGGCGGAGAAATTGTATATCAGAGAAACTAAAAGATCCTCTTTTTAATCGAATCAAGTAAGTCCCCTGCTTCAATTGCGAAAAGCAATAAGCAGTGGGTGGGGACTTGCTTGTATCAGGAGGAGTGCAAGCTCCTTCTGATAAACTGCGGAGCAGTTATTCGGTGTAGAGCCGCGTAGCAAAGCGGATTGAGCCGGGTGTATATCATCCGGCTTTTTTCTGTTTATGGGGGTATCACGATGAAAGCAAACAAAGCAAAGATCATTGATCTGATGTGTGCGAAAGATTTGACACTAGAACAGCTTGCCAAGGGATGCGGCGTTCGTAATTGCACAATAACGGCTATTTTAAGAGGATCTGCTGGGAATGTGTCCGCAAAAAGAACCGCCTCCCCGGTATATACCAGAGCGGCGGCCTCTCTCTTGTCTCTGTTAAGAATTAAAGCTTAACTACGTTTACTGCACGAAGCTTCTTGCTGTTCTTCGGATCCTGCTCGGTATCGAAAGTAACCTTCTGGCCCTCTTCAAGAGTCTTGAAGCCGTCTCCTACGATTGCGGAGAAATGTACGAATACGTCATCGCCGCCGTTGTCATTGGAAATAAATCCGTAACCCTTTTCAGAGTTGAACCACTTAACTGTACCGTTATTCATTTTGGTACCTCCCTAAAATTATTTTTCCGCATTGTCGTCTCAATAAACCCCTGACATTTCTGTTGGACCTTTATTCAAGAAAAACTCACATGCCGGGTAAATTCATTTAACGTGCAAATGACTTACGGAATTGCATGTGAGTTCAATAATGCATCGGAATTGCTATAACAATATCATATTTTTACCATCATGTCAATTGAATTTTCGCTTGAAATTCACCTGAAAATAAGCTCTGTAAAGTGGATATCCGCAATCCCCTTTGCTGCCTGTTTGATTAGAGTCAAGCGGATATTCGCAATCCGCTTCGCTACTTGCTCATAACCGAATAACTGCTCCGCAGTTTATCAGAAGGAGCTTGCGCTCCTCCTGATACAAGCAAGTCCCCACCCACTGCTTATTGCTTTTCGCAATTGAAGCAGGGGACTTACTTGATTCGGTTAAAATCTTCCGAAGGTGTCCACAAGCCACGCCAGATGATCCGCATGTCCCTTGTTTAATTCACCCGGGCGCATTCTCCATCTCCAGTTGTTTCCGACGGTTCCCGGGGTATTCATCCTTGCCCAGTTATCCAGCTTCAAAACATCCTGTGCCTGAAAGATCACAACGCTGGCGACAGACTCATAGGCGGTACGCATCACCTTATCTACAACCTCGGTCTGATGGGCTACTCCCATGTAATCCGCGATGTACTGAAGCTCCCACCATTGACGTGCCTCCGGCTTAAAATATCCGGTCAGCGTTTCATTGTCATGTGTTCCTCCGTAAACTACGGAGTTCGGGGAATACATGTGGGGAAGATGTTCATTGAAGCGGTCTCCGCTGAAGGCAAATTCGATGATCTTCATTCCCGGATATCCCGTTTCCTCAAGGAGCGCCTTGACCTCCGGCACACAGATTCCCAGATCCTCGGCAATGATCTTTGTATCGCCGATCACAGAGCCGATCGCATCGGTCAGCTTCTTTCCGGGGCCCTTTAACCATTCTCCGACCTTTCCGTCCTCAGCGCCTCCCGGGATTGCATAATACTGGACAACGCCGATAAAGTGGTCGACGCGGACAACATCATAGAGTCCGGCAGATGCCTTCATTCTTTCTTTCCACCATGCAAAGCCGGTCTTTTCCTGAACCTCCCACCGGTACAACGGATTTCCCCATAGCTGTCCTGTTTCCGAGAATGCGTCCGGCGGAACTCCGGCTACTTTGATCGGTGTATAATTTTCTTCATCTAAAAGGAACAGCTTGGGATGTGTCCAGACGTCTGCACTGTCTAACGCCACATAGATTGGGATATCGCCGATAACAGAGATCCCGTTTTCATTCGCATAGGCCCTTACCTTTCTCCACTGCTCATAGAATTTATACTGAAGGAACTCCCAAAATTCAATATCATCCTTCAATTCTTCCCGATACCGCTCCACGGCTTCCTTTTTTCTAAAGCGGATCTCCTCCGGCCATGCAAGCCACTCCTTATTTTCAAAGCGGAACTTCAACGCCATATACAGGGCATAATCATCGAGCCAGTGCCTGTTTTCCGTACAGAAGCTCTTATACGCCTCCTCTCGGCGGTGTCCGCTTCTCTCATACGCCTTTCTCAGAAGCGGGAAGCGATACCAGAATACGGTATCATACGCCACCTGTGTCTCATTATCTCCCCAATAGCAGGCATTGATCTCCTCCTGCGTCAGAAGCCCCTCTTTTACGAGGGTGTCCGGATCGATAAAATACGGATTTCCCGCAAAGGCGGAAAATGACTGGTACGGGCTGTCCCCATAGCTGGTCGGCCCCATCGGCAGAACCTGCCAGTATTTCTGTCTGGCCGATTTTAAGAAATCTACAAACTCGAAAGCGGCTTTTCCGAACGTTCCTATTCCGTAAGGAGAAGGAAGGCTGGATATGGGCATCAATATCCCTGCGCCGCGCTGCAGCATAGTCTTCATAAACTTTCTATCCTTTCCTGTGTCAAATCATCATCTCATTAACAGAAACAGAATCGTCACACTTATCCTGTGTCAGACCATTCTGCATCATCGTATCAAATTCTGCTTTTGTTAATGTATCTCTTGTAATAAACTTATCAGGAATATCAAGTGAAAATGGTACGCCATCCCTCATAATAACCTGTCTGTATGTCATGTCGATAAATACTGATACAGGAATACCAAGTCTTTCCAAAATCGCTTCTGCCTGTTCTTTTATATTGGGTTGAATACGTGCTGTAACATTTGCCGTTTTTGCTGCCATAATATATACCTCCTGTTTGTTTAATTGTACTACAGTGTCTATCTTTTTACAATACATTTTTGCATATCTGTTTTCCAAAGCACATAAAAAATGCTGTTTGTGAAACCTTTATCAAACTTTTAAGGAATATCTCCTTTTCCTTGTATTTTTTCTGTTTCATGTTAAAATACATAAGTCTGTTACGCCGGCATGCCTTCATCGACAATGTCGGCTGTAACATTTTTTCCGGAAATCCAAAAACGGAAAGTATCTATTTATTTAACCGAATCAAGTAAGTCCCCTGCTTCAATTGCGAAAAGCAATAAGCAGTGGGTGGGGACTTGCTTGTATCAGGAGGAGTGCAAGCTCCTTCTGATAAACTGCGGAGCAGTTAATCGGTTATGAGCAAGTAGCAAAGCGGATTGCGAATATCCGCTTGACTGGGGGTTTATGAATATGGAACATGTAAAAGCTTTTCTCAAACGAAAACAGGTCGTCATTTCCGTGCAGACGTATCTGATCGATGCTCTGGGGGCAATGGCCTTTGGCCTGTTTGCTTCTCTTTTGATCGGTACCATCTTTGGCACACTGGGAGATAAAACAGGCATTGAGATCTTCACCCTGATCGCCGGATACGCAAAGAGTGCTACCGGTGCAGCCCTTGGCGTTTCGATCGCATACGCACTCAAGGCGCCGACTCTGGTTCTGTTTTCTGCCGCTACGGTCGGTATCGCCGGAAATGAGCTGGGCGGCCCGGTCGGCGCACTTGTTGCCACGATCATTGCCGCAGAGCTTGGTAAGATCGTATCAAAAGAAACACCGGTCGACATACTGGTAACACCGGGTATCACGATCACTTCAGGTATCCTCGCCGCACAGTTTGTCGGCCCCGGCGTATCTGCTTTTATGACCGCTTTTGGAAATCTTGTAAAAACGGCTACCGTTATGCAGCCACTCTTTATGGGAATCCTGGTATCTGCCCTGATCGGCATTGCTCTGACCCTTCCGATCAGCAGTGCTGCTATCTGCATTATGTTAGGTCTCGACGGACTCGCAGGCGGCGCCGCAACTGCCGGGTGCTGTGCCCAGATGGTCGGCTTTGCCGTTCTCAGCTTCCGTGAAAATAAATGGGGCGGTCTTCTGGCACAGGGACTTGGTACCTCGATGCTTCAGATGGGCAACATTGTTCGGAACCCACGGATCTGGATCCCGCCGACACTGGCTTCCATGGTGACTGGCCCTATCTCTACTATGGTGTTTCATCTGGAAAATATTCCGGCCGGAGCCGGAATGGGAACCTGTGGTCTGGTCGGCCCGATCGGTATCTATACCGCTATGAATGAAAGTAATGATCCGATGATGTGGCCGGGTATCCTGCTCATCTGCTTCGTGCTTCCGGCCATCCTGACTCTGTTCTTTGGTGTACTCTGCCGTAAGGCCGGATGGATCAAGGACGGCGACATGAAGCTGGATCTGTAGGATCACCGCTGCCGGCGCCGCGAGGATGCGCACCGAAAACACGCGCCGAGTCTCACGGACGATCAGCTTGAACTCCGTCCGATGAGGCTCTCATCCTTTTCAGGCGGTGAGTAACAGCCAAGTCATCTCACTGACAGCCAAGTCCTTGACCGGGTTGACATCGGTGATATAATTCACATGAAACTTGATATTTATGGAGGTAAATAATGTCAAAAGATGAGTATTTGATCATAGATGCGCCCCTTAAAGCGCTGACCGTTTTTGCAATGCCTATGATCCTCGGCAGCTTTTTTCAGCAAGTATATAATATGGCTGATTCGATCATCGTTGGTCAGTTTGTCGGCTCCTCGGCACTGGCGGCCGTCGGTGCCTGTGCTGCGCTGACGAATGTTTTTATTTGTGTAGCGCTGGGTGCCGGTGTAGGTGCCGGTGTGCTTGTAAGCCGTTATTTTGGTGCCAAAGATTATAATAAAATGAAAACGATCATGTCAACATCCATGCTTAGTTTTTTAATTTTAAGCATTGTCCTTGGCATCTTCGGCTTTTGTTTTTCCCATTTGATGATGAGTTCATTGCAAACACCGGCCGACATACTGGACGACGCGGTGCTCTATCTGCGAGTCTATTTTGTGGGCTTTCCGTTTTTGTTTATGTATAACATCCTCTCAACCATGTTCACTTCCATCGGTGAATCAAAAATTCCACTGGGACTCCTGATTTTTTCTTCTGTCCTGAATATTTTTATGGATCTTTGGATGGTGGCCGGTCTTGGTCTCGGCGTGTTTGGTGCGGCTCTTGCAACCCTTATTGCACAAGGCATTTCCGCAGTGTTTTCGCTTTTGATCTTCTTTTATCGGATGCGTCGATACAAAAGCACCTTTCACTGGTTTGACCGGAAGGAGCTGCATTCCATGCTTCGGATCGCTGTTCCGTCTGTTCTCCAGCAGTCTACCGTGTCCATCGGCATGATGATCGTACAGGCAGTTGTAAATCCTTTTGGTACACAGGCGCTGGCAGGTTATGCGGCAACAATGAGGGTAGAGAATGTTTTCTCATTGATATTCGTATCCATCGGCAATGCGGTTTCCCCGTATGTTTCCCAGAATCTTGGGGCAAACAAAACTCAGCGTATCAGAAAAGGCTACCATGCTGCATTAATGTTAGATGTATGTTTCGCCGTCCTTGCTTTCATCGTCATCGAAACATTGCACACGCAAATTTCTTCTTTATTCCTTGGGAAAGACGGAACTGCCCTGGCATATCAGGTTTCTGAGGATTATATGAGATGGGTCGGTTACTTTTTCATCTTCATGGGGATTAAAATGGCAACCGATGGAGTCCTTCGCGGACTTGGGATCATGCGCCCATTTCTCCTTGCAAATATGGTAAATCTTGCGATCCGCCTATCCGTTGCTTTGATCTGTGCGCCGCGTTTTGGTATTGCATTTGTCTGGCTGGCTGTACCGGCCGGCTGGCTGGCAAATTTTCTGGTCTCCTACACAGCACTCAGGAAATCATGGCCCAAAGAGATTGCAAGATCATAGCAAAGTATCGGTGAACCGAGAAACCAAAAAAATGTTTGGGATGGTAGAAACAAATGTTCTTGCAAGCAGTAAAATTTTCGGGTATAATGTCCTAGGTATAAGTCTGCAAAATGGGCAGACGTTTCTACCAACCGCCAAACTGGTTGACTACCGCTTGTGTAGTCAACTTTTTTTTCATCGGAAAGCACATCCTGTGAATTCAAGGTCAAGCGGATATTCGCAATCCGCTTCGCTACTTGCTTATAACCGAATAACCTGATGTGTGATTTCTTATTATGACGGGAGGAAACAAAATGTATGATGTTTTGATTGTAGGCGCAGGCCCAGGAGGAATATTTACTGCATACGAATTATTAGAACAGAAACCGGATCTGCGTATTGCTGTTTTTGAAATGGGCCACGAATTAAAAAAGCGTCATTGTCCGATCGACGGTGACAAGATCAAATCCTGTATCCATTGCAAGAGCTGTTCCATTATGAGTGGCTTTGGCGGTGCAGGAGCATTTTCTGATGGTAAATATAATATTACCAATGATTTTGGCGGAACGCTTTTTGAGTATATCGGGAAAAAATTCGCATTAGAGTTGATGAAATACGTTGATAAGATCAACCTTGCTTTTGGCGGAGAGGGAACGAAATTATACACAACAGCCGGATCAAGCCTGAAAACCAGCTGCATGCAAAATGGCCTGCATTTATTGGATGCTTCTGTTCGCCATCTGGGAACAGATATCAACTATATTGTTTTGGAGCATTTGTATGACCACCTGAAGGAAAAGGTTGATTTTCATTTCGATTGCTTCATTGATAAGGTAGAAAAGCTGGATTCCGGATATCGGATCTATCATGAAGCTTCTTATTATGAAGGAAAGGAATGTGTTATTTCTGCCGGAAGAAGCGGAAGTAAATGGATGGAAAAGGTATGTCGTGATCTGGATATCCCTACGAACTCGAACCGTGTGGATATCGGAGTGCGTGTAGAGCTTCCTGCGGGAATCTTTGCTCATCTGACCGATGAACTATACGAGAGCAAGATCGTGTATCGTACCTCAAAGTATGAAGATCTGGTACGAACCTTCTGCATGAATCCCAAAGGTGAAGTCGTAAATGAAAATACGAATGGTATTGTTACCGTTAACGGCCATAGCTATGAGGATCCTGCGAAGCAGACAAATAATACAAATTTTGCCCTGTTGGTGGCAAAACATTTTTCCGAGCCCTTCAAAGATTCCAATGGCTATGGAGAGAGTATCGCAAGATTAAGCAACATGCTGGGCGGCGGGGTGATCGTCCAGCGCTTCGGAGACCTGATCCGAGGACGCAGAAGCACAGAAGAAAGAATCAGCGAATCCTTTACGGTTCCAACCTTAAATGCGGCGGCCGGTGACTTAAGCCTTGTCCTTCCGAAACGTTTGTTAGACGGCATTATTGAAATGATCTATGCCTTAGATAAAATCGCACCGGGTACTGCAAATGATGACACATTGCTGTATGGCGTTGAGGTAAAATTCTACAATATGGAAGTGGAGCTGGATCACAATCTTATGACCCGCCACGAGGGCCTTTATATCATCGGTGACGGCAGCGGAATTACTCATTCTCTGTCTCATGCCTCGGCCAGCGGTGTATATGTGGCAAGACAGATCGCGGCTAAACAATAAACGGTATAGCAGAAATTTCCCTATATAGAGCAAAAAAGTCCGGTCTTCTCGGTTCATAACCGGAAAGGCTGGACTTTTTATTGCTTTATTTTATTGCTTTATTTTATTGCTTTACTTTATTCCCAATTAACGGTTTCTCTTGATCCGCTCATCGTTCTCAAGCACCTTCTTAGCAATCGTGATAAAGTGGAGCTTGAAATTGTCCTCGGTATCGTTTACATCCAGACCGGTATTGATCTTGACCTGTGCCAGACTGTTCTTTACTTCTTCCTCTGTCATACCGAGCTGACTTGCGGTAAGGCTGATATCTTCTTTACACTTATAATACTTGGAGAGAACCCGCTTTTCTGTCTCACCCAGCTGCTTTAATACCGTTCTGGTCAGACGGTCTCCGAAATTTACCACCATCTGGTTGATGCTGCTGTAAATTTCCATTCCCATATATTCTAAGATCACGCGGTCCTTCTTGAAGATTTCTCCGGCCTTGACTGCATCCTGTGCATTGCTGTAGGTATGCTTGATCCCGGCGATACCGCCTTCGATGGTTCCGATCCCGACACGGATCTTTCTCTCAGACTCGATCCCTTCTACTTCCTTCAGTGCCGTATCCTTAACCTCATCAAGGATCTTTCTCATTTCTACCTTATCGTGTGTGATAAGGATCACGCAGACACCGGAATCGCAGGTAATGATCTGCTTTCCGCCGATTTTCTTATTGATATCGGAGAGCTCGATCACGGCCTCTGCCGCATGTGTCAGTTTTTCTCTGTCTTCAAACTTGACATTCATATCAGACGGATACTGGAAGGAAACTGCCATAAACATATCCATATCCACATCAAAGCCAAGCTGTCTTCCAAACTGCTTTACTAAATTTTCGTCCTCATAGTATCCAATTACAATGTCATTAAAGTAAGCTGATAATGTAATATCCGTTGTGTTCTTATTCATTAATAACCCACCCCTTTGAAATAGACAATATTTACTAGGAAAGCATCATTATATAGGCTTTTTCCGGGGTTGTCAATAGAATCACCTTACTTTTTTCGCTCTATTCGTTAATAATTTATCAATTGTGCAAAATTTATATAATTCGGGTTGATTTAATTTATTTATCATGTATAATTGGTAGTATGAACCAGTATGTCTGGTCTGAATTCTTACACCTGAACTATTAAGTGAGGAAAAGAGGTTTAATGCGAAATGGCAAAGATTGATTTAAGCAAGTACGGTATTACCGGAACCACAGAGGTTGTTTACAACCCTTCCTACGAAATGCTTTTCGAGGAGGAGACAAAGCCGGAGCTTGAGGGCTACGAAAAAGGCCAGGTAAGTGAACTCGGCGCAGTAAACGTAATGACCGGTATCTACACAGGTCGTTCTCCAAAAGACAAATTCATCGTTATGGATGAAAACTCCAAGGATACCGTATGGTGGACTTCCGATGAGTATAAGAACGACAACCACCCGGCTTCTCAGGAAACATGGGAAGCAGTTAAGAAGATTGCACAGAACGAGCTCTCCAACAAGAGAATCTTCGTTGTTGATGCTTTCTGCGGTGCCAACAAGGACACACGTATGGCTATCCGTTTCATTATGGAAGTAGCTTGGCAGGCTCATTTCGTTAAGAACATGTTCATCGTTCCGACTGAGGAAGAACTTAAGAACTTCGAGCCGGATTTCGTTGTTTACAACGCTTCCAAGGCAAAGGTTGAGAACTACAAGGAACTGGGCTTAAACTCCGAAACAGCTGTTGTATTCAACATTACAAGCCGTGAGCAGGTAATCATCAACACATGGTATGGCGGAGAAATGAAGAAGGGTATGTTCTCCATGATGAACTACTATCTGCCGTTAAAGGGCATCGCTTCCATGCACTGCTCTGCAAACACAGATAAGGAAGGAAAGAACACAGCTATCTTCTTTGGTCTTTCCGGAACAGGAAAAACAACTCTGTCTACAGACCCGAAGCGTCTGCTCATCGGTGACGACGAGCACGGCTGGGATGACAACGGTGTATTCAACTTCGAGGGCGGCTGCTACGCAAAGGTTATCAACCTTGATAAGGAATCCGAGCCGGATATCTACAATGCGATCAGACGCAACGCTCTCCTTGAGAACGTAACTCTGGATGCAGAAGGCAAGATCGATTTCGCTGATAAGAGCGTAACCGAGAACACTCGTGTATCCTACCCGATCACACATATTGAAAATATCGTTCGTCCGGTATCTTCTGCACCGGCTGCAAAGAACGTTATCTTCCTGTCCGCAGACGCATTCGGCGTACTTCCGCCGGTATCCGTTCTGACTCCGGAGCAGACACAGTATTACTTCCTGTCCGGTTTCACTGCTAAGCTTGCAGGAACAGAGCGTGGAATCACAGAGCCGACACCAACCTTCTCCGCATGCTTCGGACAGGCATTCCTTGAACTTCATCCGACAAAATACGGCGAAGAACTCGTTAAGAGAATGAAAGAGAGCGGCGCTAAGGCTTACCTCGTAAATACAGGCTGGAACGGAACAGGCAAGCGTATCTCCATCAAGGATACCCGTGGTATCATCGATGCAATCTTAA
>CAKRPJ010000006.1:0-93514 GCA_934376955.1 uncultured Lachnospiraceae bacterium | reverse complement strand
GACACGCCTAACAATTCAGCAAAATCTTTTGGCTTGTAATTTGTGATATTTGGTGTGTTCATAATAGTTTACTCCTTTGGGTATATTTAAACACATTTTATCACATTTATCAATTGTTTTAATTTCTTAACATCTTCTCCTTTAAACCTTTTCCATATTAATACTTTTCAATATCGATAAGCACGGTATTGTTTACCTCACCCGGAAGGATAGAGGTCGCAAAAGAACTGAATTTTTCCGCCATATCGCTGACATAAAACTGATACTTTTCTTCGCCCTTAAGCTCTCTGCCCGGATCGCAGCTGATCTCCATCGACTTAAACAGCGTCTTTAACTGTACTGCCGTCTCATAGGCAGGATTGACGAGAGTTACACCGTCCCCCATTGTCCGGGCAATGGTCGAGCGGATCAGTGGATAATGGGTACAGCCCATTACGAGTGTATCGATATATTTTTCCTTCAGAACAGACAGATATCGGGATGCGATCTCATCTGTCACCGTGTCGTGGAAAAGCCCCTCCTCCACCAGAGGGACGAACAGCGGACATGCTTTTCCGAACACCTTTACAGACGGATCCATTTCCTTTAGGACAGTGGCATAGGCCATACTGTTTACGGTACCTTCCGTCCCGATCACACCGATCCTCCCGTTTTTTGTCGCAGAGACAGCCGCCCGGGCACCGGCATTGATCACACCGATGATCGGAATATCTTCTGCTTTTCTCAGCTCCTCCAATGCATAGGAGGAGGCGGTATTACAGGCGATCACGATGGCCTTTACTTCTTTTGTTCTTAAAAATCGCAGGATCTGCTCCGAGAAACGGATCACGGTCTCCCTTGACTTGTTTCCATAAGGAAGTCTTGCCGTATCCCCAAAATATACAATTCTCTCCTCCGGAAGCTGCCGCATGATCTCCCTTGCTACGGTGAGTCCGCCGATCCCGGAATCAAAAATACCTATTGGTGCATTTTTATCCATTTTGCATTACCTCGCATACCGCTTTAATGCATGGCTGATCAGATCGTTGATCAGTGTCTTTTTGTCGATCCCCCTTGCCTCCCAGAGCATCGGGTACATGCTGATGGCGGTAAAGCCCGGCATGGTATTGATCTCATTAAATACCACTTCGCCGTCCTTCTTTACAAAGAAATCAACTCTGGAAAGACCATATCCGTCTACTGCGCGGAAGATCTTTATCGCTGCCTCTCGGATCTCCTCGACGGAGTTTCCCGGAAGCTTCGGGTCTACGACAGTTCTGGATTCAGAGCTGTAGTATTTGGCATCATAATCATAAAATTCTGCTCCGGCCAGGATCTCACCGACACCGGAGGCCAAAACCTCCTCTGTGCCGCCTCCGTAGACAGCGCACTCGACCTCATGCCCTACGATCATCTCCTCCACAAGGATACGCCGGTCATGGCGGGCCGCCTCCTCAAGTCCCTTAAGCAGTTCTTCCCGGTTATCCGCACGGGATACTCCTTTGGAGGAACCGGCGTTGGATGGCTTTATAAATACCGGGTACGGAAAGGCCGCCTCGACCCGTCCTGCCACTGCTTCCATATCGGTGAGCTCTCTTTTTAAGACTTGGATATAGGCCGCCTGACGGATCCCAAGATTCCGGACGATCAGTTTTGTAGACAGCTTATCCATGGAAACTGCAGATGCCAGAACACCGCAGCCTACATAAGGGATCTTTGCCAGCTCAAGAAGCCCCTGTACCGTTCCGTCCTCGCCGTAAAGACCATGAAGTACCGGGAAGACAACATCCACCGGGATCCTTTCCACCTCGTTTCCGTGAAAAAGCAGCAGCGCTTTCTCCGTTGCATCCGGTGAGATTACTGCCGATGTCTTGCTCTCCCGCCATGTATCATTTTTTATCTGCTCCAGAGAATCGACCTTTAACCACCGGCCTTCCTCTGTGATCCCCACAAGAATCAGGTTATATTTTTCCCTATCTACACTGGCGGCAACATTCTGAACAGACATGCAGGAAACTGCATGCTCGGAAGACTGCCCGCCAAAGAGTGTGATCAGATTTTTCTTATTCATTTTTTTCTCTCCTAACAGCAAAATACGTTCATACGGATATTTGCGATCCGCATTCGGTTTAGATTATAGCACAACTGTTCATAATTACAAATAGCAAATATACGAAAAAGAAGGTGTGCTTTATGAAAAAGAATTATTATATCTGCCTGTCTCTCCTTACATGCCTTATGGCCTTTCTCCTTTGCATGAGCGGTGTGAGGAGGAAGGGCGAAGCTCTGGCCGAACGGATCGCGCCAAAGATCCTGCGCTTTCATGTCCTTGCAAACAGCGATTCTGCCGACGATCAGGCGATCAAGCTGCTCGTTCGAGATATGCTCTTAGATGAAATTTATAAAAAATTTGACACAGCCTGCACAGAAGACTCTGATATAAACACAGAAGGCCCTGCAACGGCCTCCCGGGATGATCTCTGTAACTATATTATGGATAACCGAACGTTTCTGGAACAGAAAACCGATCTTTTTCTCAAAGAGCGTAATTTTCCTTACCGTTCCCGGATCCGTCTTGAGCATTGCTTTTTCCCGGAACGACGTTATGGCGATATGGTCTTTCCCGCCGGTACATACGATGCGGTGCGGGTGCTTTTGGGAAAGGGAACGGGGAAAAATTTCTGGTGCGTCCTCTATCCATCCCTTTGTTATTCCGGCAGTATCCGGTCTGCCGCTCCGGATTCCTCCCATGAGCAGCTAAAAGCATTGATTCCGGAGGAGGATTTCCGTGCGCTCCTTGTAAAACGCCGTCTGTATACACAAAATAGCAAGGAGGACAAAAAAACGGAGCAGGAAGCTTGCCTGCCCCGTCTTAAGATCCGGCTTAAATTTGCCGACCTCTTATCCGGTCTTTTATGAAATGCTCAGATTTCCCTTTACCGCCCAGTCATAGGTTTCCATTGCCTGGAATAATGCCAGATCTGCCGTTTTGACTGCGATCTTCTTTGTTGTGTACGCATTTTTCTGCTGAAGATACTCCAGCTGTCCGATGGTACCCACCTGAAGCTTTCTGTCTGCTGCCTCCATCTTCTCCTGTTCAAGGGAAAAAGCAGCCTGCGCCGTCTCATACTCATTCCGTTTCTGTAAAACACTGTTATAAAGGTTTACAAGAGATGCACCGATCGAAGCGGTCTGGCTTTCTATGGTGCGCCCCAGATTTTCCTTTTCTACAGAGCCCTCTGTCTTTTGTTCATAATCTAATTGATTGTAGCGGAGCGTGTAATTGGCCGCGACTGCCGCCTCCTTATCCTTTTCCGGATCCATTCCGTCAATCCGAGAAAGCTCTGACGACGGAACCTTGTTTATCGTCGGATCCGCATTATACTCCCATCCGAGGAGGGTGCATATTCCCTGACGGATCTTTGTCTCATTTGCCTCCAGCGTGATCCGGTTCGCCTTAACAGAATCCAGATTCTGTCTGGCATTCTTTACGTCATTGGCTGTTGCCAGTCCCAGTGCCTCCCGGCCTTCTGTCGATTTAAGGACTGCCTCCAGAAGCCGGATAGAATCCTCCAGCGATTCCTTTTGAAGCCCCAGCTGCTCCAAGCCGATCACTGCGCTCTGGGCTCCAAAGATCAGGGATGCTCTTGTGGAATCCACCATTTTGATCCGCAGCATATCCGGTGTGACTGCTGATAAGGAATCTGCTGACAACGCTACCTGCTCTGCCTTTGATGACAAGATCTCCGAAGAATACACCATCTCGCCATAGGTTCCGGGTGTCACAAAGGCCTGATAGCCGAGACTTCCTTCAAACATGGCGGCCGTGCCTGCCAAAGTATTCGCCGTATCCGCCAGCGACGCGGAGCTTTGGAGGATCTGATCCTGCAGCTTATTGATATCCTTATAGGAATCCTTTTTATCGGAATAGGACTGCTTCAGATTTTTTAATGTGGTATTATATGTTTCCACCAGCTTTCCGATCTCGTCATATTCCAGAACATTGTCCTGAAGCTTTTCCATGGTGGCATCATCATAGGGTCTTCCGGGGCCCGGTACAAATTCCTCCCCATACGCCGGAATGCCAAGCGCCATCGATATCGCAATGATCGCCGGGATCATGTTTTTTTTCATTTTCTTCACGCTTCCCCCTCCTTTGGAGCATTTACTGCATTGATGTCTGTGATGTCTGTACCGTTGTATCCAGCTGCAAAAGTCCTTTCAGCGCCCATTCATATTCTTCTATGGCTGACGTCAGCTCATACACAGCCTGATCCATCGTCTTATTGGCAAGAAGCCAGTCATTCTCCGCCTGCAGATACTCTGCCTCACTCAGCATGCCCAGAGCATTTTTTCTCTCTGCGGCCTCTTTCTCCGAGCGGTTTACATCAAATTTGATCTCTGCCGCATCGTAGGCTGCCTTTTTCTGAAGAACGCTCTGATACAGGAACGACAGCTTGCTGCGGACCTCATTCTCCTGGGTCTTTAGCGTTCTCGCCTTGGCGTCGGCCCCGCCCTGCTGGACAGAGGCTGTCATCCTCGTATCGAAAATGCACATATTATTTTCAATGGCCTTTGCCGCATCTGTTTCCGGGTTAAAGCCGGATATTACGGAGGTGTCCGGTTTTGGGATCTCCCCGATCACAGGCTTTGCATCATAGCTCCAGCCGCAAAGCAGGATCAGGGATTGTCTGGCATCTTGATAAGCAGAAGCAGCCGATGCCTCTGCCGCTTTCGCAGAATCAAGCGAGCGTTTTGCATCCAGCTCCTGCTCCTTAGCGTAAAGTCCCAGCTCCTTCTTAAGTTTTGCACTGTTTAAGGAAAGCTCTGCGATCCTGACCCCATTGCGGGCAATCTCCTCCTCCTTTTCCAGCAGCTTTGTATTTTTCATCTTTTCTCTGGCTTCTTTTATCAGCTGTTCCTTGAGAAGCCGCATGCTGCGGATGGAGGCGGCACCGGAAGCAGATCTGCCCTTCGCCGCATCCTCCAGCTCCTGTGCCTTCGCCTTCAGTACTCTCACGTTTGCAAGGGAATTATCATATTCCTTTTTGCTCAGACCGTCTTTATCCTCCTCGGCAGTCTTCTTAAGCTCCTCTGCCTCTGTGCGGAGCCCGGCAGCGATGGAAAGGAGCTGTTCCTTCGTAAGTCTCATCGAGCTATCCGGAGCATACTCAAAAGAAGCCTGCCTGCTCTTAAACTCCGGATTATATTCCTGTATCAGCCCCGGGATCTCCCAATACTCCAGCGTATTGTCCTTAAAGCTCTCCAGCGTTTCCTCATCATATTCTGTAAGGAAGCTTTTTTGCTGAGTCTTGGCAAAGGCGGTAAGAGAACCGTTTCCGGATAAGAGACTGCCGCTGCAAATAACTGCCGCTGCCGCAAGCAATACCCCTGTTTTTTTCCATTGTCTATGATATCTCACCGCATCTTCCTCCCTTCTGTTCCGTCCCTTCTATAGATCAATCGTAATCGATTTCCGTCTTTTTCCCTTTATTCATAATCTTATAGTAGATCGGGAGTACAAGAAGGCAAAGTGCGGTGGATGCCACGAGACCGCCTACATCAACAAGGGCAAGTCCCTGCATCATCTTTCCCGAATCACCATAAGCAAAAGCCATCGGGATCATCGCCACGATCGTTGTCAGTGTCGTCATAAAGATCGGACGCATACGGGTCGCTCCGGCCTCGATCAGGGCATTATCCAGATCCATATCGACCCGGTACTGGTTTACCGTATCCACATACAGGATACCATTGTTTACAACGGTTCCGACTAAGATCAGGAAGCCCAGAAGGCTGACCATACTGATCGGGCTGTCTGCCAGCCATAAAAGTCCAAAGGAACCGATCAGGGCAAAGGGGATCGTTGTCATGACCATCAGGGAGAATTTCGGAGATTCAAACTGTGCCGCCATAACTACAAATACAAGGAACACCGCTGTGGCAATGGCCTTACCGAGAGCTCCGAACTCCTCACCCATCATCTCATCCATCGTATTCTGCTTTGTGTTGATCGTTGTATTCAGATACGGGGCAATGATCTCTGCCTCAAGCTTATCCTTCGTCGTGCTGTCCGCGAGATCTGTAAGCGTGCCGTTTATCGTTACCTGATACTGTTTATCACTCTTTGTGATGGTCTGCGGGCTGTCCTTAAAGCCGATCTGGGCAATATCCCTGAGAGCTACATTTCCGCCTGCTGTCGGGAGAACGATGGCCTGAAGCTGATCGATCGTTTCAAACCGGTCATCCGGGTACTCCACCCTGACATCCACATCGTCCCCATTCACATTCAGGGTAGTAGCTTTTGTCCCACTTAACATGGAATAGATCTGACCGGACACCTGAACCGGAGTAAGTCCCTCTGCCGCTGCCTTGACCGGGTCAACCGATACCTTGACTACCGGTGCATTGTTTTCCAGAGAGGAATGCACATGCGTGATCTCCGGCCGTGCCTGCAGCTTTTCTACAATCTGGTCTGAAGTAGTCTTTAACTTATCATAGTCTGTACTTACAAGAATATATTCCGCCGAGTCTGCCGAACTGGTCATCATGGAGGAAGACATGGTATCGTTCTGCTCCTCCAGACTGATGCTGCAGCCGCTCCAGGTCTGGAATTCCCGCTTCCATTCCTTTAAGATCTCTCCGGTCTTTCTTGCACGATCCTTCTTTAAATATGCGGTAATGCTGGCTCCGCCTCCGCTTCCACCGCTCATGGAAAGACCTGTGCTGCCGTAAGAGAGCATATAGGAGTCGAGATCCGGATCCTTGACGATATATTCTTCTGCTTTTCTTAAAACGTCATCGACCTTGTCTACCGTAAGTCCCGGCTGGGTCTCGATCGTGATCCCGATCGTGTTTGCCTCACCTGCCACCATCAGCTCCATGCCCAGCTGACCGGCCATAACAAAGGAAAGAACCAGCATCACAACGGAAGAAAGCATCACGAGTGCTTTATGCTTTAAAAGCTTTCTCATCAGGGATCGATAACCGTTCTGAAGGCTTCTCATGATTTTGGAAACCGGGTTTTCTGTCTTTTCCTTCGGTCTGTAATAGGTATAGCATAACGGAACCAGTGTGATAGCAGAAACTAAGGAAGCAACCATACAGAAAATAATCGTATATCCCAGCGGCTTAAACATCTGTCCGCTCATTCCCTTTAACAGAGCTAACGGAATAAATACGACACAGGTAGTCGCTGTACCGCCGAGGATCGACTGATAGATCGTTGCTGTGCCCTCCAGCGCCGCATTTCTTCCTTCCACGAAGCCGCCGCCCTTATTGCTTCTAAAGCAGCTCTCCAAAACCGTGATCGAGTTGTCGACCATCATGCCGACACCCAGAACTAAGCTGGAAAGAGTGATGACATTCAGAGTAAAGCCCAATGCCTTCATTAAGATCAGGGCTGCTAAGATGGAGACCGGGATCGAGGTTCCGACGATCAGAGAGGCCTTTACATCTCCAAAGAACAGCCAGATGATAGCCATGGATACGATGACCGCCATGATCATCGTCTGAAATACGCTCTGTAAGGAGCTGTCGATACTGTCGCTGTAATCGTTGACTACAACAATATCCAGATCGGGATCCTCCGCCTTGAGGGAATCCGTAATCTTTGTCACATCCTTTGTCAGCTCGGAATAGCTGGCATCGCTGCTCTTTTTAATGGAAAGAGCGATCGTATCTTTTCCGTTATAGCGTCCGATACTGCTCTGTTCCTCCAGTGCCAGATGGACATTTGCCACATCCTCCAGATAGATCATGTTTCCCTTTTCGAGAGTAATGGGGATCTTCTTTAAACGCTCAATGCTGTCAAAATCAGCACCGGAGGATACCGAAAGCTTTTTGTTTCCTACCTTTGTATCCCCCAGCGGCATTGCATAATCTGCGGATCCGATCATCTGGGCGATCGCGCTCATCCCAAGATGATACTGTTCCAGCTTTTCCGGGATCAGCTCGACCTTGACATAGTTTGACTGACCGCCGCTGACGCCGATGCTTGCTACCGTAGTGAGCTTCTCTAATTCCGGTACGATATCATTGTTGACATAGTCCTGAAGATTATCCACCCGGTCGTTGTTGACAGCCAGAGTGATCGCCGGCGTATCATTGATGTTCATCTCAATGATCGACGGGGTTTTTACATCATCCGGAAGACTGGAGGAAATCCCGTCCAGCTTTTTCTTCAGGTCATCATACGCATCATCCAAATTTTTTCCGTAATCATACTGAAGAAGGATGATCGCATAGTTTTCTGCGGACATGCTGGTCATGCTGTCTACACCGTTTAAGGTTCCGACTTCATCCTCGATCACCTTTGTCACCAGCTCATCCACATCCTCCGGGCTGGCTCCCGGATAAACGGCGTTGATGACCAACATCGGCATTTCCATCTCCGGGATCAGCTCAAGCTGGGAGGAAAAAACCGAGGACAGGCCAAATACGATCAGGCACAGGATCACAAGAAGCGTTGTGACCGGCCTTTTTAATACCTTTTTTGTAAGTCCCATGTTTCTGCCTCCTTATTTTGCTGCCTCTGTTTCCTCTGTCGTACCCTGTTCCTCTAAAAGCTTCACGGCAGCGCCCTCGTAGAGCTCATTTGACCACGTTGTCACCACGCGGTCATCGTAGGTAAGTCCGGACTCTACCTGACATATTTTCTCACTGATGATCCCTTCTTCAATATCTGTCCTGTGGACGATCCCGGACGGGTCGTAGGTAAAGACGTATGCCTGGCCGTTGCTGTGAAAGACACAATCTACAGGGATCGTCATGACATTTTCCGCCTTCTCGGAGGTTACATAGAGCTTCACGATACTTCCCGTTGCCAATGCATCTGCTCCCTCTAAAGATGCCTTCACCTTAAAAAGCCCGGTAGACTGTTCCACCACATTTCCTACCTCTGTGATCGTTCCCTGATACTGGGTTCCGTTTTTCTCGACCTCCACCGGATCTCCGGCTTTGATTCCCTTATGGACGCGTTCACTTACATTGAAGGAAATCGATTTGCTTCCTTCTCCGGCGATCATGCCTGCCATGCCTCCGCTGTTCATCATATCGTGAACATCCACGCTGAAGCTCTCTAAAACACCTCCGATCGGAGCGGAAACAACGGTATTTTCCGCCTGAACATCGTAATTTAGCTTTGCCGATTCATACTGGAGTCTTGCCATATCGACACCGTTTACCGTAGATTCATAGCTCTGGGCAGAAATATCTCCGCTCTCATAGAGCACCTTCATACGATTTAAGTTTGTCTGTGCATTGTCTAAAGACAGCTTTGCCGTATTTACCGAGATCCTTGCTGCATCCAGCGATTTATTGTCGATCTTGTAGAGCTTCTGCCCTTTCTCAACGGTATCGCCCTGCTTTACATAAACCTCAAGAACCTCTCCGACTCCTTTATTTATTACATACGCGGAATCCTGCGGTTCCACGCTGCCGGTAAGATCCGTGAAAAGCTCAATTGTCCCCATTTCCGGGTTCTGGATCTGTACGACCGGATCCGGTACCGCCTCGATAGGTTCTTCCTTTTTGTTGATCCGGGCAAATACAAGGACACCGACTGCTCCGACTGCTGCTACTCCCATTACGATCTTAACGATTTTTTTCATATCCGATTCACTCCTGCCTTTCTTAAATACCCTGAAGTTTTTCCAGTCCACAGGCCCCGTACCGGAGCAGACGATGCTGTCTCCAATATACTTTTTCTGCCTCATCCAACGCTGTTTTATTGTGACACACAGATTTTAATGCAGTCATAAGAATGACCATGTGAAGGTCGATCAGATCTGAAAACTGCTCCGGAGTCAGCGGACATTTTTCCTTATCCGTCTTCTCATAGATCTCCATCTGGTACCCCTTGATGAAGGCGGGTTTTCCCTTCTCTCCGCTTGCGTCCATCTTCTGTTTGAACATATACATGAACGACTTACTTTCCATCAGATTCTGTATCATGTCAACAAAGCCGCTGTCCATCGTAAACTTCACGCACACTCTGAAGGCTGTGTCCATAGTCTGCCAGATATCACCATGATTTTTTTCCAGACTGTCTCTGTAATAATTCTGATGTTCTGTCACTTTATCCTGGATCAGCCAGCCCAGCAGGTCGTATTTACTCTCAAAATATGTATAAAAGCTGCCTCTTGATATCTCCGCATCCTGGATGATCCTGTTTATGGACACCTCCTCTGGAGGTACCCGTTTAAACTCCCTAAGCGCTGCTTCCCGTATAACTCTCTGCTTTGCATCACAAAGTCTGAAAAACCGGTCTGTAGGCATGTTTATCCCTCACTTTCCTCTAACAAATAGTGACAACTCGTCACTTATTATAGTGACAGTCTGTCACCATGTCAAGAACCTGTCAGGAATTTATAGACTTTTAACAAAAGCGAAGGATCTGTCCATTTCCTCGGAACTATTTTGTAAAGCGGACATTCGCAATCCGCTTCGCTACTTGCTCATGAACGCAGTCGCTTCGCGCACTTGAAGCGGGGAATGCTTATCTGCGGTAAAAAAATGGAAAAAAACCCTTTTTCTCGTAAGGCGCAGAAGTAATTTCTCCTGCGGAATAGCCGGTGGCATTGATGGCTCCACGTAGAGCATTTTCGTCCAGCGGCTCTTGAGAAACGATCACGGTTTCTCCTTTAGAGTGGGAGGAGGATACCTTTTTTACGGAAAATGTGCTGCGGATCGCATCGTTGATATGGGCTTCACACATGGAACACGCCATTCCTGAGACCTTTACTGTTGTTTGAATCATGTTAATTCCCTCTTTCTATTCGTCTATTTGTCGTAGTTTATGATAATATTTATTAGTATTGGCTAACCAAAGTATCTTGGAAAAGCCGCTCATCGGCGGCCTTTCCGGATCTGATCCTTCAGATTCCCTTTTTGATTCGTCTTTTAAGCTTAGAAATTAGTCGGAGTCATGACCTTTCCTGCCAGAACCTCCTCATAATCCTTCAGATTTCTCTGTAAAAGCTCCGGTGTATTCAGTCCGTAAGGACATTTGCTCATACACTGGTTGCAATGCAGGCAGTCCTTGATCTTCATCATCTTCTCCTGTCCCGCCGGGGAAAGGTGTCCTGCTGACGGAGAACGGCGAAGTAAAAGAGACATCCTCGCACAGTTGTTGATCTCGATCCCTGCCGGACATGGCATACAATATCCGCAGCCACGGCAGAAGCTGCCGTACAGCTGCTTTCTGTCTTCCGCAATCAGGGCACGGATCTCATCATTCATTACCGGCGGATTCTCGATATATCCTAAGAATTCATCCAGCTCGCTTTCTCTTTGTACGCCCCAGATCGGAAGTACGTTCTCATACTGGGCCTCGAAGGCATAAGCCGCTGCCGAGTTGGTGATCAGGCCGCCGGACAGTGCCTTCATGGCAATAAAGCCCATATCGTTCTTTTTGCATTCCTCTACAAGCTCAATATCCTTTTCACTGCAAAGATAGCAGAAGGGGAACTGAAGTGTATCATAAAGACCGCTCTCTACCGCCTCGTGAGCAACTGCCAGACGGTGGTTCGTGATCCCGATAAAGCGGATCTTTCCCTGCTTTTTTGCCTCTAAGGCCGCATCGTAAAGGCCGCTCTCATCTCCCGGCTTCGGGCAGAAGGAGGGATTATGGAATTGATATACGTCAATATGATCCGTCTTTAACAGGGAAAGGCTCTTTTCCAGATCCTTCCAAAAATCCTCCGCATTCTTTGCGGCTGTCTTTGTGGTTATGTAGATGTGGTTCCGGATGTCACTCATGGCATATCCGATCTTTTCCTCACTGTCAGAATATGCGCGTGCCGTATCGAAAAGCGTGATCCCTCCGTTATACGCCTTTCTCAGGAGATAAGCGGCCTCCTCCTTTGTGATCCTCTGGATCGGCAGAGCCCCGAAGCCGTTCTTGTTTACGGTTATACCGGTTCTTCCGAGTGTTACTGTCGTCATTACTTTCCACTCCTCTCTTTATCCAGCATTTCCTTGAGTGCCTCATCGCTGTCATCGATCCAAATGTCTTCTTCCTCCGCATTCAGACCCAAAAAATGAGCCAGCGTCTGTTCATCGTCACTATTATTCCATACATCTATATAATCGTCTATGGCCTCAAATTCAATTTCTCCGGCCAGATACTTTTCTTTGAATGTCATTTTCCTGCTCCTTCAGATTTTTGAGGATCGTGATCTCCTGATTGTCAATATGTTCCCGGATAGCGATCCGCGCCTCATGGACATGGCGAAGGCTTAATGCCTTTAAGATCTGCTCATGCTCCACTAACAGGATATCCCGCTTATCCTCATCCTTAATATACTCCAGCCGATAGCGATACATCTGTTCTCTGAGATTATTTAATATCTGTACCAGCTTCTCATTTCCCGTACTGTTGTAGATGATCTCATGATAATGCTCATCCGTCTGGGCGATCTGCATGGCATCTCCCTCGCGGATCGCCTGGGCAAACTGCGCTGCAGTTTCCTTAAGCTCTTTAAGCTCCTCCTGATTCATCCTCTGACATGCCAGATCCACTGCCAGCTCCTCAAGGGTCCTTCTCACCTCCAGAACATCCCTGAGATTTTTTTCCGATATTCTGGCGACCTCCGCTCCCTTTCTCGGAACCATGAGAACAAGTCCCTCTAATTCCAGCTTCCGGATCGCCTCACGGATCGGAGTCCGGCTCACTCCGAGCCGTTCTGCTAACTGGATCTCCATCAGCCGTTCCCCCGGCTCCAGCTCACCTTTTAAGATCGCCTGCCGCAGGGTTTTGAACACCACATCTCGAAGGGGCAGATATTCATCCATCTTTACCTCAAACTTCTTTGTCATTAACCTTCTCCCTCTTGATTCTTTGTTTCCGGCTGTCTTGCATTGAAAAAGCCGGTCAGATATACCTGTCTGGCCAGTCTGCCGTCCTGAGCCGCTTTTAATGCCCGGTAAGCTTTTTCTGCTGACTCCGGCGCCTTGAAAATTCCAAACACGGTCGGGCCGCTTCCGCTCATCAGTGTACCGTCCGCACCGTTTTCCAGCATAAGCTCTTTAATGGCGGCGATCTCCGGATGCTCTGGCACCGTTACTGTCTCCAGAACATTTCCCAGTCTGGATATGATCCCGTCCAGATCCTTTCTGCGGATCGCCTCGACCATTCCGTCAATATCCGGATGCTTTGTGGGACTGAGCTCACTGACCCTTAATTTTCCGTAAACGGTCTTTGTGGAGACGGATATCTGTGGTTTTGCCAGAACAAGGCTGCATTTCGGCGCCGGAGGAAGCTCCGTGAGTATCTCTCCGATCCCCTCAGAAAGGGCTGTCCCGCGTAAAATACAATAGGGAACGTCTGCTCCCAGCTTTACTCCCCGCTCCATCAGCTCTCTTTTAGAAAGTCCGAGCCTAAACAGCCTGTTCATGCCAACCAGAACAGCCGCTGCATCCGTACTTCCTCCTGCCATCCCGGCTGCCACCGGGATAAATTTTCTGATCTTTATATTAACTCCGTCTGTCAGGCCATACTCCTCCATAAGAAGCTTTGCCGCCCGATATGCCAGATTTCCTTCTCCGTCCGGGACATACGACAGGTTCGTTTCTGTGCGGATCCCCGCCTCCTGTACCCGCTCCATGGTGATCCGGTCATACAGGTTTACGGTCTGCATGATCATGCGGACCTCGTGATAGCCATCCTCTCTCTTTCTTACTACGTCCAGCCCCAGATTTATTTTTCCGTATGCTCTCAATTCCAAACGGTCTGTCATGGTTCTCACCTTCTTGTATATTTTTTGTTTCTTGTATACAGTAATCAGTATATAGGATAAACCACGCTTTTGACAAGACTATTTCTTATTTTAATGAAACAAATCCGAGCCGGCAGGCCAATCTCAGGGAAGCCGTATTTTCCTCCTTTATGCGGACGATAAAACTACCGGCCTCCAGCCTTTCCTCTCCGTATCGTAAGATCGCCTCGCAAGCCTCTCCCGCAAAGCCCTTCCTTCTGTAGGGCCGGAAGATGTGATAACCGAGCTCTAGGACTGTTTGCGGATCTCCTCCTGCCCTACGCGTGAGGATTTTTATATTATCCGAATATCGATATTGTTTATCATCCGGCACATCATCAGTGACCTCATCCGGCACAAATAGCCCGGCCACGCCCACCAGCTCTCCAAAATCCTTCTCCACAAGAGCCCAGAGTCCAAATTCATAAAATTCGTACTGATGGCAGGTATAGGATAAAAACTCCTCTGTTGTTTTGAATCCGGAAGCCACCTGCTCCTCCCGCACCAGATCGAAATCATCTCCGGAAAGCTCCCGGATCCGGAGTCTGTCGGTTTCACAGATCCTCCATGGCAGTCCCAGATTTCTTCTTGCAACGCGTTCCAAAAATTCTTCTGTAATGTCCGCCCTGTCTTCGACAACATAGGGGGCCGGAGAAAATTTCCCGGCCTCTGTTTCCGGTCTCCATAAGCCAACAATGGCTCCTCCGGCTGCTTTCGCAGCCAGAAGAGCCTCATTTTCATCAGAGATCAGAACCGGGATCTGCCTTCCGTTGACACATACCGTTCTTATTTCTTTCATATTGGTTCTCCGCAGCTATTATTTCGATTTAGCACTTCTCCGGCTCCGGGTACTCAACACCGAAGGTCTCCGCCGTGATCGCTTTGATCTTCTGTTCCTTCATCGGACGATCACTGTAGTCGGTACGGACCTCGGCGATCTTATTAACGATATCCATTCCGTCGATCACCTGTCCAAATGCAGCATACTCACCATTTAAATACGGGGCATCTTCATGCATAATAAAGAACTGGGAACCGGCAGAGTTCGGATTCATGGCACGGGCCATGGAGAGAACGCCGGGAGTATGAGCCAGATCATTTTTAAAGCCGTTGTGTGAAAACTCTCCCTTGATGCTGTAGCCCGGGCCGCCCATTCCGTTTCCGTTCGGGCATCCGCCCTGGATCATAAAGCCCTTTATCACACGATGGAAGATCAGCCCGTCGTAGAAGCCCTTATTTACCAGACTTAAAAAGTTATTGACTGTGTTGGGAGCCACCTCCGGGTAAAGCTCCGCCTTTATTTTGTCTCCGTTCATCATTTCGATTGTAATTACCGGGTTTGTCATTTTTGAGATCTCCTTTTCCTGCACATATTGTCTCTTTTTTTGTCTCTTATTATAACGAAGGCCCCGTCAAATGTCTATACCCTATTCCGCCGGCAGGAGAGCAAAATCAACACTGATGCTTGCCGTGACCTCCATCTCTCCCGGCATCACACTCATGTCCGCCGGAGAGGCAGATTCATACTTAGCCTGTGTGCCGGAAAGCCTGTAATCCGCATTTACATATCTTCCATATCCATCATTCCCATATTCCTGAATATTTAAGACATCGCCAAGCTTCCGTCCGGCTGCTGCGGCAAGGGCCTCTGCCTTTCCCCTCGCCTGATCGACAGCCTTTGTCAGGGCCTCCGCATATACCTTATCGTATTCGCTGGAGAAATAGCTGACTGTCTCGATCTCATTCGCACCGTTTTCAACTCCCTGGCTCAGCAGGCTTCCTACCTGATCCATGGAAATATCGGTCACCGTAACCATCGTCCGCATCTCATAGCCGATCAGAGTCTGCTTGTTGCCGCTCCAATCGTAGCGGGGATCCATGGAAAAACCGGAGGTCTTTATGGAATTTTCCGCAAGCCCTGCTCCCTTCAGATACTCTAACAGCTGGTCAAGACGGGCTGTATTTTCCTGCTGGCATGCGGCGGCATCCGCGTTTTCTGTAGTGATCCCGTAAGTGATCTCAGCTTTGTCCGGAACAACCTTTACCGTTTCCGAAGCGTTCAGGGAAATTTTTCGCTCTGCATCCTCCATACTCTGGACCCGGATCACCTCCGGCACATCTGCTGCCACCTTAGATGAACATGCCGATAAAAGAATGCTTCCGATCACAACAAAGCCGACAGCGGCAAAAATCATATATTTTCTCATAATACTCCTCCTTTTCTTTTCTATATCCGCTTTCTTTCCTCTCTTTACTTTTTCATCTTAGCACAACTTTTTTTCATTCCATGTACTTTTCCCTTACGTTTTCCTGAATGAACCTTTAATTCCTCTTTATAAAAGTAAAGCGGACATTCGCAATCCGCTTCGCTACTTGCTCATAACCGAACCTCCATGAGACTTGAGTTTCGTTCATAATTTGTTCAAAATTCTTTTAAAATTCTTTTACATAATAATCATGATTTCTTCATCTTTACAGGATATCATATAGTCATAAACAGATAAACATCCGATGTGATGCTGCTTATAAGATTTTTTTCATAATACTCGGGCTGATGTAACCATCAGCTCTCCTCCCTTTTTCAAATAATCATTTTGTTGAGAAAAGCACCAGCGCAGGTGCTTTTTTCATTGCGTTTTATTTCATTTTCCCGGCTGATATGGTATACTGATGCTGAAAACGGAATTTCCATAAAGGAGCTGATGATCTTGCCGGGCTTTACCACGCATTACCTGTTTGGCGTTAAATCCTATAACGACCTGCCAAACAATTACTTAAAACATGTCATATCAAAATACCGCGGGCTCTATCAGATCGGCCTGCAGGGGCCGGATATTTTCTTTTACAATATCCCGATCCTGCGCCACCGCGATTATCGAAACGTAGGCTCCTACATGCACGAACACCATGTAAATCTATTCTTCAGGAACTATCTGGACGAGATCTTCTCTATTCAGTCCCGTCAGCAGCGCGAGCAGGCGATCTCCTATTTTGCCGGCTTTCTCTGCCACTATGCAGCAGACTCCATCTGCCATCCTTATGTTTATGGCAGGATCCAGTATAATACCGAGGGAAACCCATCGCAGATCCATGGGCTTCATGCAAAGCTGGAAAACGACATTGATCTGCTGCTCCTGAGAAAATTTAAAAATAAGAAGCCCTCCGAATTTAATCAGGCCGCAACGATCTGCCTTAACGGACAGGAGGTCCAGTTTCTATCAAAGCTTTTGAGCCGCTGTATCAATCTCACCTACTATCCGATCACGGTGAGCAATAACTTTCAGGTGACGGAGGGAATGGTCAGCCGCTCCATCTACGCGATCCGTTTCGGAGGGCGTCTCCTTTCCGATCCGGAAGGGCGCAAGCGGGATACTATCCGCTTCGTGGAAGCCATGTTCCTGAGACATCCTGTCGCGTCCCAGAAGCTCGTTACCGATGATGCCCCGAGGGGTGTCCGGAATACCCTGAATCTGGATCATGAGGTCTGGACAAATCCATGGAAGCCGCAGCTCGCTTCCTCTGCCTCCTTTGTAGATCTGTATCGGCAGACCCTTCAAAAATGTAATATCGTTTATTATCATCTGAACGTCCTCCTGACCGGGCCAATCCCGCCCGACCATCAGGCTATGGAGCCGCTTCTCGGGGAATTGGGGAATTACTCTTACCACAGCGGACTGGATGTCGGATGAACAAAATATATCTTAAGGAAAAGGAGAACAACATGAAACCAGTAATTTTACTTTCCGGCGGAACCGGTGCTGCTGCAAACGGAACCCCCACCTGGGCTTTAAACCAGAATTATGCGGATACCATCACACGGGGCGGCGGAATCCCGCTCTTAGCCGTAAATAATGACTGTGCGGAAGAATATGCCGATCTGGCAGACGCCCTTCTTCTCTCCGGCGGCAAGGATGTCGCAACCGAATATTACGGTCAGAAGCAGACCTGCGAATTCAGCATCGTAGATCCTCTCCGGGACGATCTGGAAATGAAACTGATCAAAGCCTTTGTTGACAGAAAGAAGCCTATCTTCGGTATCTGCCGCGGAGTCCAGATATTAAACATTTATTTTGGCGGTACCCTGATCCAGGATATCCCCTCCGAGCTTGGCGGCGACCACAACAAGGGTGTCTGCCATCCGGTCGAATTAAAGGAAGATTCTATTCTCGGCAGGCTGTTCGGAAACTCCATGGAAGTCAACAGCTACCATCATCAGGCTCTGGGTGAGCTGGGCAAGGGCATGATCGCAACTGCATGGGCCGATGCCAACGGTCACCGCATCGTGGAAGCCATCGAGCATGAAACACTCCCGATCTGGGCAGTTCAGTGGCATCCGGAGCGTATGACCGGAACTTCAACAAATCCGGAGCACTGCGTAGATTCCTTCCCGATCTTCCAGCATTTTATCGGTCAGTGCAGATAAACGCTTTATCCAAAAAGAGGAGCACCGCAGATGCGATACTCCTCTTTTTATTTGCACTTTTTATTTGCACTTTCTAATTCTTCTTCGGCACGTCCTCGGATTCATCCTCCGGGCCGGCGTCGTTTGTTTCAAGCTGAGCAAGATCGATCTTCTCTCCTGCCTTGTAGCTCTTATCTACAAGCCACTTCCCATCCTCTGTTCCGACCTTTACCGATAAGGAAAACTGATCCCAGAGTCCTCCGAAGGAATCATCGGAAGCATTTTCAAGATCTGTGCTCTGGACTGCCACAATATCATTGAACTGTCTTACGAGCATAGTTGCATATTCTTCTGCATCTTCCTTTGAAGTACCGTTTAAAAGAACCCATGTCAGCTCTACGGACATTTTGCTCTCATCGGCAGTGAAATCCATCTTAACAGACTGCGGGAATACACTCTTATCGGTGAAAAGGGCTTCCGCCTGATCTCTCACCTGATCCCAGTCATAAAGAGAAGTATCTTCTGTCTCATCTTCGAAAACAAGGATATTGTCTTCTCTTGCCAGTGTAACATCGGCCTCTCCGCCATCCTTTAATTTATCCGGGTCAACTTCCTCGTTCCCCATCTCTACTACGGTAGCATCCGTGCTGCTTTTCGTACATCCGCCAAGTGCCAGTACAACCAAAGACAGCACAGCCATTTTCTTTAATAAATTCATCATAATTTCCTCCTGTGATTTCAGTGGCTTTTTGCACACCAACGTATTATAAACGATTCTCCCGCATTTTTGTACCCCTTTTTTCAAAAAGTCATAAATATTTCATGAAGTTGTAACTTTTTTCCGGGTTTCCCGGCTGGACTCCGGCATATTTTTAGTATCCTTTATGATATAGACCGGTCTGTCCTTTAATTCGGCAAACAGGATCGCGATATATTCTCCTATGATACCGACAATGACAAACAGCATAGCAAACATAAAGGACATAAGGACAACGATCGTGGCGTACCCGCTGGGCGCACCATACTTGGCCCATGTATAGATCGTATAGATCATCATGAGGATCCCGAACATTGCCACGCCGCAGCCTGAATAAATTCCCAGCTTCAGCGGAAGGTCGGAAAAGCAGAGGATCGTATTGATGGAAAAGCGGAACAGGCTCTTTATGCTGTACTTGCTCTCCCCGGCAAATCTCGGTCTCGCTTCATATTCCAGTGTAGTCTTATTAAATCCCAGACTCTGGACATAGCCGCGCAAAAAGCGTACCTTTTCCCGATAGCTCGTTCTGAGAACATCGGCCGCTGCCCTGTTTACGGCAAAAAAGTCCGAAGCATTCGGCTCAAACTTTACATCAGACAGATGGTTGATGAGCTTATAGAAGGCTGCCGATGTGATATTTTTGATCAGACCTGCCGTCCTGTTTTTTGTCCGCACCATGTTGATCACTTCATATCCGGCATCAAATTTTTCCAATATCTTCGGGATACATTCCGGGGGATGCTGCAGATCCGCATCCATACAGATGACCCCGTCTCCCAAGGCATGGTCGATCCCTGCGATCATAGCTGCTTCATGGCCGAAATTCCTCGAAAAATTGATGACCCTGACCTTCGGATCCCTTTGGGCCAGCTCTGACAGGATCGGCAGAGAGCCGTCTGTACTTCCGTCATTGACAAATATAAGCTCGTAGTCCCATGTCTGCGGAAGCTCCCTTAAGATCTTCCCCGTGTCCTGATAAAATTCACGGAGAGCCAGCTCCTCATTGTAGACCGATACTACCACAGAAACCAACTTATCCATAGATCTTTATCTCCATATCTGAATGCTCCGGGATACGTTTTTCTTCCGGAGGCAGCTTCATATAATCTCCGTATACCTGCGTCAGATAATGCTCCCAGCCCTCCGGGATAAAGAGCGTTGTATCCTCAAATTCTGTTTCCTTCACGCAGTCACTCCACTCCCGTTTCATTTCCACATAGTAGTAGTTGGGGGCATAGTTTGTATAAAAGTAAAGCCCTGTCCTGCGGGCGGCATCTTTTTTACAGAGCTTCCTCCAGAGCCTGTAGGTAACAGGGAACGGGATCAGCTTTCCGATATTGGAAAGGACGCCGACAAAAAGCTTCATTTTTCCTTTGTAATCCGAATAATCGATCCGCCAGCGGTGTCCGAGAGCCAGTCCATACACAATGCAATGGAAAAGCTTTGTAAGCTTTTTCTCCAGCTTTCCGTCCGGCAGAGGATCCAGAATAAACAGATCCACATTCAGACGGCTGATCTTATCATCATAAAACTCCATTTTTCCGGATTCTTCAAATTTCCGGCTGTTATTGTAGGTGATGCGGGGAACAAAATCATAAAATGCCTTTCCGCCATGATATTCATCCGGCTCCACAAGGGACATGCCCTCCGGCAGCTCTCTCCTGGCTACCTTGGCAAACATCTCGTAATTCGCCCTTGTAAATACCACATCCACATCATCATCCCATGGGATAAAGCCCTTATGGCGCACGGCTCCGAGGAGAGTCCCGGAGTCCAGCGCATATTTGATCTTATATTTTCGACAGATTCGATCGATTTCCTTTAACAGCTTCAGGTTCGTTTCATGAACCTTCGTCAGGTCAAAGGCTTCTTCCTGTTTGTTTGTATTCACTGTAATGATCCCTCTTTAATCACTTTTGCCATGTAGTCGATCTTCTCGTCCGTCATTCCCGGATATACGCCGACCCAGAAGGTATCTGTCATGATGCGGTCTGTATTGGAAAGCGTACCGACAACACGATATCCCTCTCCGCTCTTTCTCATCTCGTCAAAGCAGGGATGCTTTGTCAGGTTTCCGGCAAAGAGCATTCTGGTCTGTACGCCATGCTCCTCCACATATCTGACAACGCGGTTTCTGTCTACCCCCGGCTTGCAGGTGATCAGGAAGCCGAACCAGCTCGGTCGGGAGCTTTCAGCCGCCTCCGGAAGGATCAGACGGTCGGAGCAGTCCGCCAGTGCTGCCTTCAGGCGGTCAAAGTTGTGGCGTCTTTTTTCCACAAAGGACGGAAATTTATCTAACTGAGCACATCCGATAGCCGCCTGCATATCGGTGGCCTTTAAGTTATAACCAAAATGGGAATATACATACTTGTGGTCATAGCCCAGAGGCAGCTCGCCATATTGTCTGTCAAAGCGATGGCCGCACAGGTTATCACAGCCTGACGGACATACACAATCGCGTCCCCAGTCACGGAAGGAGCGGATGATCTTATTTAAGAGCGGATCGTTTGTATAGACAGCTCCGCCTTCGCCCATTGTCATGTGGTGGGGCGGGTAGAAGCTGGAGGTACCGATATCTCCGACGGTTCCCGTAAATTTTTCCTCGCCGTTGATCGTATATCTGCTGCCCAGTGCATCACAGTTGTCCTCCACCAGCCACAGGCCATGCTTCGTACAAAATTCCTTTACGGCCTTCAGATCGAACGGGTTTCCCAAAGTATGGGCTATCATGACTGCCTTCGTTTTATCTGACAGCGCCGCCTCCAGCATATTTACATCAATATTATACTGTGGGATCGTTACATCCACGAAAACAGGAACGGCTCCAAACTGGATTGCCGGGGTCACCGTTGTCGGGAAGCCGGCTGCCACTGTAATGACCTCATCTCCGCGCTTAACACGGCGTTCTCCAAGGAGCGGAGAGGTCAACGCCATAAATGCCACCAGATTCGCAGAGGAACCGGAATTTACCAGCGAACAGAATTTTACCCTCAGATATTCTGCCAGCTTCTTCTCAAACTGATCCGTGTAGCGTCCGGATGTCAGCCAGAATTCTAAGGAGCTGTCCACCAGATTTACCATCTCCTGCCTGTCATAGACTCTGGATGCGTAAGGAATGCGGTCTCCCTCATGAAATTCTTTTTTCTGATTATGAAATTTATCTGCATACTCCGCCACCAGGGACAGTATCTCCTCCCGGGCTTCGGCTTCTGTTTTATTTTCAAACATTCTTATATCCTCCATAGCATGTACTTATTCCTGTATCCGGAACATGTCTTTGATCTGCCTGTCCATTACTTCGATCACGTCTTTTCCGCTTTCCATGGCGCCAAACCACTCCGTTGTAAGCCCCATTGCTTCTTTCACATGAAAGCGTGGACGCCATCCGAATACAGATTTTAAGCGGGAGCAGTCCAGCTTGAGGAAATTCGCCTCATGGGGGCCTCCGTCACTTTTATTGATCCATGTCATTTTGTTTCCCCACAGGCTGCAGAACATGTCGACAAGCTCTCCGGTGGTCACACAGTCCTGATCGTCCGGGCCCACATTATAGTATCCGGCAAAGCTTTCATCCTCATACTGGGCTTTTGCGATCATAAGATAGACTGCCAGCGGCTCTAAGACGTGCTGGTAGGGTCTTGTGGAATGAGGATTCCGGACAACGATCGCCTCTTTTTTCATTGCGGCCCGGACGCAGTCCGGCACGATCCTGTCATTGGCAAAATCGCCGCCTCCGATCACGTTTCCGGCACGGCAGGTGGAAATCCCACAATTTCTCCCTTCAAAAAATGATTTTTTATAGCTGTGGGTCACAAGCTCCGAGCAGGACTTGCTGTTCGAGTAGGGATCGTATCCGTCCAGCCTGTCATTTTCGCGGTATCCGTACTCCCACTCCATATTTTCATACACCTTATCCGTCGTAACATTTAAAAAAGAACGGACACAGGAAAACAGCCGGACACATTCGAGAATGTTGACGGTTCCCATCACATTTGTTGCATAGGTGTATACAGGATCCTTGTAGGAATCGCGGACAATGGGCTGAGCCGCCAGATGAAGGACGATCTCGGGCCTTGTCTCATCAAACACCTGCTTTAAATGCTCCAGATCACGAATATCGCCGATCACGGAGCGCATCCTTCCTTCAAGCCCCGCCATCGTAAACAGGGCCGGCTCTGTCGGAGCCTCTAAGGAATATCCGGTCACTAGGGCACCGGCATTAACTAAGATCCTGCTAAGCCAGCTGCCCTTAAATCCGGTGTGGCCGGTCACCAGTACCCGTTTGCCTTTATAAAACTCATACACTTCTTTCAGATTCATGTTCTCACTCCCGGCTGTTTATTTCCAGATCTTCCACGGTGCATTTCCGGACTGCCACATCTCCTCCAGCTGCTGCTTTTCTCTCTGTGTGTCCATGCACTTCCAGAATCCCTCATGACGATAGGCCATCAGCTCACCATCTCCGGCAAGTCCTCTTAACGGCCCCTGCTCAAATACGGTCGTATCGCCCTCAATGTAATCGAAGACGCCCGGATTCATGACCATAAAACCTCCATTGATCAGGCTTCCGTCGTCATCATTCTTCTCGCGGAACGCATTGATCTGACCGGCCTCATCCATATCCAGCACACCGAACCTCTGGCCGATATTTACTGCTGTGATCGTAGCGATCTTTCCGTGGGAGCGGTGGAATTCCTCCAGCGCCTTTAAATCGATATTGGAGAGTCCGTCTCCGTAAGTGAGCATAAACGGCTCGTCTCCGACATATTCGCGGATCCGCTTTACCCGTCCGCCTGTCATCGTATTTAATCCTGTATCGATCAGGGTCACCTTCCACGGTTCGGAATAGTTATTGTGAACCTTCATGCTGTTATTGGCAAGATCAAAGGTGACATCCGACGTATGCAGGAAATAATCTGCAAAGAACTCCTTGACCACATACTGCTTATAGCCCAGACAGATAATAAATTCATTATATCCAAACTGGGAATAGTATTTCATAATATGCCATAAGATCGGCTTTTCACCGATCTCGATCATTGGCTTTGGTTTTAAATGGCTCTCCTCACTGATCCTTGTACCAAATCCTCCTGCCAGAATTACAACCTTCATGGGTTCCCTCCTACTGTTTCTCCCGGAAAATATTCCATCCGTTTTCTTTTAATATAGTCAGCGCCTCCCGTGTTCCGGGTTTTCTGTATTCTAACGCTGCTTTCAATGTTTCCTCTGATTCCTGTTCAAAGTTCATCAATATCTGTTTTACTTCCAGATTATGGCTCTTTCTGTGGCGCCCGAAGGAAAATTCCTCCGCTGTGGTCAGGAGATTTCCTGCAAGGAGGACGGAAGCCGTAAGAACCATGGCTGCCCTCCGGCGGGTCTTTTTGTGGGTTTCTTCCTTCCATACCAGTGCGAAGGTCAGTAGGATCCCGATGATCCCGATCTGATACTGGAGTGCATAGCGGGAGCTCATGCCGTAGCAGTCGTTCGGCATGAAGATCCAACGGCTCACAAGCACCATCAGATGGTTCATTCCTCCTCCGGCTAACAGCATGAGCGGAAGGATCGTCCTTTCCGCCAGTCCGCTGGAAAAGTTAAGCCACAATGCCATAAAATAGGCTAAGATAACAAGCAGTCCCAGAAGGCACCACGCCTTCCCCGGGATACCTGTCAGATGCCTGTCTATCAATTCTACTCCAAAAACCATAGATGCGAAAGACTTAAGTAGAAATTTAATAAAAAATACAGGTTCCTTTAATAAATTCTGAGCAAGAGAGCCTCCTGCTGCTCCCGAATACTCATATACTGCCTGTGAATTGCTCCATAGATAGATGAGAAACGGAATGACCGCATCAAAAAGTGCCAAGATCAGTCCGCATCTGTTCCACACGCGTTTTGTAAAGCGGACATTCGCAATCCGCTTCGCTACTTGCTCATGAACGCAGTCGCTTCGCGATCTGTCAGTGGGAGCTTTCAACTCCCACTGACATAAGCATCCCCCCCTCACCCGCCGCTTAGTGCTCCGCGCACTTGAAGCGGGGGAATGCTTATCTGCGTTCAAAAACAGGAACAGATAGGCAAGAACAAGCGTGACCGTGTAGATCGCACAGTAGGGCCCTGCCACGCCCAAGGTGATAATGGGTGGAAGGATAAAAAGCAGCACACGGCTTCGTACCCCTGCACCTGTCCTTCGTTTTGTGTCTGTCCCACTCCCTGCTCCTGTCCTTCGCTCTGCGTCTGCCGTACTCCCTGCTCCTGTCATAGCTCCCGCGCGCGCTCCATACTCATTTCCGTATACCTTATCGAGGAGCCGATAGTTGTAATAAAAACAGGCAAAGGCAAGAAAATGTGCCCAGCCGGTTCCGTTATACAGCATCTCCCATTTATTCAGGCTGAACATCACCGCCATTATTACCGCATACCAGCCGAAAGAGATCTGTTTTTGATAGCTGTAGCCTGCGATAATACAGGCTGACACCCCAAAGCACAGCACGCTGAGTACCCGGTCGAAGGTCACGCTGTATCCAAAAAATGTTACATTTATCGCCCGTTCCAAATAATTGACCGGAATCCTGGTCAAAAGATCCGGGACAAAAAATTTTTTCGGATCCCATATATCCGGAAGATAGGAATTAATCAGCCGGATATAATCGGAATATACCATGTCGATCGCCGCAGTGTGCAGATACAACAGATAAAACAGAACGCCCAACACCGGCAGTATAAAATAAAAATACTTTTTTAAACCCTTCATTTCCATCCTCCGGAGCTACTGTGCAAGATTTGAGGGCTGCCCCTTTCCGGAAGTCCTTCTGTGCCGCGGATAATATCTGCGGTGGGCTGTTTTTTCTGTCCCGGCCGCCTTATTTTCCGATGGCTGCGGCTGCTTTACCGGCTGTTTCTTTGGCTGGCCGGGCTGACGAGACTCTGTTTCCGGCCGGACTGCCTGCTGTTTTACCGGCGGTTTCTTTGACTGGCCGGACTGACGAGGCTGTTTTACCGACGGCTGTTCTGATTGAGACTGCTTTACTGCCTGTTTCCTTGACTGGCCGGACTGGCGGGCCGTTATTTCCGGCTGGATTGTCTGCTGGATTGTCTGCTGCTTTGCCGCCTGTTTCCTTGACTGGCCGGACTGGCGAGACGCTTTTCCTGTTTGGACTGTCTGCTGTTTTACCGGAGGCTTTTTTGTCTGCCCGGACTGGGGCTTTGCAGACTGGGTATTCGTTTTTTTTGTGTTCTGCCGGGGCTTCTGAGCTGCCGTATGCTTGGCCGGTCTCAGCTCGTTATTGCGGGCATGCTTTCTTTTGTGGCCTGCATGCTTTTCCGCAACTGTTTTCAGGATATCCTCCAGATAATTAAACTGGGTCCACGCCTCCTCCTTTGAGTTGAAGTTCTCATGGACTGCTTTATTTCCGATGACGCGCACCTCATTCATCTCCCACTTGGCTACGCGATCCAGATATCCGTTTTCCTCCATCCACCACCCAAATTGCTGGTGGGTCATCACATTTTTGCGGCTCGGATTTCGTCTTCCGTTTTTCTCCATCTGGGTTTTTGCATTTGCCACAGCCTGAGCCGTGTTATCCAGCTGGATCCCGTTATTCTCCGCTACCAGCTTCAGTAACAGCTCTAAGTTCTGTCTTCCCTTAACCATCGCCGCATTAAACTCTCCGCGGCGGAGCCACTGCTTTTCTTTTTTCAATTCCCGTTTCACCGGATTCAAATACGCTGTTTTTTTAATAAAAAACAGGATGGCTGCTGCTGCGACCCCCGCAGCAAATATGATCACAGCCATGATCCCGAGGAATAAATACTTCTGTACCATCATTCTGTCATCCCCGCTTTTCGTGTTTCGGTCCCATCCCGACGATCATCGCCAGATGGTCCTTTCCCCTTTGTTCTTTTGCATCTTTTACATAAAAATTGCAGGAGAGCTCCAATGAGATCGTCTGATGAGGTGCGGCGCTGATCTCATACTCCATGCTGTTGTCTGTAAATACCATGTCTGTTAATCGCTCTCCGTTGACCCGGATCCGGCACACTTCATTTCCCGTGATCTCGCCCGGATAATAAAACCGGAGAACGATCCCCTTTGTTTCATCGTTCGTAAATACGATCCTTGCTTCCTC
This sequence comes from uncultured Lachnospiraceae bacterium, assembly GCA_934376955.1. Taxonomy (GTDB): domain Bacteria; phylum Bacillota; class Clostridia; order Lachnospirales; family Lachnospiraceae; genus CAKRPJ01. The sequence goes on along the minus strand of CAKRPJ010000006.1, from coordinate 66,493 downwards.
ATCCACCCAGCCGTCTGCATAGCTTCCGTATACATACTCCAGCTGCTGTTCCTTGGCAAAGGCCGTTACATCCTGATACGCATTATGCTCCGGATCCTCCCTGAGGAGCACATCATTCTCACCGAGCTCCTCCAGATCGAAGGCGCTTTCAATGAATTTTATCGGCAATCCGCTGTTTCCGCTTTTCCGTCCGTAGACCTTAAGGAAGGTTTTTGCGGTAAACTCACTCAGCTCATACTTGTTTCCGATGATATAGACCTGCTTTTGGAAAATATCATCACCATATCTCCCGTAGGTCTCCTCCGCCAGTGAATTATACCTGAGCTGATTCGGCCAGTAATAAAGCTTCTCCCAGCCGCCGCGGTAATATACCTCTGTCGGTATAAGAAGCAGTGAATACAGGATGACCAGCACACCGGCCTTTCCCATCACGGAGGACATATAGGCAAAGATCAGGAGTGCTGCCGCGTAGACAACGTATACCCAGCGCATCTCGACCCGTATGGTCACGCTGGAGGAACCGATATTTAAAATAACAAAGCTTATAAGTAGAAGCAGATCCCGGAAATATTTCCCCTGATCCTTTTTATTTTTTATCAGGCCAGCGATAAAAAAGACGATGGAGAGACCGATCACTCCATCCGCCGCCAGCACGAGGATACGGATCCGGCGGGAGGATTCCTGAAAGGGAATGCCGCAAAGATGCTCCGGGCCGGTATTGATCCCGAACACATATCCAACCTGCTCCCATGCGTACCCGATCGCATCCATAAAATGAAATGTATCCGACACCTCTGTACCGCCGGTTCCTGCCGGCAGCAGGGTTCCGATCATAATAAGACGGATCAGCTGGATAAGTGCCATGGTTCCCATGGCGATAAGAAACAGCGGCCAAAGCTTATCCCTTTTATGACTTCTTTTTAAATGGGGCTGTGCGGTCTTCCCCAGTATAAGCCCAAGAAGTAGGAGCGGGAACAGTGCCATATACCGCTCATGGATAAAGCTCACCGTAAAGTACAAAAGGTCTGCTGCCAGATAATCCCCGGGGTTCCGACCATTTATATAACGATACAGAAAGTACAGCATTCCGACCGCCGCCCAAAGAGCCAGACTCTCCATCAGACCGTAAAACTGACTGATCTGATAATAGCTCAGTCTGGAAAGGAGAAATGCCGCCGCGAGTGAGAAGCTCACCACGCGCCTTCCTCTGCTGAGCTTTGCTGCGATCCGATACAGGCAGAAGGCAATGATGCTGTTTAAAATAATATTGAAGGGAACCATCAGGGCCACATGACCTCCGAGAAACAATAGCTCCAGCCATGCCGCAAGATAGAATATAAAGCGGAACCGTGTTCCTCCTACCGGAAATACGAATTCCCGAAAACTCTGTTCGCCGTAACAGGACCATAAATACAGGTCATCCATATACAGTCCCTTTAGCTCCACGCCGCGATTAATAAAAAAGCCAAAACCTAAGAGCAATACAAAAACCAGAAGCTCTCCCTTCCGTTTTTCATATTCTGCCGTTACTCGTTCTCGAAAATTCATGTTAATTCCCCTTACTGCTGTTCACCCGGCCAATATTTCCGGGTAAAGGTATCGAGCTCTCTAAAAGCTTTCGAAAGCTCAGGCTCTGTCACAAACTTTGCCAGCCCATTTCCGTTTTCATAATAGATATCCGTCAGATATCCCTTCCGGATCAATTCCGTAACATTTCTGAAGGCTTCCGTTCCGGGCTTTAAATACCCGCTGCCAAAATAGGCATAATCCGTCTGTGCATACTCCAGATAAGCCACCAGCGCCTCCGGGCTTGCGGAAATCAGAAAGTTTCCTCCGCTTCCTTCGATATCCGTATAGCTCTGAGCATTACACGGGAACAAAAGCATACGCGGCTGTTCCCCGAATACGATGACCCGATTCCTGTCATCTTCAGCCAGCAGCTCCCATATCCTTCCGTTTCCGCTCTGCTCCATCCTGATCTTTTCCTCTGCGCGGTGATCGTAATAGCCCGTATGGAGCAGCTTCACCGGTGACAGTCCGAGCGTCCCGCTCCAGTTGCTTACGGCCGTAATGGAAACATTAAATAAGGCCACCGGGATCAGAACCTTTATTACCGAATAGGCAAACGGCCTAAAGGAGATCTTTGAGATCAGGATCGCTGCCAAAATAGCAGACAGCGTGTAAAGAAGGATAAAATAATTTCCATCCACCTGCCATAAAAGGTAGAGTGCAGCAAGGCTTACGGCACCATCAGCCAAAAATAGGCAGATCAGGCATAAGAGGGGCGCCTTATTTCTCTTTTTGATACCGTCCATGCGTACAAACAGGGGGAGGCAGAACAGGACAAGAAAGATCAGCAGATAGGGGGTTCCCCATGCGATCCTCACATGTGCCATATCATCTCCCACCGGGGCCAGCAGCACTCCGTACAGACGCTTCAGCAGATGCTTGATCCCGCTTAAAGAAAGCAGGGCTCCTCCGTTGGCGGGAAGCGTGTCCACACGGAAGGGATACCGCACCTCAAATCCCAGCCGCTCCCACACCGAGTAGAATACCGATGTCACCGGAAGTCCCGTCAGCAGCCACGTCCGCAGCCAGACAAGCCCCCACATGCACAGCATAGGGATCCACGAGAGCAGAAATCGCTCCCGCAGACAGAGCTTAAATCGCTTTGTTGCAAACAAAAACGCAAAGGCGGTTCCGGCCAGCACCGTAGAAAATACCAGCGCTGTCGGCTTTAATACCATCGTCATGAAAAACGCATTTCCTGCCGCTGCCAGAAGGAGCATTTTCTGCTTTTTTACATACAGAAGCAGGAAATATATCATGAACAGCTGGAACATGGCTGTTGCCGAGTCGGTCTTAGCCGTGATTCCCATATTCATGATCCCCGGAATACTTGAAAGGATCGCCATACAGAGGATCCCGCATTCCCGTCTGGCGAACAGGCCCACGATCGCGTCTGCGGCGCACAGAATCCCAACTGTCATCCATAGCTGAAAGCTCAGGATAAAGCTGTAGGAGGGAAGTCCGGAGAGCGGAAACAGGAGGATTTCTAACCCCTTCGAGTAGGTATACACCACATTGATGCTGCCCATATTTTCATAGATCCCGCGGCCGTCGTTTAAAATATACTCTGAGCGGAGTCCGTAATGGAGGGAATCGTAATCCGCGCAGATATTCATTCTTCCCGCCTGTAAAAGCAGCATGGAGATTATGAACGCAAGAAGGAGCGCAGCCGGAAGGGATGGCCCGCCCTCTTTGGCTGTCCACAGTACCCGGCTTCTCTCCCTCATCCTTTTACATTCTTCCCGGCCTGATACTGCCGGTAAAAAAGTGGCTGCCGTCAGAAGAAAGATCGCCGCCCTTGTATAGGGAATCCCGCCGATCCCGACAAGGGACATAAGGCAGAACAGTAAGATCACGCTGCCGCAGCCTAACGTCAAATCTACCATACATGTACTTCTGTGGTATTCCGTAAATCTTTTCTTTCCGTCGATTACACGCCGTATGGCGGCTCCGCAGCGGATGAGAACGGCAACATAGAGCCCGGAAAGAAGGATCGGCAGTAAGACCTGATGGAGCCATGCAAAAAACGACGCAGCAGTCACTGCCGCTATTGCCCTCGCCCGGTTATTTTTCGGGAGAAGGATGCAGAAAAATTCCAACACAAATAAAGCTGCGATCTCTAAAAGCAGCTTTATTGTCTCCGGTCTGCATAGCCGCACACCGTCTATTCCCGTTACATAGATCTGGCCGATGCCGATCAGGATCGAGGGCATCACCACCATAGCCAGAACGATCAGTGAGAACCATTCCCGCCTTCTTGTCATATCCGGGGTTTCCTTCCTATTGTAGTACTACATCTCATAGAAATGATCCTCCAGCATCAGACAGAGCGCATGGTAGATCGGAAGGTGAAGCTCTTGGATCTTATATGTCTCCTGCTCCGGCACCACGATCGCCACGTCTGCCAGCTTTGCCAGCTTTCCGCCGTCCCGTCCGGTCAGTCCGATGACCTTCATCCCCTTTGCCTTCGCCGTAACTGCTGCATACATCACATTTTCTGAGTTTCCGGATGTGCTGATACCTAAAAAGACATCTCCTTCTTTGCCATACCCGTTTACCTGCTGGGCATAAGAAAGCATGCCGTCCACATCGTTTGCAAAGGCACTGGACAATGCGGCGTGGTTCGTCAGTGCGATCGCCGGAAGTCCCTGCTGAAGCTTTTCGGAAAGCTCACTCCCCCGGATCGGATCTGTATCGATCAGGGCACGCTTCAGCTCCTTGGGCAGAGGACGGCGTTTCACAAAGCCCTTCATCAGCTCTCCGACGATGTGCTCTGCATCCGCTGCACTCCCGCCGTTTCCGGCAATCAGAAGCTTTCCTCCGTTTTCGTAACAGGCTTCCAGAAGACTGTAGGCCTTATTTACGTCATCCCGCACGATTCCCAGAACAGGATAACGCATAACCAGTTCGTTCAACATAGCTTATTCCTCCTGATGCCATCCATTTTAACACATCCCCCGACGTCTTTCCAGTATTTTATGAGGCCGGAAAGCGTTGTGGGGTAAGTGCGCATCTTTGGCACGTTAGTGCCTTTTTTATGTAACAGGGAATTCTTCGGAATTTCCTGTTACATAAAAAATCCGCAGGATGGTTTCCCTTCCTGCGGATCAAAACATTCCAAGTATAAAAACAGATTACTTAAGAGTGATCTTAGCGCCTTCAGCCTCAAGCTTTGTCTTGATGTCGTTAGCTTCTTCCTTGGAAGCGCCCTGCTTAAGAACCTTCGGAGCGCCGTCTACAACGTCCTTAGCTTCCTTAAGACCAAGACCTGTTACTTCACGAACAACCTTGATAACTTTAACCTTGTTCGGGCCTACCTCTGTAAGCTCAACGTCGAACTCTGTCTTTTCTTCCTCAGCTGCTGCTGCCGGACCTGCTGCTACAACAACGCCTGCTGCTGCGGATACACCAAATTCTTCCTCACAAGCTTTTACTAACTCGTTTAACTCTAATACGGATAATTCCTTGATAGCTTCGATAAATTCAGCTGTTGTTAACTTTGCCATTATTATTTACCTCCATTAATTTTATATTTTCACGTTTATGCTTCAATATTTATGCAGCGTTACGCTGCTTTTGGCTTATGCCTCTGCGGACTCGCCCTTCTTCTCTGCGATCTGGTTGAGAACGCGTGCGAAGTTGGTGATCGGAGACTGCATGCTTCCGAGAAGTCTTCCAAGAAGGATCTCTCTGGACGGGATAGAAGCGATCACATTGATTGCCTTTGCATCATAGTATGTTCCTTCTACTACGCCGCCTTTTAATTCAAGCTTATCAGCCTTCTTAGCAAATTCAGCTAAGATTCTTGCCGGAGCTGTAGCATCTGTTTTGGAAACTGCAAGAGCAGTCGGTCCTTCCAGATTCGGCTCAAGAGCTTCAAAAGCTGTTCCCTTTGCTGCGAAGCGGATCATTGTGTTCTTATATACTTTATAAGTAACACCTGCTTCTCTTAACTGTTTACGAAGTGCAGTATCCTGCTCAACAGTTAATCCACGGTAGTCAACAACTACTGCGGAAGCAGCTCCGTCGAAAAGCTCAGCAATTTCAGCTACTACTGGCTGCTTTAATTCAACTTTTGCCATGATTGGTTTACCTCCTGTTTTATTTTAGCATTGTAAAGCCGTCACAGCATCTATAACAAGGAAAACCTCTCCATCGCGAGGACAGAGAGGTTTACAAAATTCTGCTTGTGAGTTTTGTATGTTCCTCGGCAGGTGTTTTCAACTTACGCCTTACGGCACCTACTGTCTTCGGCATTCAATACTCGAATACTCTAACATAATTTATCCGGATTGTCAATCACTTTCTCGGACTGATTTTAAACTCAGCGGAAGGAAATTAGTTCATTAACTTCGCTACGTTTAATTTTACGCCCGGGCCCATTGTGGAAGTAAGAGTTACGCTCTTTAAGTAAGCGCCCTTTACTGTGCTTGGTTTTGCCTTCATGATTGCATCCATAAGCGTCTGGAAGTTGTCCGCTAACTGTTCTTCTGTGAAAGAAGCCTTACCTACTGGCACGTGGATAATGTTTGTCTTATCGAGTCTGTACTCAATCTTACCAGCTTTGATCTCGTTGATAGCCTTTGTGATATCCATTGTAACTGTACCGGCCTTCGGGTTCGGCATTAAGCCCTTCGGTCCGAGTACACGTCCAAGACGACCAACAACGCCCATCATATCCGGTGTAGCTACAACTACATCGAAATCTAACCAGCCTTCGTTCTGGATCTTCGGAATTAATTCCTCTGCTCCAACGAAATCAGCACCTGCAGCCTGAGCCTCGTCAGCCTTCGGTCCCTTTGCGAAAACAAGGATTCTTACTGTCTTACCTGTTCCGTGCGGCAGAACAACAGCACCACGGATCTGCTGGTCAGCATGACGGCCATCACAGCCTGTTCTTAAGTGAGCCTCGATAGTCTCATCGAATTTTGCAACAGCAGCTTTCTTTACTAAAGCGATAGCGTCTGCTGTATCATAAAGAGTAGCGCGGTCGATAGCTTTAGCCGCTTCTACGTATCTTTTTCCTCTTTTCATTTCAAAAAACCTCCTGTGGTATTGTCGGGAGTGCTCCCTCCCACGTATTTGTTACTAATCCTCTACAACGATACCCATGGAACGAGCGGTTCCTGCGATCATGCTTGTTGCAGCCTCAATGCTTGCAGCGTTAAGATCCGGCATCTTTAATTCAGCGATCTTCTGAACCTCTGCTCTGGACAGAGTAGCTACCTTTGCCTTGTTCGGGGTTGCAGAACCGGATTTGATCTTAGCAGCCTTCTTTAATAATACAGCAGCCGGCGGTGTCTTTGTGATGAAGCTGAAGCTTCTGTCTGCATATACTGTGATAACAACCGGGATGATCATATCTCCCTGGTCAGCAGTTCTTGCATTGAATTCCTTTGTGAACTGTACGATATTAACGCCATGCTGTCCAAGTGCCGGACCAACTGGCGGAGCTGGTGTAGCCTTTCCTGCCGGAATCTGTAATTTAATATATCCTGTTACTTTCTTTGCCATAATTAGGCACCTCCTAAATAATGTGGTAATGTCGGGGATTTCCCTCCCACGCGTGCATCTTCGCCTTATCGGATACACGGCTGCCTAAGCTGCCGCATACAGTGTGCGAACGACCTTCTGCGGCTTACACAGCGGGCTGTGGGCCTTTTCGGTCTCATCTACATCTTTTTCACTTCAGAAAAATTCAGTTCTACCGGTGTTTCACGGCCGAACATTTCTACGTCGATCGTAAGGGACTGCTTCGTTTCGTTGACTGTTTTAACAACGCCTACAGTATCCTTCCATGCGCCGGCTGTAACCACGATGGTATCACCGACTGCAAAATCAACGATTACTCCGGTTGCTTTAAAGCCAAGATTTCTCATCTCATCTTCGCTGAGTGGTACCGGTTTGGATCCCGGTCCCACAAAGCCAGTCACGCCTCTCGTGTTTCTAACCACATACCATGTATCATCGTTCATGATCATGTGGATCAGCACATAGCCGGGAAACATTTTGCGCTCGACCTGCTTCTGGGCGCCGTTCTTCAACTCGATAACTTCCTCCAGCGGAACGGAAACCTCTAAGATCTGATCCTGAAGTCCCCTGTTCTCGATCGTTTTTTCAATATCGACCTTGACCTTATTCTCATATCCGGAATACGTGTGTACTACATACCATTGTGCTTCTGACATAGTTTCACCTCATCCTTACCCAATAATAATATTGAGACCATATTTAATGATCAGATCAAGGACTGCGATCGTGATTCCCATGAGGACTGTTACGATCATGACCACAACAGACTGCTTTCTGAGGGAATCCTTATCCGGCCAGATGATTTTGTTGAATTCAGCTTTTAAGCCTTTGATAAAGTCCTTTTTGGGGGCTTTCTCATTACTTACTGTTTCTCCCATAAATTCACGTCCTTCTGCAAAGCCGGATTACTTAGTTTCTTTGTGCATTGTGTGTCTCTTGCAGAATCTGCAATACTTCTTTGTTTCCATGCGGTCCGGATGAGTTTTCTTATCCTTCGTCATGTTGTAATTGCGCTGTTTGCATTCTGTACATGCCAGTGTAATCTTTGTGCGCACGACTTCCACCTCCGTTTAATTCTTTGTGTAAGGCGGCCTCTCCTTCATACTTTTTGCTATCTATCTTTTAAGCATAAAAAAAAGACCTATGTTCTTCCATTCGCCCGACCATTTTAACACATAATATATATCACGTCAAGCGTTTCTTTTTTGTATCAGCCGGTAATGCATATCACGGCAAAAAATACCTTCTGTGCTCCTGCCTCTTTTAAACTCCGCGTACATGCCTCGATCGTGCTTCCGGTCGTATAGATATCATCCACCAGCAGGATCCTTTGGACATCTGCCGGCATCTGGCTGACACAAAAGGCCCCGGAAAGATTTCGCAGACGGTCGGCGGCAGAAAGCTCCTTCTGCGGTCTGGTCTGCCTGTCACGCACAAGGATATCCGTGCGGACGGCAAGCTGCAATTCTTCTCCCAGCACGCGTGCGAAAAGCTCCGCCTGATTAAATCCTCTTTTTCTTCTCCGGCTCTTATGGATCGGAACCGGGACGATCACATCCACTCCCATCCGCCGTATCGCTTTTTTATACACATCCGCTATTGCTTTTCCGAAAAAATCGAGATATTCCCTTTTATTGTTGTATTTGATCTGTGCCATGATCCTTCTGCTGGTCTCATCATAATGCAGGAGTGCGATACCATATTCAAATGAGTGACTGTGTACCATACAGTCTCTGCAGTATTCCATTACCGCATCCGGGATTTCTTTTCCGCACCTTTTACATACCGGGGGCCTGACGGGCGAAAGCCGTAAAAGACAGGACGGGCAGATAAGCCTGCCCGCCGGTTTGACGATCTCCCCACACACAGGACATCTGCGGGGAAATAAAATATCAAGAGCTGCCTGATAAATCCTAAAAGCCGATCTCCAGTATCCTGTCCCTGAGACCGGAATAACGTTTTTGCTCTGTCTCATTATTCACCATAAACTGAAACATTTCCGGGCTTCCCACGAGGCAGACACATTTTCTTGCCCGGGTCACCGCGGTATAGATAAGGTTCCTTGTCATCAGCATCCGCGGCCCGGAATAGACCGGGATCACGACTGCCGGATATTCACTCCCCTGAGATTTATGTATGGTGATCGCATAGGCCAGCTCCAGCTCCTCCAGTTGCTTAAAGCTGTACTCCACCATTCTTCCTTCATCAAATTCCACCTCAAGGGTCTCCGCAAATGTATTTACCTGCCGGATGATCCCGGTATCCCCGTTAAAAACGCCCTCGCCCTTATCGACAGGGATCCCGTATCGGTTTCTGATCTCCCACTCCAGCTGATAATTGTTTTTGATCTGCATGACTTTATCTCCAACCCGGAATATGGTGCCTCCGGACTCCTTCTCCGGTCTGTCCGCAGCCGGAGGGTTGAAGGTTTCCTGCAGGATCCGGTTGAGCTGTTCCACACCGAGCACGCCCTTGCGCATCGGCGTCATGATCTGGATATCGGATACCGACGCGTTGACATAGTTGGGAAGCTTGTCCTTAACCAGCACGATCATATCCTTGATGACATCTGACGGATTGTCCCTTCGTATAAAGAGGAAATCCCTGCTTCTTTTTTCCAGCGGAACTCGTTCCCCGGCATTGATCCGGTGTGCGTTCATGACAATGTCACTCTGCGCCGCCTGCCGGAAGATCTTAGTAAGCTTCACCACCGGAAACTTTCCGGAGGCGATCATATCCCGGAGTACATTTCCCGGCCCCACACTGGGAAGCTGATTCACATCCCCTACCAAGATCAGGCGTGTCCCCACGTTGACCGCCTTTAAGAGTGCATGCATCAGGCTGATATCAACCATTGACATCTCGTCAATAATAACGACATCCGCATCCAGCGGATTTTCTTCATTCCGTTCAAAATGCATGCCTTCGATCCTGCTCACGCCGTCCTCCGCGTTTTTTCCGTTGGCCCCGTTTGCCATAGCAGGGGCCCCGGTAAGCTCTAGCAGCCTGTGGATCGTTCTTGCCTCATACCCGGTGGCCTCCGCCATACGCTTTGCAGCCCGCCCGGTGGGGGCCGCCAGAAGGATCTCCATGTCCTCCTGTTCAAAATAGCGGATGATCGTGTTGATCGTTGTCGTTTTTCCCGTTCCGGGACCTCCGGTCAGGATCAGAAGTCCGCTGTTGACTGCCTCTGCAACGGCCTGCTCCTGTAATACATCAAGCTCCAGCTTCTCTCCCTTTGCAATAGAAGCAAGGCGCTCCCGGATCTTTTCCTCCGGCACGGAGTCCTTGATATTAAGGTCATGGAGCATACGCGCCGTATTCAGCTCCATGTAATAGAACTGTGCGGGATATACGATCCTTTTTTCATCCTTTTCCTTTATTACCAGCTTCTGCTCCATCTGGAGATCCATAAGGTGCTTTTCGATATGCTCGGGAGCAACATGCAGAAGCTCGGATGCATTGTTAAAAAGCTCCTCCTCAGGAAGATAAGTATGTCCGTTTCCGACTGCCTGTAAAAGTGTATAGAAAAGCCCGCTTTTTATGCGGTAATCGGAGTCCGTAAAAATACCGACCCGCGATGCAATGTCATCCGCGATCTTAAAGCCGACACCCTGAATATCATCCGCAAGCTGATACGGATTTTCTTGGAGCACGGAATACATTCTCTGTCCGTAATGTCTGTAGATCTTGACCGCAAGATTCATGGTGATCCCATACTGCTGCAAAAACAGCATGGCCTGCCTAAGATCTCTCTTTTCCTCGACCTGAGCGCTGATGTCCATAGCCATCCGTTCACTGATGCCCTTGATCTCGGAAAGACGCTCCGGCTCCTCCTCCATGATACGGAACGTATCTGCCTTGAATTTTTTAACAATCCTTTTAGCTAAAGCAGCTCCGATGCCTTTTATCGCACCGGAGCCCAGATATCGCTCGATGGCCAGCGTGTCCTCGGGAGCCTTGATCTCATAGCTCTCCACCGCCAGCTGTTCGCCATAAATCGAATGCTCTACCATACGTCCCGTTGCTTCCAGATGTTCCCCTTCCGTAATATACGGAAACGTCCCAACCAGAACATATTCTTCCCTGCCATCGGAAACGGTCAGTACCGAATAGCCATTCTCCTCATTGCGGTATTTGATTTTTTCAACATAACCTGTTACAGTTGCCATTATTATTATTTTTCAAAGCCCTTCCCACCATGGGCAAACTCAATAAACTTTCCGGTTCCGATCGCAACGGCGGTTAAAGGCTCCTCTGCGATCATTGTTGTGATCCCTGTTTTTTCCTCGATCAGGGCATCCAGACCGGAAAGAAGGGATCCGCCTCCGGTAAGAACGATTCCTCTGTCAAAGATATCCGCCGCAAGCTCCGGTGGTGTCCGTTCAAGGACATTGTGAACTGCGTCTACGATCTGCATTGCCGGCTCCTTAAGGGCCTCCAGTGTTTCGTCCGAGGTAACAACGATGGTCTTAGGAAGTCCTGTCACAAGGTTTCTGCCGCGAACCTCCATGGTTACCAGCTCCGGTCTGCGGTATGCAGCGCCGATATTGATCTTGATCTCCTCGGCGGTTCTCTCACCGATAAGAAGATTGTGCTTCTTTCTCATGTAGCGGACAAGAGATTCATCGAAGTCGTCACCGGCTGTCTTGATGGATGTGCTTACAACCGTTCCCCCCAAAGAGATAACGGCAATATCGGCTGTACCGCCGCCGATATCAACGATCATATTTCCGCAGGCCTTGGAGATATCGATCCCGGCTCCGATTGCAGCCGCAACCGGCTCCTCGATGATGCAGACCTCACGCGCTCCTGCCTGATACGTTGCATCCTCAACAGCCTTTCTCTCTACCTCTGTGGCACCGCTGGGGATACATACGGCGATTCTCGGTTTTCTCAGCGTTCTCTTTCCGACTGCCTTGTCGATGAAGTATTTTAACATCTTCTCGGTTACGGTGTAGTCGGAAATAACGCCCTTTCTTAACGGGCGCACTGCCACGATATTGCCCGGAGTACGTCCGATCATCAGACGCGCCTCCTCACCGAAGGTGATGACCTTATTTGTTTCCCGATCCAGTGCGACAACGGAGGGCTCCTTCAACACGACCCCTTTGCCTTTAATATATACCAGAATACTGGCAGTACCTAAATCAATTCCAATGTCATTAGACATCATCATTGCTATTTTCCTCCTGTCTTTCTTCTAAATTCCGATGCTAGACCCAGTGGCTTTACGCCAAATGCTCTCTATCACAAACTCTGCCGGCGGCAGAGCGCGAAATATCAGTTTTATTATATACAAAAGCATTCGGTTTTTAAAGGGTTTTTTTTATTTTTCCGCAAAAACAGGAGGAAACGTCATTCTATTGCACCCACTCTCCATTGGCATTGACATAATACTTTCCGTCGATCACCTGATCGATCAACATTCCTCCGTCGGGGCCGCAATAATACCATTTTCCGGAAGTGCTTACCCAACGGTTCATTAAACAATAGCCCCGGTCATCGAAATAGAACCACCGGCCGTTGATAAACGCCCATACAAGCCTTGGATAGCTTCCGTCCGGATTACTCCACCACCAGCCGATTTCCGGCTGCTCGATCCAGCGTCCCGCCGGGTCAGCTGAAGCAAACGTAGCCTTGCCGGCATTTTGAGTGCCTGCTGCCTTGATCTCTGCCGCCTTTTCTGCATCGACATAAAATCCATCCGATTCCTGCCATTCCCCTTTTTTTGTCGTACTCCGGACTCCGCGTACTTTAAATATATAATTTCCGCTCTTTGTAAAATACGGAGACAGGTCTAAGCTGCACTCTGTTGTCGTAAGGATTCCGGTCACGTTTGAGCTGCCGCGGAACAGCCGCACCTCATATTTCTTCGCAAAAGCCGCTTCCTCCCAGCAGGCCATTCCGTTTCCCTGATCCCATGACAATCCGGAGGCATTCAGATTATAATCCATATCTGCATTATAATCATTTTCGTCCAGCTTCGGCAGTGTGATCGAAACGGTAAGTCTGGGGCCGCTTCTTGTAACGCTTGTGATCACGGCATCCTCGGAGCCCAGCTCCACATCTCCTTTTCCCATTCCAGAAGCAAAGGTATAGCCCGATTCCGCTCTAACGATGACCTTGATCTTTGGTCTGTCCCCTTCCTCCCACTCATCGTCCTTTGGCTTATTGGTCACACTGATCGACTCGACACGGCATTCTGTATTGTCCACCAGCACGGAAACATAGTCCGTGTCCGCGCCTCCTCCGATATAAAAATCGGAATTGATCTCCATCGTTATCCCATCGATGGTCTCCGCTGCCTTAACCGGAAACGCTGCTGCTGCCATAACGGAAACAGCAAATACAGTTCCCATAAGTGTTTTTCTGAACATGGTTATCCCCCTTAAAATTTTCTTACATCGATTTTATCACATTTTTTGAATTACTTTAATATATTTATGATTTTTTTATCTCTCCCTCACATTTTAGACACATTTTTCTCCTATAATACAATTACGTTATCCGAAAGGATAACCTGCCTTTGTTTCAAGTGTTTCACTTGGACACACAAAGCTTTTTCATACTCATGCCTGCCGGGGTCGCGTCCGGCAGGTCCCCCTTTAAAAATTTTTCCCCGGCCCTGAGTTTTCTCATCGTCCGGGGATTTTCATTTTACAGACCTTGATATAAATCCCAAAATGTCGTATCATGAAGATTAATCATGCTTCAGGAGGAATTTAATATGTATACGTATACATGGTATCAGTGGTTGACTTTCTTCTATATCTATTGCTTTTTCGGCTGGATCTTTGAATCCTCCTATGTATCCCTAAAGCAGCACCGCTTTGTAAACCGCGGCTTCCTGCGCCTTCCCATGCTTCCCCTTTACGGAAGCGGAGCCATTATGATGCTGTGGGTGTCCATGCCGGTTCAGGACAATCTTTTTTTTACATGGTGTGCCGGCGTGATCGGGGCAACCTGTCTGGAATATGTGACCGGCTATGTAATGGAGCAGCTTTTTAAGGTCAGATACTGGGATTACAGCAATCAAAAATTTAATATCCACGGATATATCTGCCTTACCTCCTCGATTGCATGGGGCTTTCTTACGATATTTATGACCCATGTGATCCACAAACCGATCGAACGGGCCGTGCTTTCCATGCCGATATGGTGGGATCTCCTGTTTGTCAGCATCATTTCCATCGTATTTATCTACGATTCCGTCGTCTGTGTCCGCGAAGCTCTCTCCCTCGCAGAATCTCTGGAATCCTTAAACAAGCTTCGTCAGGAGCTCGACAATATCCAGGTTCAGCGTGCCCTTCTTAAGATGGAAGCGCAGGAGCGTCTGGTAAGCTTAAAGGAGCAGGCCGATCTTAGAAAGGAACGCCTGCTGGAGCGTCGAAGTCTTTCCACTATCAGTTTGGAGGAGCTGCGTGACATGGCCGGAGGTGCACTGGACAACCTTCGGGATCTTAAAAGCATCCATCTGGAGGAGCTTAAAGATAAAACAGAAAAGCAGCTTGCTGAGCTTTTAAAAGAGAAGGAAAGCTCCGTATCCGCGATCCGCAGACGCCACCTTGCCTTCCGCAGAAACCGGCTCCGCTCAAACCCATCCGCTTCCTCCGCAAAATACCGACAGGAATTTAAGGATCTTAAAGATTTCTTTGAGAGCGGAAAAGCCCAGTTCCCCGATTAATTACCTAAACAAAAGAGATCCCTTCCATACGGAGTGGATCTCTTTTCATTTTGCAATATTTCTTAGGCTTCAGGCTTCTCAACCTGAACGATCGCCTGCTTCTGCATCGGAATACGGCAGTTCTTGTTGTTGCCAAACTCAACGATCACTGTATCGTCTGTCATATCAATGATCACTCCGTAAAAGCCGCTGGATGTCAGCACGCTGTCACCCACTGCAATACTTGCCATTAATTCCTGCATTTTTTTCTTTTCCTTCTGCTGCGGTCTGATCGCAATGAAATACATGAACGCAAAGATAAGAATAATATAGCCAATCCAAAATGCCGGGCTGTTCGTCATAAATACACCTCCATTCTATTTCTGCTTGTCTTTATAATCACCGGTCACGCCCTCCAGCTTTTTCGCCTTATACTCGGCGTAACAGTGATTCTCGATCGCTTCTCTGATCTCCGTCATCATCGTGTTGTAGAAGTAAAGGTTATGGAGAACGCAAAGACGCATTCCAAGCATCTCCTTCGCCTTTAAAAGATGACGGATATAGGCTCTGCTGTAAGAACGGCAGGCCGGACACTGACACCCTTCTTCAATCGGGCGCATGTCCTTTTCAAACTGCTTGTTTGCAAGATTCAGCTTGCCGCAGTTTGTATACACATGGCCATGACGGCCGTTACGTGTTGGATATACACAGTCAAAGAAATCCACCCCGCGGTCAACGCTCTCAAGAATATTGGCCGGTGTGCCGACTCCCATAAGGTAAGTAGGCTTGTTCTCCGGAAGATGAGGAACCGTCACATCAAGGATACGATACATTTCCTCATGGCT
Source organism: uncultured Lachnospiraceae bacterium (assembly GCA_934376955.1). Lineage (GTDB taxonomy): Bacteria > Bacillota > Clostridia > Lachnospirales > Lachnospiraceae > CAKRPJ01. The sequence goes on along the minus strand of CAKRPJ010000006.1, from coordinate 50,881 downwards.
TTCTCCTACTGCCAGCCCTCCCAGCGCATAACCGTCACAATCCATTTTTGAGATCGTATCTGCATGGGCGATGCGGATATCTTCAAAGGTACCGCCCTGGTTGATGCCGAATAAGAGCTGTTCTTTGTTTAATGTATCCGGAAGGGAATTAAGGCGTTCCATCTCGGCCTTGCATCTTGCAAGCCAGCGGGTAGTCCGCGCCACGGAATTTTCCATATATTCCCTCGTACAGGGATGGGGCGCACATTCATCGAAGGCCATTGCGATCGTTGAGCCCAGATTCGACTGGATCTGCATGCTTTCCTCCGGCCCCATAAAGATCTTGTGACCGTCGATATGGGAGCTGAAGTACACGCCTTCCTCCTTGATCTTTCTAAGACCCGCCAGAGAAAATACCTGGAATCCGCCGGAGTCCGTCAGGATCGGGCGGTCCCAGTTCATAAACCGGTGAAGGCCGCCCAGCTCCTTGATCACTTTATCTCCTGTCCTGACATGAAGGTGGTACGTATTGGAGAGCTCCACCTGAGTTCCGATCTCCCGAAGATCATCGGTAGATACCGCTCCTTTAATGGCGCCGACTGTTCCCACATTCATGAAAACCGGGGTCTGGATCGTGCCGTGGACTGTCTCTACGACAGCCCTCTTAGCACGTCCGTCTTTTGTCAGAATTTGATATTTCATGGTTTTCCCCATTGATTCTATTTGTCAGATTTTGCAGCTGTCTTTTTGCCCTTTGCGGTGCTCATCACATACCAGAGTGCTCCGGTCAGGCATACAGAGGAGTAGGTACCGCAGATAATACCTGCCATTAACGGAAGTGCAAACTCGCGGATGGAGGATACACCCATGATAAACAGTACCAGTACCATCACAAAGGTGGTTAAGGATGTATTGATACTTCGCGTGAAGGTCTGTGTGATACTCTGGTTCACGACATCCGCCAGATCTGCTCTGGAGCCCTTTAATGCCAGATTCTCACGGATACGGTCGAAGATAACGATCGTAGCGTTGATGGAGTATCCGACGATGGTAAGCAGGCAGGCGATGGCTGTAGAGCCGACAGACCATTTCGCAAGGGCATAGCATGCGATCACAACAAGCACATCATGTACCAGTGCAATAACAGCACTTGCCGCAAAGCGGATGTTCTTGAAACGGATCCAGATATAGATCAGCATACAGATCGTAGCAATGACCGTGGCTACGACCGCATCACTTTTCATTTCTGCACTGACTGCACCGGAGATGCTCTCGGCAACGATCTTAGATTCGTCTACACCGAATTTTTCGATGAGGGCTGCATTCAGAGCCTGACGTTCTTCTACGCTGAGGGTCCTTGTCTTGATGATGACTTCATTAGTTCCGGCAACCTTCTGGGTCTGGGTGTCAACATCCTTTGTCACTTCCTCAACAACCGGAACCACCTCGTCAGAAATGCGCTCTAAGGACATATCCTCATTGAAGGTCACGCTTGTGGAGGTACCGCCCTTAAAGTCAAGTCCGTAGTTAAAGGCACTGCCGATATGGGCTTTATTGATGCCCATTCCCACAAAGCCTCCGGCAATAAGCAGGAGAGAGATTGCAAAGCAGACCATTCTCTTTCCAAGGAAATTGATCGCCGGCTTTTCTTTTTTCACACCATAGAACTTTTTATCGGTAAAGCCCAGTGTATAGAGAGTATTTAAAGCAAACTTTGTTACAAACAGAGCCGTAAACATGGACAGGATAATACCGATCGCCAGCGTTGTGGCAAAGCCTCTTACTGTGCCGGAACCTCTCCAGTACAGGACTGCGGCTGCGATCAGGGTCGTAACGTTTCCATCGATGATGGCAGATAATGCTTTCGCAAAGCCTGTTTTGATGGCAGATTTTACCGTCTTTCCAAGACCGATCTCCTCTTTGATACGGGTAAAGATGATAACGTTTGCGTCCACCGCCATACCGATCGAGAGGATGATACCTGCAATACCAGGTAAAGTAAGTGTAACCTCAAATGCGGCAAGAAGGATCAGGATCAGGGCCACATACAGGCATAAGGCGATGCAAGCGGCGAGTCCCGGAATAAGATATACCACGATCATGAATACACATACGATCCCAAAACCGATCACTCCGGCCTTAAGGCTTGTTGCAACCGCTTCCTGACCAAGCTTAGCGCCTACCACATTGGAACGGAGTTCTTCCAGCTCAAGGGACAGGGAGCCGATACGGATTGTGGATGCAAGCCGATCTGCCTCCTCATAGGTAGTCATTCCGGAAATGGATGCCTGACCTCCCGTGATAGCCTGCTGAACCACCGGATTGGAATAGAGGGTTCCGTCATATACGATAGCGATCCTCTTTCCCACGTTGGCTGCGGTTACTTCTGCAAATTTCTTTGCGCCTTCCTCGGTGAAGGTCAGTGCGACCTCGTAGCTGTTGGCGCCTGTTTTCTGATCCTTATAGATCACCGGCTTTGCAGAAGCTACATCAGTTCCTTCAAGAACGGTCTGCATATTTTCATCATAGAACTGCAGGGAGCCGGGCTTTCCAAGCTCCTCGAGAACCTTGTTTGCATCCGTTACACCCGGAATATCAATGTTGATACGGTTGCTGCCCTCCTGATATACCTCAGCCTCTGAGCTGTAATTCTGCACTCTCTGCTGAAGCTTGTACTGGGTGTCCGCCATATCCTCTGAAGATGGATTTTCATCCTTGGCCTGATATGTGATGCTTACACCGCCTGCCAGATCGAGGCCAAGCTTAATTCCGCCTTCCTGGAAGGTCACTCCCTTGTCATCGGTGATGATCTTGCTTTTCTGGAGTGTATCATACCCCAGATAACCGAAAATACCGACCACGATCAGGAGGCCCAAAAGGCAGGCAATGCCCTTTCCTTTGTTGGTCTTCATGGTTCTTTCTCCTTATATTTAAGATTTCGGGTAACTGTTCAGTAGGTCTGCGCACTTGCTGCGCTGACCGTAAGAAAACATAAGCTGGAAGGCAAAAATCCCGTCGGCGCAGCCGATTTGGAATGGATTTTTGCTTGTAACTATGAAGGTACTGAATAGTTACGATTTCGACATGCTAGTTCTCTGCCAGCGCTGCCCTTATCATAATGGCACACTCAATGCGCTTTTTCTGCATTTCGCAGCCGATATCATAAGCATCTGTGATCTTTCCGTGGAAATTGTAGGAGTTTGCCGCACAGCCGCCGCTGCAGTAGAATCTGGCAAAGCAGTCCTTACATTTTTCCTTGGCATATACATTACAGAGTTTAAACTCATCGCGGATCTTGGTATTGGTGATACCCTCGTCCACATTTCCCAGAAGGAAATCTTCCATTCCGACAAACTGGTGGCACGGATAAAAATCTCCCCATGGGGTAACAGCCAAATACTCGGTGCCCGAACCGCAGCCGGACAGACGTTTTGCAACGCACGGGCCCTGATTCAGGTCAAGCATAAAGTGGAAGAATTTGAAGCCGCGTCCTTCCTTCTGTCTCCTGACAAATTCCTTTGCGAGGCTGTCGTATTCTTCGAGGATCTGCGGAAGGTCTTCCTCTCTTATGGAGTAAGGCGCCTCCGGAGGTGCCACGACCGGCTCCACCGACAGCTTTTCAAAGCCGATATCCGCAAAATGGAGTACATCCTTTGAGAAATCCAGATTATTTCTTGTGAAGGTTCCCCGCACAAAATAATCCTTCTCACCGCGGGACTCTGCAAATTTCTGGAATTTGGGAACGATAATATCGTAGCTGCCTGTTCCGTTTCGGAACGGACGCATCTTATCGTTTACCTCTTTTCTTCCGTCCAGACTTAAGACCACGTTGCTCATTTCCCGGTTACAGAAATCCATGATCTCGTCATTTAAAAGAACACCGTTTGTCGTAAGGGTAAAGCGGAATTTCTTATTATACTCTTTTTCTTTGGAACGGCCGTATTCCACAAGCTGCTTAACGACGTTCCAGTTCATTAACGGCTCGCCGCCGAAAAAGTCCACCTCAAGATTGATGCGGTTTCCGGAATTGGCGATCAGGAAATCCAGTGCCTTTTTTCCAACCTCAAAGCTCATCAGAGCTCTGCGCCCGTGATATTCTCCTTCTTCTGCAAAGCAGTAGCGGCAGGCCAGATTACAGTCATGGGCAATATGCAGACAGAGTGCCTTAACGACTGTCTGACGTTTTTTGAAATCGACTACATAGTCTTTATAGATATCCGCAGTAAACAGCTCCTCTGCATCGATCAGCTCCTGAACATCCGATAAGGCATCCTTAAGATCCTCCTCGCTGTATTTCTCCTTCAGGCCCTGAAGAACTGCCTGCTTCTGTTCTTCTGTAAGAGGTGATGGTTTTTCCATGTCCTCCACCATTCCGGACAGCACCTTTACTACATCATAAAAAAGGGCATCCACCGAATGGACGGAGCCGCTGTTGACATCCAGAACGATATGATATCCGTTGTTGATATACTGATGTATCACAATTATTCTCCTATCTCTTATGTGATTCCGGACGTCACAGGTAACATTTTATATGACAAGAATAGCCCCTACAATCATACGACCGTAGGGGTCTCTTTAAAAACTCCCGATTGTCCGAAGTCCTGCCATTAGCGGTTGCTGTTTTCGCAGCTCTGGTTACCTACTGTGCAGGATGTCTTACATGCAGACTGACAGGATGTCTGGCATTCGCCGCAGCCGCCCTTCTTCATGCTGTTCTTTAATGTGTTGGAATTTAATGTCTTTACGTGCTTCATGTTATATACCTCCTGTTATTATTTCTCGAATTTGCTTCGCGGTCATTATACCATACCAATTTCTATTATGCAATAGGGATAATTTTCGTGACTTCCGAATATGTTTTATCAGTTATATCCCCAATTTCACTGAAAGGAGCCCTGTTTTATGTTTTCTCAAAATGTATGGCGTGTTATACGCACACTTCTTCTTACCTACCTGATTTCTGCCGTGCTTTTGGCAGCCCTGTCCTTTGCCCTTTTCCGCTTCCGTCTTCCGGAAGCTCAGGTAAATACCGGGGTGCGGATCGTCTACATCCTCTCCTGTCTGGCCGGTGGGATATTGGCCGGACGGGCCATGAAAACGCGCCGTTTTTTCTGGGGACTGCTCATCGGTGCCTTATATTTCCTTCTTCTGCTCCTGATGTCCTATCTTCAGGCCGGTAAGCTTACGTCAGCACCCCAGTCTATCCTCGGCATCCTGATGCTCTGTCTTGGAAGCGGAATGGCCGGCGGAATGCTCAGTTGACATTCTGCCGGCCATCATTTTATACACTAAAGGACTTTACTCAGGAAGTTCTTTAATCTCTCATTCTGCGGATGTTCAAAGAAGTTTTTCGGATCATTCTCCTCGATAAAATATCCTTCATCCATAAACATGACTCTTGTAGCCACCTCGCGTGCAAACGCCATCTCGTGGGTAACTACCACCATTGTCATTTTTTCATCCGCCAGCTCACGCATAACATTCAGCACCTCGCCAACCATCTCCGGATCCAGAGCAGATGTCGGCTCATCAAATAACATAACGTCCGGCTTCATGCAAAGTGCGCGGACGATCGCGATCCTCTGCTTCTGTCCGCCGGAAAGCTGGCTCGGGTATGCATCCGCCCTGTCTGCCAGTCCGACGCGCGCCAAAAGCTCTCTGGCAGTTGCTTCTGCCTCCTGCCTGCTCCGGCCCTGAAGCTTCATCGGAGCGATCGTAAGGTTTTTCATGATGGTCATGTGGGGGAACAGGTTAAATTGCTGGAATACCATTCCCATTCTCTGACGATGCTTATCAATATCGGTCTTAGCGTCTGTAATGTCAACGCCCTCGAACGTAATGCTTCCGCCGGTCGGTTCCTCCAGACGATTCAGACAGCGAAGGAACGTACTCTTTCCGGAGCCGGAAGGGCCGACAACGAAAACAACATCTCCCTTATTGATATCTACATCGATCCCCTTTAATACATCAAGGTCTCCAAAGCTTTTTTTCAGGCCTCTTACACGGATCAGAGGCTGCATTGTATTATCGCTCACTCTTTCTCAGCCTCCTCTCAAGTCTCTGCACCAGATTCGTAAATACGACCACGAGTATCAGATAAATAAGTGCCACCGCCAGTAACGGCATAAAGGCATCATAAGTACGGCTTCTGATGATATCTCCGCCTTTTGTCAGATCCTGAAGGGCAATATAGCCTGCAACGGATGTCTCCTTTAAAAGAGCAATAAACTCGTTGCAGAGTGCCGGAAGAACATTTTTAAATGCCTGCGGCATAATAACGTACCACATGGTCTGGGTATAATTAAAGCCAAGGCTTCGTCCGGCCTCAAACTGTCCGGCTTCAATAGACATGATCCCGCTTCGGAAGATCTCGGCTACGTATGCGCCGGAGTTGATGCCGAAGGCCATGATCGCCACCAGCGTCTTATCGATTTTGACAGAACCGAATACGACAAAGTAGATGATCAGAAGCTGCACAACGACCGGAGTTCCCCGGATTACCGTCAGATACAGCTTGCACAGCAGGTTTAAAAGCTTAAACCTTCCCGTATTGTCGTGTGACGAACGGATAATCGCCACCAGAAAGCCGATCAGGATACCGACAAGACCGGAAAACAAAGTAACCTCCAAGGTCACGCCAAGACCGTCAACAATATAGTGCCAGCGGTCGCCGGAAATAAAATTAAGAATAAAACGATCTACAAAGCTCTCCCACATAAATAAAACCTTTCGCAAAAGACAGGCTGCCTTCTCGGTTTATTCGACCGATTCGGCAGCCCTGTTCATTATCAGTAAACGACTCTCTATTCTGCAGTAATATACTTATCAACGATCTCCTGCAGCTTTCCGGATTCCTTTAATGCTGCGATCGCCTCATTGATCTTGTTTACCAGCTCGTCATTTCCCTTCTTAACGCAGATCGCATATTCCTCAACGGTCATTGCATCATCAAGAACCTTTAAGCTGTCATCCTGAGAAACAAATACCTTTGCAGGCTCGCCATCAATAACAACTGCGTCGATCTTGCCCTGGCTCAGTGCCTGAACTGCCTCGAAGCCCTTATTATACTGTTCTACAGTCGCACCCTCAATGTCGCTGGCGTAAATATCACCTGTTGTTCCCAGCTGAACACCGATGGTCTTTCCTGTCAGATCATCCGGAGTTTTGATATCGCTTCCGTCCTTAACGATAACGACCTGAGTTGCAGTCGCATAAGTATCTGTAAAGTCCACGCTGGCTTTTCTGTCCTCGCTGACTGTGATTCCCGCAAGACCGAAATCAGCCTTTCCGGACTGGATGGACGGGATGATGGAATCAAAAGCCATATCCTCTACTTCACATTCCATTCCCATATACTCTGCGATGGCTGTTGCGATATCGATATCGATACCGACGATGCTTCCGCCGTCATCGTAGTATTCATAAGGCGGGAATTCTGCGTTGGTCGCCATAACAAGCTTTCCGCCTGCGGCTGAGGTTTCCTCTGTCTTTGCTTCTGTCGCCTCTGTCTTTGCCTCTGCTGCTTCTGTCTTTGCCTCTGCTGCCGCCTCAGTTTTTACCTCTGCTGCCTTTGTCTCCGCTGTCTCGGAGCCGCAGCCTGCCAGCATTGCAGCCATACATACAGCAGCCGTAACTGCTAAAATTTTCTTTTTCATAAAGCCTCCTCCTGTATGAACCGGTGTGTCCATGCATAAATATAAAAAATTAATTAATAAACATACATTACCCTATCTTTCCCGATTCGTCAAGCCTTTCTTGAAAAATTTTAACTTTCACAGGTTATTTATTCCCAAGTTTTGCTAATAACTGTACGATAATGGCTAAAAGCCCGATCACAACAAAGATTCCGACCATGCCCTTCCACATGATCCCAAGTGCCAACATCATATTTAAGCTCATACTGTTTTCCTCCTACATGAAAAATCCAAGAATGATACCGCCTGCAACTGCACTTGCGACCTGGCCGGATACATTGGCGCCGATCGCATGCATCAGCAGATGGTTTGACTTATCCTCTGCAACACCCATCTTCTCGATCACGCGGGCAGACATCGGGAAGGCGGAAATACCGGCTGCGCCGATCATCGGATTGATCTTATTCTTTGAGAACAGATTCAGAAGCTTTGCAAACAGGACGCCGCCTATTGTATCAAATATGAAGGCAAAAAGTCCCAGTGCCATGATCATCACTGTCTGCGGTGTTACGAAGAACTCTGCTCTCATGGAGAAGGAGATCGTGATTCCCAAAAGCAGGGTGATCAGGTTTGCAAGAGTTCCTTGAGCAGTCTCGGAAAGACTGTTTAAAGCCCCACACTCACGGATCAGGTTTCCGAACATAAGACATCCGACTAAGGAGACGGAGGCCGGAGCAACAAGACCGGCAACAAAGGTAACGATGATCGGGAACAGGATCCTTGTTAAACGGCTCACTTTTCCGGGCTGATACGGCATACGGATCAGACGTTCATTCTTTGTTGTGACTGTCTTGATGACCATCGGCTGGATGATCGGAACAAGGGCCATATAGGAATAGGCGGCAACTGCGATCGCTCCGATGTAATTGGACTTAAGAACCTGAGATACCAGAATGGAGGTCGGGCCGTCAGCCGCTCCGATGATACCGATGGATGCGGCATCGCGGATATCAAAGCCAAGGGCTGCTGCAAATACGATCGTGATGAATATACCAAACTGTGCTGCTGCTCCGAATAAAAACATTTTCGGATTGGAAAGAAGCGGGCCAAAATCGATCATGGCTCCGATACCGATAAACAGAAGCAGCGGGAAGGCCTCCGATGCCTCGATCCCTGTTTCAAACAGCCACTGAATGATACCCTGCGTTTCCCCTACTCCTTCCATCATCTGGTTTAATGCACCGCTGGCCGGGATATTTACGAGGATCGCTCCGAAGCCCATGGGAAGTAAAAGCGAAGGTTCATAATCCTTCTCTATCGCCAGATAAATCAAAAGTAACCCCACAACATACATTACGAGCTGCTGCCATGTGATAGAAAGCAGGCCGTTCCAAAGAAATTCCATATTCATTCCTCCTTGTAATATTAAATCATATTGGGGTCAAAAGTCCCCGATTTTGATGCCTGCGGATTGTTCCGTGCTACGCACTTCCACAATGGCATTATTAAATAGAAAAGAGTGCAAAAAAAGACTCTTTGCAGAAAGATATCCTTTCTGCAAAAAGTCTCGTTACCAGTAACCGGTATGTACCGCCAGACGTTTCCGCCGCGTTTGTTGACAGTACATTTCAACTACTCCCTCTTTGGATGCTTAAAATATAAGCTCTGTTTATCAAAAAGTCAAGGGGTTCTTAACTTTTTTCTATTTTTCGGCTTTTTCGCCATTCTGACCCGGATCCATAATATACAGGTGTACCGACTCGATTCGATTTCTATCCACCTTTTCAACCACAAACTTCAGATTATCAAAGGTGACCTCCTCCCCTTCTTCCGGAAGATGGTCTAGAAGTCCGATGATAAATCCGCCGATGGAATCATAATCCTCCGACTCCAGCTTCAGTCCGAGCTGGTCATTGAGGTCGTCCAGCTTCATTGCAGCTTCTACCAGATATTCCTTCGGGCCGATCTTCTTGATCAGATCCTCCTCGTCCTCGTCATACTCGTCGCGGATCTCACCGACGATCTCCTCCAGCATATCCTCCAGAGTGATAAGCCCGGCAGTTGCTCCGTATTCATCCAGAACGATCGCAATGTTGTTCTGGGTCTTTCTCAGCTCTACCATAAGCTCCGCGGTTTTCTTATATTCATACGTATATAGCGGCTCTCTCAGATAATCCCTGAGACAAAATTTCTTTTCATGCTCGATCAGGAGAAGATCCTTGATGTTGATGATTCCGATCACATTGTCCGTTGTCTCCTCAAAGACCGGATAGCGCGTATATTTTTCCTGCCGGAAAATTTCCACGACCTCGTCATATTCTGCATTGACATCGATAAAGGTCATGTCGATACGCGGCACCATAATGTCCTTTGCCACAGAGTCCCCGAAATCGAATACATTGTAGATCATCTTCTTTTCATCGGACTCGATAACGCCCTCCTCATGGCTGACCTCCACGATGGTGCGGAGCTCATCCTCCGTTATCGCCTCCTGCTTTTTATTTGGGTCGATATGCAGGAAAAGGAGGACACCGAGGGCCAGCTTATCTACAATGAAGATCACCGGTGTCAATACCTGCATGATCAGATAAATAGGCTTTGCAAAACGCAGCGCGATGGTCTCTGAATAGAGTGTTGCGGTAGTCTTCGGTGTGATCTCACCGAAGATGAGGACAAGAAGCGTGAGAATGCCGGTCGCCAGACCAACGAATTTATCTCCGAATGCCTGTGTTACCACAACAGTCATAAGAGAGGATGCCGAAATATTGACGATATTGTTTCCGATCAATATCGCACTCAGCATCTTTGGCTGGTTATCCAGCACCTTTGAGAGTATCTGTGCGCTGCTAAGCCCGGCCTCCGCCAGATTTCTCACCCTTATCTTGTTTACTGACATCATCGCCGTTTCCGACGATGAGAAAAAAGCTGACAATGCTAATAGCCCAATTATGATCAATATCTGCAGGGCCTGCCCTGAATCCAAAAAAATCAACTCCTAAATCTAATATTTTTGCTTTTGATTTTACAATACTCTATATAACGTGTCAATGGTTTCAGTCGGTTTCATCCTCATTCTTCTCAATAAGGCGCATACCTGCTGTTTCCGTCACCGGAAGGGAGAAAACAATGGCTCCCGCCTTGCTTCCGATCCCGGCCTCCTTCATGATGCTCTGCATGATCCCGTTTTTATTTTTCGTTTTTGTGACCATGAAGATCATCTCTTTTTCCTGTGCAAGAGAAACCCCCAGAAACTTTTCCGCCTTCTCCATTCCTGTTCCCTTGGCGTGGATCACGGTTCCGCCGGTGGCGTTTGCTTTTCTCGCCGCGTCCATGATCACGTCTGTATAGCCCTGGTTTGCGACCACCACAAGAAGCTCGTAGTCTGTTCCTTTCAAGCTGCTTTCCTCCTCTTTCTCAAATCCACGGTTTTCTGTCAGAAACTGAAGCTGGCGTTTTCCGCCGATGCTGCTTAGCGGGATCACGAAGGCGATCCCGGTTCCGGGAATATCGATCCGGATCTCCTGCTCCAAACCTTTTTTTATCTTTTTCCAGCCCATATTCGTCACGATCGCATATTGGATCGCTTTTTCCGACGCCTCCAGCCCGAAGGCGTCAAGCACCTCGGAGGCTGCGGTTCCCCGCCCCAGCGTCAGGAAGGTGACGGAAATCCCATATTCTTTATAGAAGGCGAGGAATCTCCGGCTCTGGTTCCGGTCACTGATCGTCGCCATTAAGTATAATTCGCTCATAAAACCTCCTACAGTTCAATAATCGCGTCATCGTCCAGCATCTCAAAGGCCATATATGCCTCGGACTGTCCCTGTGCCACAGAGCTTCCCTCCGGTGCTTTGTGTTTCGCCGTCATTCTTGATACCAGTCCCATAACCTGGATCGTGATAAGCGGTGTCATGGCAACCATTGCGACTACACCGAAGGCATCGGTGACGATATTTCCTCCAAGGGCGGAGCAGGCCCCCTGCGCCATCGGAAGCAGAAATGCCGCCGTCATCGGTCCCGATGCCACGCCGCCGGAGTCGAAGGCGATCGCCGTGTAGATCTTCGGCACAAAAAATGAGATCCCGAGAGCGATCGCATATCCTGGAACGAGGAACCACAGGATCGAGATTCCCGTGAGCACTCGTACCATGGCAAGCCCGAGGGACACAGCAACACCCAGAGAAAGTCCCATTCCCATGGCCTTTGAGGATATTGCTCCGTCTGTGATCTCCTCAACCTGCTTATTGAGGACGTATACTGCCGGTTCTGCCTTTACGATAAAGTATCCCATGATCATTGCGATGGGAACAAGGAACAACGGATGGGCAGATTTCGCCAGCACCTGTCCGAGATAATTTCCCGCCGGCATAAAGCCCACGTTCACTCCCGTCAGGAACAGTACCAACCCTGCGTATGTATAGGCGAGACCGATGGCAATCTTCTTTAATTTCCTTGTTGTTAATTTTAACATGAAAATCTGGAAAATCATAAAAAATAAGATAATAGGCAGTAAGGAGACCGCGATCTCCTTCATATAGGCCGGAAGCTCTCTCGCAAAGAGCAAAAACAGCTCTTTGGAGTCACCGATCTCCGGAATTACCGGCGGTGTGTAGGAGCTGCTGTCCGCCTTGAAGATCATGCTTAAGATCATGACCGCAAGAATCGGCCCGATGGAGCAGAGCGCCACAAGACCGAAGCTGTCGTCCGCCGCGTGGCGGTCGCTTCGCGTTGCAGAGATTCCGACACCGAGAGCCATGATAAACGGCACCGTCATCGGCCCTGTCGTAACGCCGCCGGAGTCAAAGGCTACGCTTAAAAAGTCCTTCGGTACAAACAGCGCCAGTACAAAGACTACCCCGTAAAAGGCAAGCAGCAGTGGCGGAAGCGCTACGGAAAACAGCATTCTCAAAAGTGCTACGACAAGAAATGCGCCGACTCCGCATGCAACGGACAGGATCAGCGTCATGTTCGGCACAGCCGGAACCTGATTGGCCAGAACCTGAAGATCCGGTTCTGAGATCGTAATGATAAAGCCCAGAAGGAACGATAGCACAATGACCACCGAAAGCTTCCGGCTCTTGGTCAGGCACGTTCCCACTCGCTCGCCCATCGGCGTCATGGCAAGCTCCGCCCCCAGTGTAAAAAGCATCATTCCTGCGAGCAAAAGGACTGCTCCCAAAAGGAAGCAGAGCAAGATGCTGGAGGAGATGGGCGCCACCGCAAAGCAGAGTACCATCACGATCGCAATGATCGGCAGCACCGCCTGCAGCGCCTCATTCCATTTCTCCCGCAGTTTTTTCGTCATTCCCAATATTTCACCCCTCATATTTTTTGAATAGTATAACATGGAACGTATACTTTAAAGTATTAATTTTTCGTTAAATTTTTTAACCGAATCAAGTAAGTCCCCTGCTTCAATTGCGAAAAGAAGGGCCTATCCTCGATCCTGCAACCACAAATGACCGGCGTAGTTTCTTACGCCGGCCATCCGCAATTTGCGTTACGCCCTACAGATTTCTCTCGACCAGATCCTGTATGGTTCCCGCAAAGGGTTTGAACGGGATCTCTCCCTTGTAGTCTAAAAAGTCCTTTACATATCCGAGGGCTGCCGCAACACCGTAGATCATTCCTCTTTCGTCCAGATCAAACTCCGGTGTGTGGTGGTTGGCTCCGGAGCCCAGCTTTTCATTCTTAATACCGGTGAAGGTGATCACACCCGGCCAGTATTTCAGATACGCCTGAAAGCTCTCGCAGGCCATCCAAGGAGTCGTTGCTGTCAGTGCATTCTCTCCAACATATTTTTTGATCGCGTTCTTAGCGATCTCACTGCACTTCTCGTTATTATAGTTTTCAAACAGCGGCTCCTTCTTATCGATCAGCTCATACGTGCAATGGTTCAGCCTGCACTCTGCCTCCAGCACATCCATAAACTGCTTCATAAAGCTGGCTCCTGCGCCTTCTACATTGAAGGTACGGATTGTGCCTGAAAAGGTCAGCTCATCCGGAACGATATTTCTTGCCGTTCCACAGGATACGGTTCCGACAGAATAGGTAAGGATATCGGTAGGATCCACATATTTCATACGGATCATGTTCATGTGGTTGTAAATGGAGTTAAAGCAGTCCAGTACGCTGTGGGCCAGATCCGGACGGGAGCCGTGTCCGGCTGTTCCCTTCAGTTTGATATTAAAGCCGTATCCGCCGGAAAAGACCGGACCCGGCTCTGCGGAAACGGTTCCTGCCTCAACATCCCACTTAACATGGGTCGCGATACACGTATCGATCGGAAGCTTCATGACCTCTACGATATACGGAAGCAGATTTTTTATCTGACCGCCGCCTTCCTCTCCCCGCTCAAAGCAGAGCACGATATTTCCGTTTAATTCGTCCTTATGTTCATTTAATATCTTTGCCTCGCCCAAAAGCATTGCCGTATGTGCATCATGACCGCAGGCATGGGATACTCCGTCATTTTTTGACACACAGAGCTTTTCACAGGAAAGGTTTCTTGTGCTTTCCATAATGGGAAGGGCATCCACATCGGCTCTCATAAGAACGGTTTTTCCCGGCTTTCCGCCATGGATCTGTCCTACGATACCGCCGTCCAAAACCTCGACATACTCGATCCCCATGGCACCAAGCTCTTTTTTAATGAACTCCAGTGTTTCAAATTCCTGTCCGGTAATTTCCGGATGCTCATGGAGCTGGCGTCTTATACCAACCATGTAATCAAACTGTTTTTGTGCCTCTTTTAAAATTTCCATTTTGATCCCTCTAATCTCTTATTTAACGATCACGCGGCGGAAATTCTTCTTTCCGCGTTTAACAACGATTCCCTCGCCGGAAAGCTGCTCTTTTGTATATACTGCCTTGATATCTTTTACGACCTCACCGTCTACGGCAACGCCGCCCTGCTCTACGTTTCTTCTTGCCTCGGAACGTGATGCACAGAGACCGGATTTCTGTACGATGGAAAGGAGGTCGATGGAGCCGTCTGTAAGATCTGCGTCGGAAAGCTCTGCCGTCGGCATTTCCGCAGCGGCACCGCCTGTAAACAGGGCGCGGGAGCTCTCCTGGGCCTTCTTAGCCTCCTCCTCGCCGTGAACAAGGTTTGTAAGCTCGTATGCAAGGATCTCCTTCGCCTGATTTAACTGGCTGCCTTCCCATTTATCCATCTCATCGATCTGCTCTAACGGCAGGAAGGTGAGCATACGCAGGCATTTTAATACATCTGCATCGGCGATATTTCTCCAATACTGATAGAACGCGAAGGGGGAGGTCTTATTCGGATCCAGCCATACAGCGCCGGACTGGGTCTTGCCCATCTTCTTACCCTCAGAATTTAACAGCAGGGTGATCGTCATTGCATGGGCATCTTTTCCGAGCTTTCTTCTGATAAGCTCTGTGCCGCCTAACATGTTGCTCCACTGGTCGTCACCGCCGAACTGCATATTGCAGCCATATCTCTGGAACAGCTCATAGAAATCATAGCTCTGCATTAACATATAGTTAAACTCTAAGAAGCTTAAGCCCTTTTCCATTCTCTGCTTATAGCACTCTGCACGGAGCATGTTATTTACCGAGAAGTGCGGGCCGATCTCTCTTAAGAAGTCGATATAATTAAGGTTCAGAAGCCACTCTGCGTTGTTTACCATCATTGCTTTTCCGTCGGAGAAATCAATGAAACGGCTCATCTGCTTCTTAAAGCAGTCGCAGTTATGCTGGATCGTCTCCACGGTCATCATGGTTCTCATATCAGAACGTCCGGACGGGTCTCCGACCATTCCGGTTCCGCCGCCGATCAGGGCGATCGGCTTATTGCCTGCCATCTGTAAACGCTTCATCAGGCAGAGGGCCATGAAATGTCCTACATGAAGGCTGTCTGCGGTCGGATCGAAGCCGATATAGAATACCGCCTTTCCTTCATTCACCATCTTTCTGATTTCTTCCTCGTTTGTCACCTGAGCAATCAAGCCTCTGGCACGTAATTCTTCATAAACTCCCATTCTTTTTCTCCTTTTTGTTTCCTGTCAAGCGGATATTCGCAATCCGCTCCGCTACTTGCTCATAACCGAATAACTGCTCCGCAGTTTATCAGAAGGAGCTTGCACTCCTCCTGATACAAGCAAGTCCCCACCCACTGCTTATTGCTTTTCGCAATTGAAACAGGGGACTTACTTGATTCGGTTAAAAAATGCCCCGTCCCGTTTTACAGGACAGGGCATAATCCCGTTATATGACCTAATAAGGCAAATTATATGGACATTTTCCGCCTTTGTCAAGAGCGGATTTCCGCTGCCAGACCGGATAGCTTAAGAAGAAGCTCCTTTGTCGTCTCCAGCATGGGCATACAGTCTTTATTTTTTCGTTTTCTGTCCTGATAGAACATCATGGGCTTCTCACCCTGAACAAACCTTAAGGCATTTTTGTACTCTGCGATCAGGCCCGGGATCCCCGCAACGTCCAGCTTTGCCTTCGGATAAAGCTCCAGCCGCAGCTCCTGCCGGTTGATATTTACCTCCGTAACATAAGCCCGGTGGGCCATTGCCTTCAACTCAGCGATCCGCAGCAGATTGTCCACGGAATTGGGAATGTCGCCGAATCGGTCGATCAGCTCATCCTGCATATCCATATACTCCTCATCCGTCTCGATCGCAGAGATCCGCTTATAGACATCCAGCTTCAGATATTCATTCTTGATATAACCATCAGGGATAAATGCGTCGATATCGCAGTCCACCACAGTTTCAAACTGCTCCTCCTCCGGACGTTCTCCCTTGAGTGCCAGCACAGCCTCATTTAACATCTTGCAGTAAAGATCATACCCCACCGCCTCCATGTGGCCATGCTGCTCTGCCCCAAGGATATTCCCGGCGCCACGCAGCTCAAGATCCCGCATGGCGATCTTGATTCCGGAGCCAAGCTCCGTAAACTCACGGATCGCCTGAAGCCGCTTTTCTGCCTCCTCCTTTAGCATCTTATCTCTCTTATACATTAAAAATGCAAAGGATGTGCGGTTGGAGCGTCCGATCCGTCCCCGGATCTGATAAAGCTGGGACAGACCGAGGCGGTCTGCATCATGGATGATCATGGTATTCGCATTGGGAATATCCAGTCCCGTTTCGATGATCGTTGTGGATACAAGGACATCGATATCACCGTTAATAAAGTCCAGCATGATCCGCTCCAGCTGACGCTCATTCATCTGACCGTGGGCAAATGCCACCTGAGCCTCCGGCACAAGTGACGCTACATGGGACGCGATCTCATCAATGTTGTTCACGCGATTGTATACATAATATACCTGTCCGCCCCGAGCCAGTTCCCTATGGATCGCCTCACGCACCATCTCATCATTATATTCCATTACATAGGTCTGGATCGGGACACGGTCGACCGGAGGCTCCTCCAGCACACTCATGTCGCGGATGCCGATCAGGCTCATGTGGAGCGTTCTGGGGATCGGAGTCGCCGTAAGTGTCAGTACGTCCACGTTCTGCTTTAACTGCTTGATCTTTTCCTTATGGGTAACTCCGAATCTCTGCTCCTCGTCAATGATGAGAAGTCCCAGATCCTTAAACTGAACATCCTTAGACAGGATCCTATGGGTTCCGATCACAATATCCACAAAGCCCTTCTTAAGGCCCTCCAGCGTTTTTTTGACCTGTCCCGGTGAACAGAATCTGGACATCATATCGACACGGACCGGAAAATCCTTCATTCTCTGTACGAAGGTATTGTAATGCTGCTGGGCCAATATCGTAGTCGGCACCAGATAGGCCACCTGCTTTCCCT
Source organism: uncultured Lachnospiraceae bacterium (assembly GCA_934376955.1). Lineage (GTDB taxonomy): Bacteria > Bacillota > Clostridia > Lachnospirales > Lachnospiraceae > CAKRPJ01. The sequence continues at coordinate 33,473 of CAKRPJ010000006.1, read as the reverse complement.
CCTGAACCGCCTTGAAGGCTGCGCGGAGTGCGATCTCTGTCTTTCCGTATCCCACATCGCCGCAGATCAGACGATCCATGATCCGCCTGCTCTCCATATCCTTTTTCGTATCTTCAATGGCTGTCATCTGATCGTCCGTTTCCTCATACGGAAACATCTCCTCAAATTCCTTCTGCCACACGGTATCTTCCCCGTACTGAAAGCCCTCTGCATCCTGTCTGGCGGCATAAAGCTCCACAAGCTCCTTTGCGATCTCCTTTACGGCTGTGCGTACCTTTGTCTTTGTCTTTCCCCATTCTGCACCGCCAAGCCGGTTAAGCTTCGGAACCTTGGCATCCGAGCCTGCATATTTCTGGATGCCCTCCAGTCTTGTGGCCGGCAGATAGAGGTTTCCGCCATCCGCATACTCGACCTTAATATAGTCCTTGATGATATGATCCTGCTCGATCTTTTCAATGCCGCGGTAGACACCGAGACCATGGCTTTCATGGACTACATAATCTCCGACTGACAGCTCCGAAAAGCTGCTGATCTTCTTTCCTTCGTAATTATATTTTTTTCTCTTTTTCCGCTGCCGTTCATTTCCGAACATGTCCCCCTCAGTGATCACCACAAACTTGATCAGAGGGTATTCAAAGCCCTTATGAAGCTTTCCGTAGGTCACAAGGATCTCGCCGGGAGCCACCGTTCTTCCGGCATCATCCGGGCAGAAGGCGCGAAGGTCATATTCCCTCAGATCTCCCGCCAGTCTGCTGGCTCTTGTCCGCGACGCAGAGAGAAGCACGACCCGGTAGCCTTCTTTTTTCCAGCGGCTAAGATCCTTAATGAGGATCTCAAAGCTGTTCTGATAGGAATTTACATTTTTTCCGGTGATGCTGTATTTGTTCTTTACCGTCATCCCGGGAAGACGCTGATCCAGTCCCGTCATAAACACAGCTTCCGGAAGCTGTACTGCCGCGAGAACGGCTCTCGCCGAAAACAGAAGGTCTGCCTGTCCCGGAAGCAGATATCCCTTTTCGAGACGATGCTCCATACTCTCCCTGAACTCTGCCTCCACAGTCTCCGACTTTTCCTTCAGACGCTGCGGCTCATCTAAGATGACCGCCGCCCCTTTCTCCTTCATATAATCCAGAAAGGAAACGGTTTTGTCGCAGAAATATCGGATATATCCATCCAGCCCCGAAACCTCAACGCCTTCCTGTAAGCCCTCGCAAAGCTCCTTGACGATCTGATGTATCCTGTGGGCTTCCTCCGCTTTTTGCTGCTCGCGAAACAGCTTTTCCTGCTTTTTTGCATCTTTTTCAATCTTTACAATACCATCTGTGATGCGTTCTTTGCTGACGGCCAGCTCGGCCGCCGGGTATAAAAGGACAGTTTCCATCTGAGCCACGGATCTCTGGCTTTCCGGATCAAAGGAGCGGATCGAATCCACCTCATCACCCCAAAGCTCGATCCGAACCGGAAGCTCCTCCGTCAGAGGAAACACATCAAGGATCCCTCCGCGGACAGAAAACTGGCCCATTCCGTCCACCTGCCCGGTGCGCTCATATCCCATGTCACGCAATTCTTCTTTGATCCGGTCCATATCTAAGATATTTCCGGCTTCTATAAAAAGACATCGGCTCTTTAATTCATCCAGCGGGAGAAGATGATCCATCAGTCCGTCCACTGTGGTCACTACCACGCCGCCCTCATCCTCAAGAAGATGCCGGAACACCTGCATCCTCTGGCGCGTCAGAAGATTTCCATGTATATCGGAATTGTAGAACAGAAGATCTCTTGCCGGGTAAAGCCATGTATTCTTTTCAAAATAGCAGAGATCATCGTAGATCTCCCTTGCTCTGGTATCATCGTAGGTAACTACGAGTCTCCATGCCTTATCCCGTGAAAGCTCATAGGCCGTATGAACCTTCTGGGAATCCGTAACGCCGCAGATCTGAACAGGGCCTTTCCCCTGATCGAGAGCCCGCTTCATATCGGAAAATTCCGCCAGCTCCACCAGCGGATTTGCAAATACCTCTCCCATATCTTCTCTCCCCTGTTATCCGTTTTCGGAAAACGTCTATGCCTGACCGTCCTTTTTCCGGTTATGGTCATTCATGGCATGCTCGATCCCTTCTGTCACTGCTTCGATCACTGCCTCAGCAGCCTCCTTTACCGCACTCTCCATGATCTTTTTCTCCTCCTGAGAAAAGTGGCCTAAAACATAATCGGCCAGATCCATCCTCGGCGGCTTCTCTCCTACCCCGACACGGACTCTCGGAAACTCCTGCGTTCCGAGATGTGCGATAATGCTCTTGATGCCGTTATGTCCGCCTGCACTGCCTTTTGCCCGGACTCTGAGCTGTCCCGGTGCAAGACTGATATCATCGTAGATCACCAGTACATTTTCGGGATCGACTTTATAATAGTCGGAGGCGGCTCTTAAAGCCTCTCCGCTGGAATTCATATAGGTCTGGGGCTTCATCAGGATCACCTTTTCGCCGCCGATTACCGCTTTTCCGCACAGGGCCTTATGCTTTTTTTCGGAAATATCGGCTCCCAGCTTATCTGCCAGTGCATCCATTACCATAAAGCCTGCGTTATGTCTTGTATTTTCATATTCTTTTCCCGGATTTCCCAGGCCTGCTATTATAAACATATTCTGCTTTTTCTCCTTTTATCTTATACATGTTTTTTTATTCTATCAGTTTTGTATTTTCCTTACAAGTAGCTTTTTTCATACGTTGATAAAATGCCCCGGATCGTGCTATAATCGATCTAGCGGCTTGTCGCCGCCCAGGGAGGATTACGAACTATGAATATGATACAAATGAGTGAAGCCATGAGAAATGGCTCCCGTATTTCTTTGAAAAACCAGATACAGCTGATCATTGCCCTCTCCATTCCTGCGATTCTTGAGCAGCTGGTAATGACAATGATGAGCTATATCGATACGGCCATGGTCGGCAGCCTCGGTCAGGCCGCCACGGCGGCCATCGGCGTGGTCTCCAGCTCCATCTGGCTTCTCAACGGGATCACGAATGCCGTTGCCATCGGCTTTTCCGTTCAGGTCGCCCAGTATCTTGGGGCTGGCCGTGAAAAGGACGGAAGAAGCGTTCTCTGTCAGGCCATCCTCTTTAACGCCCTGTTCGGCATGGCCCTGTCCGTTATCACTATGATCTTAAGCCGGTATCTTCCCACCCTTCTCGGTGCGGATATGGAGATCCGTCCCGCTGCTTCCGAATATTTCAAGATCGTCGGTCTTTTCCTTCCCTTCAGTATGGCTTCTGCCATCTACTCCAGCATTCTGCGCTGCAGTGGAAACGTGGTGCTGCCAAGCTGCATGAATGTGGGAATGTGTATCCTCGATGTGATCTTTAATTTCGTCCTGATTTATCCGACACGCCAGATCGGCGGCATCACTGTCTGGGGCGCCGGCCTGGGTGTTGCCGGAGCCGCTCTGGGCACCGGACTTGCCCAGATGTGCGTCGGTCTTTCTCTCCTTCTTGCTCTGGCAAAGAAAAAAGGCCCCCTCTGTCTCACGGGACAGGCGGCCTGGAAATTCACAAAGCCTTGTATGTCTGCAACAATGCGTATTGCAACGCCGACTGCCTTAGAGCGTATCACTCTCTCCGTCGCGCAGATCGTTATGACTGCTGTGATCGCAGAGATGGGAACTACCGCCATGGCAACAAACTATGTTGCCGTCCAGACGGAAAGCATCTGCTATCTCCCTGCCTATGGAGTTGCAGCAGCTGCCACCGCCCTTGTCGGACAAAGCATCGGAGCCGAAAGGAGCGATATGGCAAAGCGCTTTGCCTGCGGAACCACCTTCTTAGGCTTTCTTCTGGTAACAGGAATGGGAGCCTTCATGTTCCTCTTTGCTCCGCAGCTCACCGGGCTTTTGACCTCTGATCCGGAGGTGGCCGCTCTCAGTGCCAAAGCGCTGAGGATCGTTGCATTTTCCGAACCATTATTTGCCGTCAGCATCGTTGTGATCGGAGCCCTCCGCGGCGCAGGCGACAGCAAGGGCCCATTCATTCTCAACCTCTGCAGCATGTGGGGCGTCCGCGTTCTCGCTGTTTTGCTTTTCGCCCGCTCCTACGGCATACTCGGTGTATGGGGTGCCATGACTGCTGAGCTGTGCTTCCGCGGCATCGTGTTCCTGATCCGTCTGATGAGGGGACGGTGGCTCCATATTACCAGAAGCATCCTGTCCCCCGATGTTTAACCGTCAAGCTTCGGTTAAAATCCTGTCACTTTAAGGTTCTGCCATTCCCGCCCTCTGCGTATGCGGCATATACATGCGTAGAGGCAAAGTCGGAATGTCCCATCATGGCCTGAACTGCCTTCATATCCGCTCCGCTGCCGATCAGATGTGCCGCAAAGGAATGGCGGAGCGTATATGGGGTAATATCTTCTTCGATCCCGGCCTTCTCCCCATAATATTTCAGATTTTTCCAAAAGCCCTGCCGGCTCATGGAAGCTCCGCTGCAGTTGACAAACAGCCATGAGGATTCCTTTTCTTTTAATAACTCTCCCCTGGCCTCCTGCAGATAATTCTCAAGAGCCTCTGCAACCGGACGGCCAAAGGGGATCGTCCGTTCTTTACGTTCATCCCGACATCGGATAAATCCGATAGGTAAGTTGATGTCCTCCAGCTTCAGCTGTATCAGCTCGGATACGCGGATCCCCGTTGCACAGAGCAGCTCCAGCATGGCCTTGTCGCGCACTTCTCTGGCTGTTGCTCCCGACGGCTGCTCCAAAAGCCGTTTCACCTGCTCTACAGAAAGGATGACCGGAGCTTTTCGATCGATCTTAGGTGCATGGAGCATTTCTGCCGGATCGCGTTTTATCCGTCCCATACGAAATTCATAGCCGAAAAAGGCTTTCATGGATGCAAGCGTTCTGGATATAGTCGAAGCTGCCTTTCCGTCCTTCTCTAATTTCTGTATAAACGAATTTAAAGCTGTCTTTGTCACACGTTGCGTTTCCCGGATCCCTAAATCCTCGAGGAAATCTGCCATTAGGAGCAGATCTCTCTGATACGAGACCCGTGTATTACCGGACGCATGCTTTTCACTTTCCAGATAGTCTATAAATTTTCTGATTCTGTCTTTCATTTCCCCCCACTGTATCCCCCTCCTGAAACTTTTTCCACGCTTTTCCACATGTGCGTGGTATTTTATCCATTATATCCCCATACTGCCGTAAAATCAAACATAATATCCACTGAGACAAATTTGCCGGTACTTATCGCCTGAGATAAACTACATGTTGACCACCAATGCTACGATCCACGGATTCAGAAAGCTCTCCATCAACGCTCCAACTATTGTTGTGCATAAAAAAAGTGCCGCCAGACTCCATGTAAAGCTCTTTCTTCTTACCGGCATCCACCACGCCAGTATATAAAATTCTCCAAGATAGACCACCGCCTGCGGAAAAACAAAGGACAGAAATTCAAAAAGCCCGAAAATCCCCCGCCGCATCGTCATGGAGGACACCAGAACAGCAGCAAAAAAGCCAAGGACAGCAGAGGCAATAAGAAAACCGAAGTATGCTGCCTTTGTTGCTGAGAGAAGAAGAAGAAAAACGATCTCACGGAGCCGACGCCAAAACACACGGAAAAAAAGCTCCTCAAGATCTAAGCTCTGCAGGATGGACGTCGATATCATACTTCGTTCGAGGTTCAGGAGCTCTCCCTTCATCTCCTCATCCATTCGATTGCAGAATATCGTTCCGGCTATAGATCCGATGAGCAAAAAAAGGGACAGCCCGAATCTCAGGCTGTCCTCTCTGTTTCTGAACTGTTTCATGCAGCGCCTCTTGCCGATTCCGTTTCTTCATTATATGAACGGAAGCACTAGCGTATTCCCTCCCGCTGGGCATAGGCTAAAATAGCGGCAACGGTCTTGCTGTCTGTCATTTTTCCTGTGTAGATCAGCTCCAGCAGATCTTTTACCTCCCACTCCTCGACATCGATGCTCTCATCTGCATCCAGCTTCTGTCTGGAAGGGATCAGATCTCTTGCAATAAACACATCGATGGCCTCGTCGCAGAAAGCCACTGTCGTATTCAATGTCATCAGATACTCCAGCTTTTCTGTGCGGAATCCGGTCTCCTCCTCCAGCTCTCTGTAGGCACATTCGATCCTTGGCTCCTGTGGGGCATCCACCTTACCTGCCGGGAGCTCCAGCGTAGGCCGATCCAGCGCGTTCCGGTACTGGCGTACCAGCATAAGTTTTCCGTCCTTTGTCACCGGGAGGACTGCTGCCGCGCCGTCATGATGGATAAAATCATACGTTTCTCTGATTCCATTAGCCACCACGGTATCCCGATATATTTTTAAGATCACGCCTGTATACGCAAGCTCTCTGTTTAAACGAATGGTTGCTTCCATATTGTTACTTCCTGTCTATTTTAATTTCTTATTCTTCTGGTAATTTGCATCGCAGGCCTTGATAATGGCCCCACGGAAATTGCAATCCTCTAAAACGGCCAGACCTTCGATCGTTGTGCCTCCCGGAGAGCATACCATGTCCTTAAGCTCGCCCGGATGTTTTCCTGTTTCCAGCACCATCTTTGCACTTCCCAATACTGCCTGAGAGACCATACGGTATGCAGCCTGACGCGGCATTCCGTTTCTGACACAGCCGTCTGCCATAGCTTCAATAAACATATAGACATAGGCCGGAGAACATCCGCTGGCACTTCCGACAACATCCATCAGCTTCTCATCCACCAATTCCATCTTTCCGAAGGAGGTAAAGAAGGCTTCGACCATATTTTTCTCCTCAGCACTGAAGATCGCCGGATCGTAGCAAACACCGGTCATTCCCTCCCCGACCATAGCCGGAGTATTCGGCATGGAGCGGACGATACGAACGTTTCCGCCGAGGGCTTCCTCAAGATCTGCGATCGAGTATCCGGCTGCAATAGAGATAATGACCTGATCCTTCGTTACTACATCCTTAATATCTGCAAACACCTTCGGCAGCATCTGCGGCTTTACGGCCAGCACGAGATACTGAGACTGTTCTGCACACTCTTTGTTGGAGGCAGCGTGAGGAACCCCTGTCTCCTCTGTGATCTTTTTCATTTTTTCTTCATGACCGGAAGAAAACAGGATATCCTGCGGTGCAAAGGTCTTTAATAACCCCTTCATGATCGCCTGTCCCATATTGCCCATTCCGATAAAACCTATCTTTGCCATTCTTCTTCCTCCTTATATTTTATCTTGTAAATATAAAAATCCGGGGGCACATAACATTACTATTATGTACCTCCGGACATTCTGTCTCAAGCAGTCTTTCTGCGTACCGCTTATTTTGCGTAATCGGTTACTCTGGATTCTCTGATCACGTTGACCTTGATCTGACCCGGATATTCCAGTTCGTCCTCGACCTTCTTAGAAATATCTCTGGCCAGCAGAACCATATCGTCATCGCTGATCTGCTCAGGTACTACCATGATACGCACTTCGCGTCCCGCCTGGATCGCAAAGGATTTATCGACTCCCTTGAAGGAGTTTGTGATATCCTCTAACTGCTTCAGGCGATTCGTGTATGTTTCCAACGTCTCTCTCCTTGCACCCGGTCTGGCCGCTGAGATCGTATCCGCAGCCTGCACGATACAGGAAATGAGGCTCGTTGGCTCAACATCGCCATGATGGGATTCCACTGCATTAATGACAACTGCTGACTCTTTATACTTCTTACAGAGCTCAGCACCCAGCTGAACATGGGAACCTTCCATTTCATGGTCGACGGATTTTCCAATGTCATGTAATAAACCGGCACGTTTTGCCATTCTCACATCAACACCAATTTCAGAAGCCAGCAGCCCGGACAGCTGTGCTACCTCAATAGAATGCTTCAACGCATTCTGACCATAGCTGGTTCTGAATCTCATCTTGCCGAGAAGCTTGATCAGCTCCGGATGGATTCCGTGAATGCCAACCTCAAGAATAGCGGCTTCACCTTCCTCGCGCATCATGTTTTCAACTTCCTTCTGCGCTTTCTCCACCATCTCCTCGATCCTGGCCGGATGGATACGTCCGTCCACGATCAAACGCTCTAAGGCAATTCTTGCAACTTCCCTTCTGACCGGATCAAAGCCGGACAGAACGACCGCCTCCGGAGTATCGTCAATGATAAGCTCCACACCGGTCATGGTTTCTAATGTACGGATATTACGGCCCTCTCTACCGATAATGCGGCCCTTCATCTCGTCATTTGGAAGCTGTACGACAGAAACTGTTGTTTCTGCCACATGGTCTGCAGCACATCTCTGGATCGCTGTGACCACGTACTCTTTTGCTTTCTTATCTGCTTCTTCCTTTGCCTTGCTCTCTAACTCCTTGATGAGCTTCGCAGTGTCGTGCTTTACATCGTCCTCAACGGACTTCAGAAGATAGTCCTTTGCCTGCTCGGAAGTGAGACCGGAAATTTTTTCCAGCTCCTCTTTTTCTTTGGCAAAAAGTTCTTCAACCTCTGCGCTGCGCTTCTTCAGTGATTCTTCTCTGGATGCAAGCCCGGCTTCTTTTCTTTCCATTGCCTCCGCTTTTTTATCCAGATTCTCCTCTTTACTGAGTACACGGCGCTCATAACGCTGAATTTCCGCTCTCCGCTCCTTGGTTTCCTTCTCCAGCTCATTACGAGCCTTCAGATTTTCTTCCTTTGCTTCCAGGAGAGCTTCTTTCTTCTTTGTTTCTGCGACCTTCAATGCTTCATCTATTATTTCTCTGGATTTTTCTTCTGCGCTTCCGATCTTGCTTTCATAACTCTTTTTACGGTAAGCCACAGCCAAAAGCCAGGTAATAGGAGCCACAATAACTGCTGTTATTAACACGCTGATTATTGGTGACACAGGAGCACCTCCTTTATTTAGTTTTCATTGTACACGCAGCAACCATTCCCTCACCCTGAATGATTACATACAACACTACAATTTTATACGCTTTTATACATTATGTCAAGCATGTTGCCTTTTTCTGGTGTATTTTTATGCCAATTTAATCATTTTCCCACAGCTCACGGCAATCTAATGCTGTCCGGATCCGATCATAGGAAAATCCCTTTCGGGCCAGATAGGAAAACAGCTTTCTTTTCTCCTCCGGACTGCTCATTTTCGCATCAAAGCCTCGTTTTTTTGCTATTGCAAGGATCTGCTCCTCCTCATTGACCGGCATCTCCTCAAAGCCTCTGTCCAGTATCTCCGCAGTAATTCCTTTTTGATACAGTTCACCGGTCATCTGCTTTTTGCTCTTTTTATTTGCATTTTTTTCGATATATCTGCGGACATATTCCTCATCATCCAGATAGCGGTATGCCTTTACAAATTCCACGGCCTTATTAACAGAAGCCGGCAGAAAACCCTGTTCTGCCAGCTTCTTTCGCAATTCATACTCTGTCTTTCCGGAAAACTGAAGGTAGTAGATCGCCTTGTCGCAGGCACGCTTCGCATCTCCAAGATCGAAATCCGTACCCGGATCGACATCTGTGCCCGGATTGAGATCCGCGTCCGTATCAGGAGCTGTACCTGAAATGACCGCTTTTGCAGACAGGCTTCCATCCATCTGCCCGCTGCCTGTTCTGCTTTCCTTTATCCACTTTTCCTGATCCCACTGCTTCATCGATTATTCTTCTGTCTCCGTTTCCGGTCTGATCTCCATTGGCTCACCTGCTGTTTCTGAAGCTACCGCCACATGCTGTGCCTCCAGTCCGTGGAGCTCTCTTACCAGATTTTCGATTTCCTCACAGACGAGCGGATTCTGCAGCAGATACTGCTTTGCATTTTCACGTCCCTGACCGATCTTTGCCCCCTTGTATGCGTACCAGGCTCCGCTCTTTTCCACAATATTGGCATCAGCAGCCAGATCGAGGATATCTCCCTCGCGGGAAATTCCCTTTCCGAACATAATATCAAATTCCGCTTCTTTAAAAGGCGGGGCGATCTTATTCTTGACTACTTTGACACGAACATGGTTTCCGATGATCTCGCCGCTCTGCTTTAAGGATTCTGTTCTTCTGACATCAAGACGCACGGAAGAATAGAATTTCAGGGCACGTCCGCCGGTGGTTGTCTCCGGATTTCCGAACATAACGCCGACCTTCTCACGCAGCTGGTTGATAAAGATCACGATACAGTTTGTCTTGCTGACGATCGCTGTCAGCTTTCTTAAGGCCTGAGACATCAGACGGGCTTGCAGTCCCACATGGGAATCGCCCATATCGCCGTCGATCTCTGCCTTCGGAACCAGCGCAGCAACAGAGTCCACGATAACGATATCCACAGCTCCGGAACGAACCATTGTCTCCGTTATCTCAAGAGCCTGCTCTCCGTTATCCGGTTGGGAAATATAAAGGTTGTCAATATCGACACCGATATTTTTTGCATATACGGGATCGAGCGCATGCTCCGCATCAATAAATCCCGCGATACCGCCGCGCTTCTGTACCTCCGCTACCATGTGGAGCGCAACGGTCGTCTTACCACTGGATTCCGGTCCATAGACCTCAATAATACGTCCCTTCGGGACACCGCCCAGACCAAGAGCCAGATCAAGGCTAAGGGCGCCTGTCGGCACAGTTTCAATATTCATATTGGCGCCGGAATCTCCCAGCTTCATAACAGAGCCCTTTCCATACGCTTTTTCGATCTGGGTAAGAGCCGCATCTAAGGCTTTTAATTTATCTTCTTTATTCATATTATCCTCCAAATAACGAACAGATGTTCTAATCTATAGTTATAATAATATACGGAGCAGAAAATGTCAATCCCCTCTGTAACAAAAAGAAAGGATAACGGATACCGGATGCCATAACTATATCGGACATTCCCTCCTCCGTCAATTGACATTAGGCACAAAAAAGCAGGGGCAGATTTTACGCTGCCGCCTGCTTTCAGTCAATTATTCTTTACACACCTCGTCCTTGCCTGCATCCGCAAAGGTGACCCGGATCTTTGTTCCCTTTCCTACCTTGCTCTCCAATGAGATCTGCGCTCCATGCTGAGCTACGATATGCTTTACAATGGCAAGCCCCAGTCCGGTTCCGCCTGTTGCCTTGGAGCGGCTCTTGTCGACCCGGTAAAATCTCTCGAAAATGCGGTTCTGATGCTCCTTTGCGATCCCGATCCCCGTATCCTTCACATCAAGAAAGACACGTCCGTCTTCCCTGTCCACTGTGACCGTGACGGATCCGCCCTGCTTATTATAGCGGATCGCATTATCGCAGAGATTATACACCAGCTCCTCCATAAGCTGTCTGTCTGCATGGATCACGGAGGGCCTGCCTGAAAATTTGATCGTCACATTCTGTCTGGCGGCATTCATCTCCAGCATTTCCACACACTCCGCAGCCAGCTTATAAAGATCCACATCGGTAAACTCTAATTCCCGCTTTCCGTCGTCTAACTGGGATAGCTGGATGATATCATTGATCAGAGATAAAAGTCTGGCCGCATTCTTATGAATCTCCCCAGCGAAACGCTTGGAATCCTCCTTGTCTGTCATTCCGTGTTCAATAAGCTCCGCATAGCCGGAGATCGCCGTTAACGGCGTCTTAAGCTCATGGGAAACATTAGCGGTAAACTCCTGCCGCATCTGGGCGCTCTGCAAAATATCCTCATGCTGCCTGCGTATCGTAGCGGCAAAGGGCTCCAGCTCCTTATAGGGGGCCTCCCGATCCGGATCCGAAATATTCTGTGCCATTTCTTCAATCGGTGCGATCAGGCTCCTCGTAAACCATTGCGAGAGGAGGATACAGAATAAAAACAGTACCGCGCTTACCCCGAACAGGGTCGGAAGCATATTCTGAAATACGGCAAATAGGCTGTCCGCCTCTCTGGATATCCTGAGGACAGTACCGTTTTCCAGCGGCACCGCATAATAGAACAAATTCTTATCCAGCGTCTCCGATCTTCTTATATCGATACCTTCCCCGGTTTCCATGGCCTCCCGGATCTCGGGTCGGTCTTCGTGATTTGCCATTACACTTGCGTCGGCATTGCTGTCAAAAATGACAGCCCCCTCTTGTCCCACCAGCGTAACTCTTAAGCTATCCGGCCCCAGATCGTAGGCTTCCGCCTTAAGGGCTCCGGAATCCTCAAAAACATGCAGGTTCCGCATGACCCAGGCATCTGCCTTCAGATCACCTATGATCTGCTCCCTGTACTGGCCGTAAAACACAAATATGGCAAACATCAGCGTCAGCAGGATAGCCAGCACTGATGTTGCCAGAAGTTCTATATGAATCTTTTTTTTCATCTTACGCTCCGTTTATTCGATCATGTATCCCACGTTCCGCACTGTGCGGATCATGGCCCCTGCTTCGCCAAGCTTCTGTCTTAAGGTACGGATATGCATGTCCAGCGTCCTTGATTCTCCCTCAAAGTCGATCCCCCAGACACGCTCTAAGATGATCTCCCTTGTCACTACGATGCCGGCATTATGAAGCAAAAGCTTTAAAAGCTCATATTCCTTAAATGTCAAAGCACACGGAACATCCTTTACATAGACGGTATGCTTTTCATCATCCAGAAAGATATCTCCCAGGCTGAGAAATTTTTCTTCCTCCATCGTCCTGCGGAGCATCGCCTTTACCCGGGCGATCAGCTCCATGACACCGAAGGGCTTTGTCAGATAATCGTCTGCCCCCATGTCAAGTCCCTTGACCTTATCGATCTCCGTGGACTTTGCCGTTACCATGATGACCGGGAGCTTTTTCGTATCCGGCCGCTTTCTGAGCTTTTTTACGATCTCCAGTCCGTCCTCATCCGGCAGCATCACATCAAGAAGTATCAGATCGGGAAGACGTTCCTCCAGCTTTTTATAGAAGTCTCCCGCACATTCAAAGCCATCCACCTGATATCCGCTGTTTTTCAGGGCGAACATCTCGATCTCCAGAATATTTTTATCATCCTCAACCGCATAGATCAATGCCATACTGCATCCCTCCTCCTTCTAATATAGCACACTTTTTAAGCAGGAAGCATATATTTTTTTCTGTAGCTCTCTACCATGGCTGCGAAATACGGGTCATTATCACGCTTCAGATTTTCCAGATAGCCGTGGGCTTCAAAGCCGTCCCGCTTCACTTCGATCACGCTGATCGCGATATTGGAGCAATGATCCGAAACTCTCTCCAGATTTGCGGAAATATCAGAAAGGACAAAGCCCTGCTCGATCGTACATTTTCCCTTCTGAAGCCGTTTGATATGGTTGGCCTTTACACAGGTATTGATGTCATCGATGACCTCCTCCAGCGGCTCCACAAAGGAGGCCTGCTTGGAATCATTGTTTTCAAAGGCGGATACGGCGGTTTCCACGATCTCATGGACAGCAGCTAAAAACACCTCCAGCTCCTTCTCCGCTTTTTCCGAAAATACCATCTTTTTTTCATGCATTTCCTTTGCCGCACTCATCAGATTCATTCCGTGGTCAGAGATCCTCTCAAAATCTCCGATACAGTGCAGCAGAAGGGAAACCGTGTGATTGTCATTTTTTGAGAGGTTCTGTCTTCCGAGCTTTACCATATAGGTGCCCAGCTCATCCTCGTACTTATCTACCAGATTCTCCAGCCTCATGACTTCGGCTGCTTTCTCCTTGTCATACTCCTTAAGCAGTCCTACTGCCGTAAAAAGACACTGTTTCGTCAGCTCTGCCATCTTTACCGTCATCTGGCGGCACTGCTCCACTGCATAGCCCGGTGTCTCTAAGAATCTGGGATCTAATCGGGCAAATTCATTATCTGTCTCCGCTTTCTTTCCACGTCCGGCAGCTTCATCCGGGATCGTAAGACAGGCCAGCTTTACCAGCCCATTGGAAAACGGAAGCAATACCAGTGTTGCAACTACATTAAATGTACTGTGTACGATTGCAATTCCCATGGCATTTGCTGCATGGTTTAAAAACTCAAAGTGAAGCACTCCGTTTAATGTGTAAAATACCAGCATAAACAGTGTGGTGCCGATCACGTTAAAATACAGATGGACCAATGCCGCCCGTCTTGCATTTTTATTCGCTCCCATACCGGACAGCATTGCGGTCACACAGGTACCGATATTCTGTCCCATGATGATCGGGATCGCGCTTCCAAAGCTTACGGCTCCTGTCGCACACAGGGCCTGAAGGATACCTACCGATGCCGATGAGCTCTGGATCACCGCCGTCAGTACCGTACCTGCCAGCATACCTAAGATCGGGTTGGAGAACATCGTAAGGATTCCGGTAAACTCCGGCACATCCGCCAATGGCTTTACCGCATCGCTCATGGCTTCCATTCCGTACATGAGTACGGCAAAGCCGATCATGATCGTTCCGGCATCCTTTTTCTTTTCCTTTTTGGAAAAGAGAAGAAAGATCACACCGATCAACGCCAAAATTGGAGAAAACGAAGACGGCTTAAAAAGTCTGACAAAGAAATTTCCGCTTTCGATCCCGGTCAGACTGAGGATCCATGAGGTCACCGTTGTACCGATGTTGGCACCCATTATGATCCCCACTGCCTGTGACAGCTTCATGATACCTGAGTTTACAAAACCTACGACCATAACTGTCGTCGCCGAGGACGACTGAATGACTGCCGTGACACCGGCCCCCAGCAAAACTGCCTTGATCGGATTTGAGGTCAGCTTCTCAAGGATCTGCTCTAAACGTCCTCCGGACAGCTTTTCAAGTCCTTTTCCCATCGTATCCATTCCGTATAGAAAGAGCGCCAGCCCTCCCAGCATCGCAAGTAATCCAAAAAAATCCATATAATCCCCCCTGAACAGCTCTCTGTTCTTTAAAATATCATTATTTCTCTCTTTTACCGGGTAAGGATAACACATATAAGTAAAATACGAAGAACCTCTATGTAAATTCTATGTAAATTTTTATTCCTTTTCCGTAAACAGCTCAAACCGGCTGCATCATCTCCGATCTGAGCTGTTTTCCTGCCTCCTGTTTCTCTGTATTCCTTTCCTTCTTACTTCAGCAGTCTCTCCACATCAAGAAGCCCCCAGCCCTGCTGATTTTTAGGAAGTCCGATATCACGGCAGCTTTCCCGCAGCCTTAGCTTCACATCCCGGTTTGACATATCCGGGTATTTTTCCAGAAGAAGCGCTATGGCCCCGGAAACGACAGGTGTGCTCATGGAGGTGCCGCTTTTTATTGCATATCTGTCTATCCGGTTTAAACAGCTCACCACCCGGCCTCCCGGCGCCACCACATCCGGCTTACAGATACAGGCGGCAGTAGGGCCCCGTCCGGAATAATCCACCATTCGGCTTCCTCCCACCTGAATCTCCATGTCATCATCGGAGCAGCCAACGGTGATGACCTTTCTGCTGATCCCCGGAGTTGTGATGCTCATGCGCTCCGGCCCTTTATTTCCCGCCGCCACCACCACCACAAGCCCCGCATCCCACGCGCGATCCACGCCTCTTACCAGTGCGGAATCTTCACTCATTCCCTTTTTTCCGTAAGCCCCAACCGATATATTAACGATCCGGATTCCCAGATGATCCTTTCTCTCCAAAATCCAGTCAATTCCCTTCAGCACATCGGACGCATACCCGTTCCCCTTTCTGTCGAGAACCTTTAATGCGATCAGGCTGCAGCCCGGAGCCATTCCCTGATATCTTCCCTCCGAAGCAGCCCCGCTCCCTCCGATGATCCCGCAGATATGAGTGCCATGCCCGCAGTCATCATAAGGAGCCCGCCGGTGTCCCACCATGTCGGCAAACGCCGTGACTCTGTTTTCCATGTCACGATGCAAAAAGATCCCGGTATCAAGGACTGCAACCCCGACCCCGCGTCCTGTTATTCCCAATGCAAAGGCATCCCGGCAATGAATCAGCTTTTTTACACGATCCACACCACTCACCCTTATCGTCTTTTACCATTAGAATATTCAGGACGGCATCTTCACTTCCCTGAATCTATTAAAATCTTAAGAAATTCTTCATAATTCATTCAAAGAATATACAATCATTTTTATGACCGGCATGATATACTAAAACCATAAAAGATGCACGAGAAAATGAATCCTTTATCTTTAACCTTTTTGAAATTATAATCCTAATTGATGAATTCCTGCACACCTCCTTGTGCAGGATTTTTTCATTTTGCGGGAATGCGCATCTCAAAAAAAGCTGCCGAGGGATGATCTCTCATCTCTTGGCAGCCTCCTGTATTGCAATAGCGTTTCTATTCCTTCATATTTTTCAAGATATCACAAAAATCAAATGTCGCAAAATAATCCTTCGGTGTCTCCGCCCGGCGGATCATGCTGACGCTTCCGTCCTCCTTTAAGAGAAGCTCGGCGCTCTTTAATTTTCCGTTGTAATTGTATCCCATGGAAAATCCGTGGGCACCCGCATCATGGATCACCAGAATGTCTCCCATGTCGATCTTCGGCAGCATTCGGTCAATGGCAAATTTGTCGTTATTTTCGCAGAGGGAGCCGACGATATCATACTTGTGGTCGCAGGGCTCTTTTTCCTTTCCCATAACCGTAATATGGTGATATGCACCATACATAGCCGGACGCATAAGGTTTACCGCACAGGCATCCACGCCGATGTACTCTTTATAGGTGTGCTTTTCATGGATCGCTCTTGTCACAAGAACACCATAAGGAGCAAGCATAAAACGTCCCAGCTCCGTAAAGATTGCCACATCACCCATTCCGGCCGGAACCATGACCTCCTCATAGACCTTTCTAACTCCTTCACCGATTACCTTAATGTCATTCGGAGTCTGATCCGGATGATACGGAACACCGATGCCGCCGGAAAGATTGATGAAACGGATATTGGCTCCTGTCTCCTTCTTGAGCTTTACCGCCAACTCAAAAAGAACCTTGGCCAGAACCGGATAATATTCATTCGTTACTGTATTGCTGGCAAGGAAAGCATGGATACCGAAGTTTTTCGCGCCCTTTGCTTTTAAGATCTTATAGGCCTCGGTGATCTGGGCCTCGGTCATACCATACTTCGCATCTCCCGGATTATCCATAATGTCTGTTGTGATGCAAAACAGTCCGCCCGGGTTAAAGCGGCAGCAGATGGTTTCCGGGATCTTTCCGAGAACCTTCTCTACACACTCAATATGGGTAAAGTCATCCAGATTGATGATCGCACCGAGATCATCGGCAAACTTAAATTCCTCCGGCGGCGTGTCATTGGAGGAGAACATGATATCATGTCCGTGAAATCCGCAGGCATCCGACAACATAAGCTCTGTCTTGGAGGAACAGTCTGTCCCGCAGCCCTGCTCCTTTAAGATCTTCAGAATAAACGGATTCGGCGTTGCCTTCACCGCAAAATACTCCCGAAATCCCTTATTCCATGAAAATGCCTCCTTGAGTGCCTTCGCATTTTCCCGGATCCCCTTTTCATCATACAAATAAAACGGTGTGGGATACGTCTTTGAAATTTCTTCTAATTGTTCTTTGGTTACGAAAAGCTTCTTCTCCATCTGTGTCTCTCCTTTATCAGTCTACTGTAACCACCCGCATTACATTCGTGTTCGTTGCCGGCTCGTGCCTGTTGGAGTTGTTTAACACCCCGGCAGTGACCACAGCCAGATCCTGCTCTCAATCAAGAGAGCGGTTTTGGATCCTCCGGTTTCTTTTCCGCCTGTCTCGGATCCATTCCGCCTCTGGTTACATGTTGATGTGTATACAGATGGTCCTGACAATACTCAAGATCTCCCTCGCACTTTGAGCAATAGCGGAAAACGAGCTCCGGATCATCAAGCTCCGTGCGCCCGCATACGGCACAGCGATGACGGCCCCGGGTCTTCTCCTTTTGGGCTGTCTGCTGCATCTGCGCCTTAAACTGCTGTTTTCTCCTTATCTCTCTGGGGTTATATTTCCACCCTCTGGACATAGCCCAATAGAGGATAAAGTTCAATAAGGACATAACGATCGCGATCCGCATTGCCGTGCCGCCGAAGATCAGTCCGTAAATAAAGTACGCTCCGTTAAAGAGCGCCAGCCACTTGGCTTTTATGGGAATGACATAGAACAGCAAAAACTGTGCATCCGGAAATGTAGCTGCATAAGCAAAAAACAGGGAGAAATTCAAATATTCCGGTGTCAGGGGATATACCATGCCAAATAGCAGATAAATAATAACCGCTGCCAGTACATGACCGAAGATCCCCATGAAAAAGTAAACATTAAACCGGAAGGAGCCCCAGACATATTCCAGAGTGTGTCCCAGATTATAGTAGCAGAAAATAACCAGAACATTCAGGATCGGGTTATTTGAGAGAGGCCACATCAGGAATGTGACGATCCTCCATATCTGTCCGTGCAGGATCGCTCTGGCATCCAGCATCAGATAATTAAAGTAAAATGCCGGAGACTGCCAGCATACGAATATCCCAACGGCATACAGGATAACCACATAATACATCAGATTCGGAATGGCATACTTTCCGAATTTTCTTTCCAGCTCATTAAAAATTTTATTCATCTTTCTTCCTTTCCGGGCATACAGTGCCTTCTGCATTCCTGTAGTCGCTATTATAATTCCCCGCTGTTCTGTTTGTCAAACTATTTCCTGTTTCATCGCCTGTTTCTATTGGCATAACGATTTTCGACATTTTTACACAAAATTTTCTGGGAATTGTGTTCATTGTCTTCCCGATCGTTTTATGTTATAATTGTTTTGAATGGCGTCATCCTACAAAGGAGGTAAAAGGGGATTTTCCCACTTAAATGGATAAAAAAGAATTTCGTCTCGGAGTCGATATCGGCTCCACAACAGTTAAAATCGCTGTTATCGATGACGATAACAGGCTATTATTCGCTGACTATGAGCGTCACTTCGCCAATATCCAGGAGACTTTGGCCTCACTCCTAAAAAAGTGCAGGGAACAGCTCGGAGAGCTGACACTCCGTCCGAGCATCACAGGCTCCGGCGGTCTTACTCTGTCGAGTCATTTACATATTCCCTTCGTCCAGGAGGTCATTGCAGTAGCCACCGCACTCCAGGACTACGCGCCGCAGACCGACGTAGCCATTGAGCTCGGCGGCGAAGATGCGAAGATCATTTACTTTACCGGCGGCATTGACCAGCGTATGAACGGTATCTGTGCCGGAGGAACCGGTTCCTTTATCGACCAGATGGCCTCCCTGCTCCAGACCGATGCGACAGGGCTTAATGAGTATGCCAAAAATTATAAAGCGATCTATCCCATTGCGGCACGCTGCGGCGTATTCGCAAAATCCGATATCCAGCCCCTGATCAATGAAGGAGCAACAAGGGAAGACCTTTCCGCATCCATCTTTCAGGCGGTCGTCAACCAGACGATCAGCGGACTTGCCTGCGGAAAACCGATACGCGGAAACGTGGCCTTCTTAGGAGGCCCGCTGCATTTCCTTTCCGAATTAAGAAATGCCTTCATCCGAACCTTGAATTTAAGCGGAGAACAGATCATTGCTCCGGATCATTCCCATCTTTTTGCTGCCATCGGTGCAGCAATGAATGCAAAGAGCGAACCGATATTCTCCCTTGATAAAATGATCCGGGATCTTTCAAACGGGATCAAGATGGAATTTGAGGTCAAGCGAATGGAGCCGCTGTTTCGCGACGAAGCCGACTACAAGGCCTTTACCGAACGGCACAACCGCCACAAGGTACGCCGCGGAGACCTTGCTTCCTATGAAGGCAACTGCTTTTTAGGCATCGATGCCGGATCCACCACCACAAAAATTGCACTGGTGGGGGAAGACGGCTCCCTGCTCTACAGCTTTTACAGCAGCAACAACGGCAGTCCGCTGGCGACGGCGATCTCGTCCATAAAAGAGATCAAGAGCCTGCTGCCGAAGAATGCTGTGATTGCCCGTTCCTGCTCTACCGGCTATGGCGAAGCACTGTTAAAGGCAGCCTTTATGCTCGATGAGGGAGAGGTCGAAACGATCTCCCACTACTATGCCGCCGCCTTTTTCGATCCGAAGGTAGATTGTATCCTCGATATCGGCGGACAGGACATGAAATGTATCCGCATCAAGGACGGTACCGTCGACAGCGTACAGCTCAACGAGGCCTGCTCCTCCGGCTGCGGCTCATTTATCGAGACTTTTGCAAAATCCTTAAATTACAGTGTTCAGGACTTCGCAAAGGAAGCGCTCTTTGCCCCGAATCCGATCGACCTCGGAACACGATGCACGGTATTTATGAATTCCAATGTGAAACAGGCACAGAAGGAGGGCGCAACTGTCGCGGATATTTCCGCCGGACTCGCCTATTCTGTCATTAAAAATGCCCTTTTCAAGGTAATAAAGATCACGACTGCCTCCGATCTGGGGAAAAACGTGGTCGTACAGGGCGGCACCTTCTATAACGATGCCGTTTTAAGAAGCTTTGAAAAGATCGCAGACTGTGACGCCATCCGTCCGGATATTGCCGGCATCATGGGTGCCTTCGGCGCCGCTCTGATCGCAAGAGAGCGGTATCTGAACCATCCGGAGCCTACTACCATGCTTTCTCTGGACAAAATCATAAATCTGGTCTATACGACCTCCATGGGCCGCTGCCGCGGATGTATTAACCATTGTGTCCTAACGATAAACCTGTTCGAGGGCGGCCGCCGTTATATCTCCGGAAACCGCTGCGAACGCGGACTTGGCGTGGAAAAGGCAAAGCGCGATATTCCGAACCTTTTCAATTATAAATATCACCGGATCTTTGATTATGAACCGCTATCTGCGGACAAAGCCCACCGGGGTACTGTGGGGATCCCGCGGGTCCTCAATATGTATGAGAATTTTCCATACTGGGCTACGTTCTTTAAAGAGCTCGGCTTCCGGGTCGTTCTCTCTCCCCAGTCGAGCCGAAACATATATGAGCTGGGACTTGAAACAATCCCCAGTGAATCCGAATGCTATCCGGCCAAGCTGGCCCACGGCCATATTGCATGGCTTATAAAGAATAATATCCCCTTCATCTTCTATCCGTGTATTCCGTATGAAAGAAAAGAGATCGAGGGGGCCGGAAACCATTATAACTGTCCTATGGTCACCTCCTATGCGGAAAATATCAAAAACAATATGGAGGAGCTGGCAGAAAAGCATATCCGCTTCATGAATCCCTTTATGGCCTTTACAAGCGAACCGATCCTTACAAAGCAGCTCTGCTCAGAGTTTAAAAAGGAATTTGGTATTCCGGAGAGTGAAACGCGTTCTGCTGCCAGAAAGGCATGGAAGGAATTAGAGCAGGCACGCCGTGATATCGAGAATAAGGGCGAGGAGGTCATCCGCTATCTCAAAGAGAGCGGAAAGCACGGAATCGTTCTGGCGGGAAGACCATATCATGTGGATCCGGAGATCAACCACGGTATCCCCGATCTGATCACCTCCTACGGCTTTGCCGTGCTTACCGAGGATTCCGTTTCGCATCTGGCAAAGGTGGAACATCCTCTTATCGTAACTGACCAGTGGATGTATCACTCCCGCCTGTATGCCGCCGCCACCTTCGTTAAATCTCAGGATAATCTGGATCTCATCCAGCTCAACTCCTTCGGATGCGGCCTCGATGCCGTTACCACCGATCAGGTGAGCGATATCCTGACCGGCTCCGGCAAGATCTATACGGTTTTAAAGATCGACGAGGTCAACAATCTGGGAGCTGCAAGAATACGTATCCGCTCCCTGATCTCCGCACTTCGCGTCAGAGATGAGAGGCGCTACACGAGAGATATCGTTTCCAGCTCCTACAATCGTGTGATCTTTACAAAAGAAATGCGCGATACCTATACGATCCTCTGCCCGCAGATGTCTCCGATCCACTTTGAGCTTCTCGAGCCGGCGATCCAGAGCTTCGGCTACCACCTTGTCGTTCTTAAAAACGATGACAAGGCCGCTGTCGATACCGGATTAAAATTTGTTAATAACGATGCCTGCTATCCGTCGCTGATCGTGATCGGTCAGATCATGGATGCCCTGCTGTCAGGAAAATATGATCTGAATCATACAGCTATTTTAATGTCACAGACCGGAGGCGGCTGCCGTGCCTCCAACTATATCGGATTTATCCGCCGGGCCCTTCAGAAGGCCGGAATGCCGCAGATCCCTGTGATCTCCTTAAATGCAAACGGCATGGAGACAAACCCGGGCTTTTCCTATTCACCGCAGATGCTGGCTAAGGCCCTGCAGGCTGTCGTATACGGGGATGTATTCATGCGTGTGCTTTATGCCACAAGACCTTACGAAAAGGTTCCGGGCTCTGCCAACGCCCTTCACGAAAAATGGAAGGAGATATGTATCCGCTCTCTCAAACGCCGCAGTACCGGAATTATGGAGTTTTCCCGCAATATCCGCGGGATCATCCACGATTTTGACACGCTGGAGCGAACTGATATCAAAAAACCGCGGGTCGGCATCGTCGGTGAGATCCTCGTTAAGTTTTCTCCTACTGCCAACAACCATATTGTTGAGCTTCTGGAGTCTGAGGGCGCCGAGGCCGTTATGCCGGATCTGATGGATTTCCTTCTTTACTGCTTTTATAACAGCAACTTCCGGGCCGACAATCTCGGAAGCAAGCGCTCCACTGCCTATATCTGCAACATGGCGATCTCCCTTCTGGAGTTCTTCCGAAAGGCCGCCCGCCGTGAGCTGGAGCACAGTAAGCATTTTACACCGCCTGCGCGGATCAAAAATCTGGCAGTAATGGCCAACGAGTTTGTTTCTCTCGGAAATCAGACCGGAGAGGGCTGGTTCCTTACCGGAGAAATGCTGGAGCTGATCCACAGTGGTGTCAATAACATTGTCTGTGTCCAGCCCTTCGGCTGTCTGCCGAACCACATTGTCGGAAAAGGCGTGATCAAGGAGCTGCGCCATGAAAATCCCATGGCGAATATCATTGCCGTCGATTACGACCCCGGAGCCAGTGAGGTCAACCAGCTGAACCGTATCAAGCTTATGTTGGCGACCGCTCAGAAAAATCTCGCTGCTGAGCAGGAAAAAGCTCCTGAAAAATAACCGCTGAACATAAAAAAGGCTGCCGCATTGCATTTCTGCAGGCGTCAGCCTTTTTTGTTCTCATTTACAATTATTTATTTGTTTTCTGCGTCCTCTTTCTTTGCAAAGCTTCTGTGCATGGAGAAGGAATCCATATCATAGTTCTTAAGGTTCTCCCATACTCCTCTGCCATCTGCCTTTGCGATCAGAGCATCACGGTCTTTCTTCCATACGACCTCCTGCTTTAAGTTGCTCGGGCCGCCGACGCATCCACCCTGACACATCATTCCCTCGATAAAGTCCTCCGGAAGTCTTCCGACCTTCATTAACAGAAGGGCCTTCTTAACATCCGCCGGGCCGCTGCATTTTGCAACCTTGATATCTGTACTCTGGCCCTGCTCCTTTAAGCACTGGATAACTGCGTTGGTAACGCCGCCGCCATTGCCGAAGCGTTTACCGAATACGCTTCCTTCCTGATCTGCGTACTCCTCCGGCTCTAACTTCACATCCTTTGCTCCCATAAGCTCGATCGCCTCACCGAAGGTCAGTACATAGTCTGCATTGCCCTCGATGCTCTTATCGGCAGCCTCGGATTTCTTTGCCATACACGGCCCGATAAATACGGTTACCGTCTCCGGATCCTTTGCCTTTAACATTCTGGAAACAGCCACCATCGGGGATACTGTGGTGGACATATTATCGATCAGCGCCGGATAATGCTTGCGGATCATATTTACAAAGGCCGGGCAGCAAGAGGTTGTCATCTTCTTGCCCTCTTTGTAGGCTTCTGCCCACTCCATTGCCTCGTAAGCTGCCGTCATATCACCGCCTACAGCCACCTCGACCATATCGGTAAAGCCAACCTTCTTAAGAGCCGTTCTCCAGCTTCCCATTGTGATATCAGCGCCGAATTCTCCCTCAGCAGCCGGAGCCACCATGGCAACTACCTTCTTGCCTGCCTTGATCTCATTGATAACATGAACGATAAATACCTTGGTTGTGATCGCACCAAACGGGCAGCTTCTTACACAGGCACCACACTGGATACACCTGGATTCGTCGATACGGCAGATACCTGTCTCCAGATCCATATCGATCGCGTCTACCGGACATGCACGGCGGCAGGGACGGATCAACTCTGCAATTGCATTGTACGGACATGCCTGAGAACACTTACCGCATTCCTTACATTTTCCGGGGTCAATATGGGCACGGTCGCGGCCCATGGAGATCGCACCGAAATTACAGGCGTTCTGACATGCCTTTCCCATACATTTCTGGCAGTTATCGGTTACTACGAAACGAGTGATCGGACATTCCTCACAGGCAGAGGAAATAACCTGGATCATATTGTCGCTATGGACATTACTCGGACATTTTCCTTCAGCAAGACGTACCCTCTGACGGATGATCTCCCTTTCTTTGTAAACGCAGCAGCGGAACTGCGCCTTCGGGCCCGGGATCAGCTTAAACGGGATCTCATCTCTCTTTTCTTCGAGTTCTCCGGCAAAAGCCAGCTTTGCCACTTCATGCAAGACATTATACTTGATCTTCAGCAGCGCTTCGTCATTGGTCTTCATACTCTTACTTGTCCTCCTGATTTCTATGTTTTCTTAATTGTTTTCTCATTGTTCTTTATTATCTCACATCCTTAACCTGTCCGCAACAATCTTTTTGTTTAAGATTTAACGATTTTTTTTGGATCTTCTTTATTTTTTTAGGTCATTTTTTCGATTTTACTCTCGGCTTTGACATTGCATTTTCCCTGTGTTATAGTGAGTATGTTCATACTAACTAAAATATTACCGGAGGAATTGAAAATTATGAAAAAACTGATCTCCATTATCGCCGCTGCCGCCCTCGGAATGTCGCTTCTTACCGGCTGCTCCGCTGCCGGAAAAACTCCTTCCGAAGCGGATAAAACCGGTGCTGCCGTTTCCGAAGCTGCAGCAGCTGATTCTGCCGCAAACACAGATACCGCCAACGAAACTGATCCCGCTTCCAAAACGGATTCTGCCAATGAGACGAATTCCGCTTCCAAAGCAGATACGGCTAATGAAACTGATTCCGCTTCCAAAACGGATCCTGCCAATGAAACCGTCATCCGTGTTACCGGCCTCAAGGGGCCGACGACCATGGGACTTGTAAAGCTCATGGATGATGCAAAAAAAGGAACTACCGAAAACAGCTATGAATTTACCATGGTTACTGCTGCCGATGAGCTCACCGCTATGGTTGCAGGCGGAAAAACAGATATCGCCCTGCTTCCCGCCAATGTTTCCGGTGTTCTTTACAACAAAACAGAGGGCGGTGTCACCGTCATTGACATCAACACCCTCGGCGTCCTCTATCTGGTGTCCTCCGACACCTCCATTCAGACGATGGACCAGCTGAAGGGAAAGACCATTTACCTCACCGGAAAGGGAGCGACTCCGGAATATGCACTCCGCTACCTCCTCACCAGAGCAGGACTTAGTGATGCCGATGTAACCTTGGAATTTAAATCTGAGGCTACGGAGGTTGCCTCTGTACTGGCCAAAGATCCGGATTCCATCGGTCTTTTACCGCAGCCCTTTGCAGCTGCGGCAATGGTACAAAATGACAAGCTCTCTCTGATCATGGATCTCTCAAAGGTTTGGGATGAAGGACAGAAGGAAGACGGCGGCCGTCTTGTAACAGGTGTTACGATCGTAAATACAGAGTTTCTGAAGGCCCATCCGGATCAGGTAAACACCTTCCTTAAGGAGCATGAAGCCTCTATTGCCTTTACCTCAGAAGATCCCGATACCACCGCTTCCTTAATTGAAGCCGCCGGCATCGTCGCAAAGGCGCCGATTGCAAAAAAGGTACTTCCCTACTGCAGCTTAAGTTTTCTCTCCGGAGAAGAAATGAAGGAGGCTCTGTCCGGATATCTTAAGGTTCTGTTTGAGCAGAATCCAAATTCCGTAGGCGGTAAGCTCCCGGATGATGATTTCTATTATGTGCAATAAACGATTCCGAGGCTGGTTTAAAAATGCCTTTATTTTCCTGTTCTGGCTGGCCCTGTGGCAGCTTCTTACGGTTATGATCCATAACCGTATCCTGCTTGCAGGGCCCGCCGATACTATACGTTCTTTATCGGTACAGGTGACTGATGCAGGCTTCTGGAAAGCGATCCTGTCTTCCCTCAGCCGCATCAGTCTTGGATTCTTTTTGGCCTTTTTCTCCGGTATGCTGACCGGGTGCCTCGCATTTTACCGTCCCTTCTTGCGCGAGCTTCTCTCCCCGGCCATCCAGCTCATGAAATCGATCCCGGTGGCCTCTTTTGTGATCCTCGCCCTGATCTGGACCGGAGCAGAAAACCTCTCCGTCCTGATCTCCTTCCTTGTCGTCTACCCGGTGATCCATATCAACACGATCGCCGGACTCAGCCACACGGATCTCCGCCTGTTGGAGATGGCCCGGGTATTTCGCGTCCCCCTCCGAAAGCAGGCTCTATCTATCTATAGACCGGCTCTCTATCCCTATCTGGAAAGCGCTCTTAAGACTGCACTGGGCATGGGCTTTAAATCCGGGATCGCAGCCGAGGTGATCGGCGTCCCCCAAGGCTCCATCGGAGAGGGCCTTTATATGGCTAAGATCTATTTAAGCACCGGCGAGCTGTTCTCCTGGACGCTCACAATCTTATTGGTAAGCACAGCCTTTGAAAAGGTATTTTTATATCTTTTAAAACAGACCATCGGATATGGTATTCCAAAAAGGAGGACAGAAAGTGGAAGCTGAACAGAAAAATATTGTAATAAAAAACCTCTCCAAAGCATTTGGAGAGGACTTCGTATTAAAGGAGCTTTCTCTTACTCTTTTCGATGGACATACCTACTGTCTGATGGCACCCTCAGGTGCGGGAAAAACAACACTTTTCCGTATCCTGATGGGATTGGAAAAGCCGGATTCCGGAACCATTACCGGTCTTACCGGCCATCGGATCTCTGCCGTCTTTCAGGAAGACCGGCTTTTAGAGGACTGTACTGCCCTGCAGAATATCCGTCTTGTCACAGGACATTCTGTTTCATCTCAGGAAATCGAAACGGCGATCCAAAGGCTTCTGCCCAAAGATTCCCTTGGCAAGCCGGTTCGGGAGTTTTCCGGAGGAATGAAGCGCCGCACCGCGATCCTGCGGGCGATTCTTGCTCCGGCCAGCTTTATCATCATGGACGAGCCCTTCACCGGACTGGATCGGGAAACAAAGCTTACCGCGATCCGAATGATACGGGAATATACGAAAGGCAGGCTTCTCCTGATATCCACCCATAATGCCGAGGATGTAGATCTTTTAGATGGTGAGCAGATTCAGATGCTCTAACAGGATCTTGCAGCCCATCAGCACGAGGATAACTCCTCCGGCTAATTCTGCTCTGGCTTTATAGCGCATTCCAAAAACATTTCCAACCTTTACGCCGACTGCGGAGAAAATAAACGTGACAACTCCGATAAATGTCACCGCCCAGACAATGTTGACCTTAAGAAACGCAAAGGTCACACCGACAGCAAGGGCATCGATACTGGTCGCTACCGCTAAAGGAAGCATGGCCTTTGCTCCGAAGGAGCTGTCAAGCTTTTCCTCGTCCTCCTCCTTTGATTCACGGATCATATTGATCCCGATGATGCCAAGAAGGATAAATGCGATCCAATGGTCTATTCTGGTTATCAGTGCTTCAAACTGACTTCCCAGAAGATACCCCACCGCAGGCATAAGTGCCTGAAATCCGCCAAAGTAGATCCCACACGTCACCGCATGACCCAGCTTCATTTTGGGCACGGAAAGACCTTTGCAGATCGACACGGCAAAGGCATCCATGGACAATCCCACAGCAATAATAAAAAGCTCCAAAAGACTCATAAAATTTTTCCTCCCACAGTATCCTTCTGATCGAAGCCCGCGAGGATCCACCGTGATCCCGTAAGGTATATGTCTGCTTCGCCATGCAGGATTACGCTCCGGGCTCACAGATGTTCGACTTGAATTATCGTATGAAAATCGCCGCAGGATCAGAATTAACTGTTCCTGCGGCGATACACGCCTGCGGATGAAGGGACTTGAACCCCCACGGTTGCCCGCCAGCTCCTAAGGCTGGTGCGTCTGCCAATTCCGCCACATCCGCATACGCTTAAAAATGCAGATGTTATTATATCATTGTAGGCGATATATAGTCAATGCTAACTTTCGGTAGATTCGGTTCTCTACAGAAAATATTCATTTTCGCGTCTTTGGGCAAGTCTTTCGGAAAATTCTTCTGCAAAGGCATGATAAACTTCCACGTCCATATTTTTGGCATGTACCGGACAGTTTCTGATACAGCGGAAGCAGGAGATACAGATCTCCGGATTTACCTGGAAATTCTCTCCGATCGCATTTACCGGGCAGTTATCGCGGCAGATACCACAGCCCACACAGCTTTCCGATGTTAACGGTTTGAAATTTCCTCCCGGGATCGCCTCCTTGTACGGACGGTTTCCCGGAATGACACTATGTAGCTTATCCTGAGCGGCTGCCTTTTTTGCAAAATCGGCATCTGCCGCGAGATCTGCCGCATCGGGTCTTGTAACCTGAATTTCCCCATAGGTATGACGTCCGACGAGAGCCGCTGCTCCCTTAACCACAAACCCATGGCTTTTGGCAAAGTCCTCCATTTCCACCAGCGCATCCTCATAATGGCGGTTTCCGTAGGTAACCACAAGAATGCACGGTGTCTGATCCCCCTTAAGCCCGTCCATTCTCGGTGCTGCCACCATCGGTATTCTCCCGGCATAAACCGGCATTCCGAAAATGACTGTTTCGTCCGGCCCAAAGCTTCTCGTTTCATTACTGTTTTCGTACAGTGTCAGATCCAATGTGCTGAAATTTTCATCGAGAGCTGCTGCCATTGCCTCGACACTCTTTTTTGTATTGCCTGTCGGTGAAAAATACACAGCAGTTGTTTTCATTTTTTATAACCCCTTTCTTTAAGAATCGTAATACCATTTTCCCCACATTTTTTAGTATACCATAAAATCGATGCTAAATAAACATCCACCCGCTATGCAGGTGGATGTTTATTTAGTGTATGGTTCATAATCGTAATAACGAATGTATATGTCCCTTACAGAGATATGGTCTAGGTACGGTTTCAATTTCTGCTTTTTGTGGTCATTGCCTCTTATTTTCAGCCGATCGTTATAAGATTAAGCCAGATCTACACTGTTCATGTGTTTGATCAGACGGAATACCTGGCTGGTGTAACCCCATTCATTATCATAAAACGCGATCAGCTTGAAAAAGTGGGAGTTAACCTGAATGCCTTCTCTTGCATCGAAGCTGGAAGCATGAGAATCGCCTACGAAGTCGGAAGATACCACTTCGTCATCAATATAGTCCAGAATACCGGCAAGCTCGTTTTCACTGGCCTCTTTCAGTTTCTGGCAGATATCTGCGTAAGAGGCCGGTGTCTTTAATGCTACGTTCAGATCCACGATGGAAACATCGGAGGTAGGAACACGATAGGAAATTCCGTTCATCTTGTCCTTCAGGGAAGGAATTACAAGCGAAATTGCCTTTGCTGCTCCTGTTGTGGATGGAATAAGGTTTCCAAACACAGAGCGTCCGGTTCTCCAGTCTTTTAATGATCTGCAGTCTACGACCTTCTGCTTTGCTGTTGCAGAGTGGATCGTAGACATAAGGCCGTATTCAATACCGTAATTATCCTCAAGCACTTTACAAAGGGGGGCAAGACAGTTTGTCGTACAGGATGCATTGGAAACCACCATCATATCCGGCTTGTAAGTTTCATGGTTGATGCCCATAACGAATGTGGGAGTCGCATCATCCTTGGCCGGTGCGGTAATGATTACCTTCTTAGCACCTGCCTGAATATGTGCCATGGCTTTTTCTGTTGTGCAGAAAGCACCTGTAGCGTCGATAATATACTCGGCGCCGCACTCTCCCCACGGGATCTGTGAAGCATCGCTCTCAGAATATACCGGGATCTTCTGTCCATTGACAACGATACCGTTTTCATAGATATCTAAAGTTCCCTGGAAACGTCCGAATATGGAATCATATCGGATCATGTATAAAATATATTCGTAGTTGGCGTTGCGGACATTGATCCCGCATAACTGAAATTCTTCCGGTTTGTTGATGGCGATGCGGAATGCAACTCTACCTATACGTCCAAATCCGTTGATGCCAATTTTAATTGCCATTGCAAATGTACCTCCTATAAAAAACATACTCTTTTCTTTGAAATGGCAATGATCCTTGCAGTAAATAACCGTAATTGCTGTAACCCATGGCAAGTGTAACATAAGTGCCGGGAAAAAGCCAGTGGTTAAGCAGTAATTAAACATTTAACGGGATTGGTATTTTTTTTACAATAAAGGGCCTGCAGATCGCATGTTTCAGCCCCCGCCGTAAAGGCGGAGAGCTGATTAAAGCGCCAGTCGTTCTCCTGTCTTCGGGCAGTAATCTCTGGGTCTTCCACGGAACACGATTCCCATGATCACTCCCATGATCAGGGACGGGATCACCCAGCCAAAGCCATCCTCAAACAGCGGAATATAAGAGAGAAGGTTATACAGTCCCGTAAAATGCGGGAATACTACAAGCACACCGTCTAAGAATCCGAAGAATGTGGATGTATATACGGCTCCCTTATAAATACCGTCATTCGGGATCCACTTATCGACAAAACCAAGGATCGTCAGAACGATTAACGGCGGATACATGGTCAGGAAGATCGGAGTTACATAATTGATGATACTGGTAACTCCAAAGGTTCCGGCTATCGTACAGAAGATACAGATCACCCGCATCAGGCACTTATAGGATATCTGGATCCCGAATTTCGTGCGGAACAGATCTCCGAAGAAGGCTGCAGCAGATGCGGCAATCGTTACTGCTGTTGTAAGGCAGGCAAGGGCCACCACGAGTCCCAGTGCCACCTGACCGGATTTGCCGAAAATATTTAATGCAATACCGGATAAGAGTGCAGTTCTTGATATATCTGACGGATATATGGAGCCTGCTGTTGCTCCGATATAGGTAAGAGCAATGTAGATGGCTGACATTACAACGATACATACAACGCCCGCCACCAGGATTCCTCTTTTCAGCTCGCCGTCCATGTAGCCCTTTTCCTCCAGCGCATAGATGAACACATGCGCCAGCATCAACGTCGTTGTCAGGTCACCAACCTTATAGCCCTCTAATACGGAGCTGACAAACGGCTTCTGAAGTACAGGCTCTGCGATTTCACCGATCGGTGTGATAATACCCTTTAAAAGGATGAAGCCGATAATGATGACCAGTGCCGGTGTCAGATATTTTCCTACCTTATCGATAACCGATTCTCTGTCCCTTGCAAAGTAATATGTTACGGCAAAGAAGATCGTTACCGTTACCCAGATCGGGCAATTGGGGAAAATACTCTGTATTCCTACCTCATGTGTCGTAGCCCCTACTCTGGGGAGCGTGGAACCGATAGCGACAAGCAGCGTAGAGCAGGCGGTAAGAATCGTATAAAACTCCCGATGCACATGATAGGTCAGGAATTTTGCGTGATCACCGACGCAGTTTACTGCCCATGTACCCAGAACAGGAAGGATGATTCCTGAAAGAAGAAGTCCCAGTGTTGCCGCAACCCATTCTGTTCCTGCAGTCAGGCCAAGAATAGGCGGGAACACAAGGTTTCCTGCTCCAAAGATCGTTGCAAACAACGCCAGACCAACGATACTGGAATCTATTACTAGCTTACCTTTTTTCATACACATCCCCCTCCAATCTTTTATTCTGCGCGATAGCAAAGCTCTCCGCCAATATAGGTTCTCAATACACGGATCTTAGCGATCTCCTCATCCGTACAGGTGAAATAGTCTTTATCTGTAACGATGAAATCTGCCAGCTTGCCGCACTCTAAGGAACCGAGCTCATCCTCCTTATACATGCTGTAGGCTGCGGTTGTCGTATAAGCCCTCAGAGCCTGCATTCTGGTAAGGGCCTCTTTGAACGGCTTCTCCTCGAAGGTATTCACACCGCGCTCACTCAGTCTTGTAACTGCCGTATGCAGGGATTCAAACGGACTCAGGGTAGAACACGGAGAATCGGAACCATTTGTCACGATCACGCCCTTTTCTACCACGGTACGCCATGTATAAAGACGTTTTAAAAGAGCATCCGGAAGGATTCCCGGGATTACATCCATATCAAGGGACAGCTGTAAAAACTGTGTTGAGAAAATGATGTTATAGCTTATGATCCTTGCAAGATCCTCATCCGATGCCAGATGGCAGTGCTCGATACAGAACCGGCGATCCTTGTGAAGACTGTCCGCAAAAGCGATCTCATAGCAATCTAAGATCTGCTTGATGGAGGCATCTCCGATACTATGTATGCTGATCTGAACGTTCTTTTCGTCTGCCTTCTTGAATAAGCGGATCATTTCTTCGTCGGTGAGAATACCAAAGCCGCGTTTTCCGGGCTGATCTCTGTAATCTCTAGTCAGCCATGCACTTCTTGCTCCAAAGGCTCCGTCACCAAAGAGCTTTATGCTGCGAAGTGTAAACTTTCCGTGGCATTGATCGATCTGGATACCATCCTCAAAGCAGTCATCAAAATATTCATCCTGTCCTGACAGGGACTCATAATAACGGATCTTCAGTTCTTCCTTTTCAAATAATTCTTTTTCTATTGCAACTGCATTGCGTCCGCAGTTTGGACTGGAGGCGGTAACGAGACCTGCGCCCTTGTTCATGATCGTTGTAATACCAAGACGGAGAGCTTCCTTTTCTGCGATCTTGAAATGAGCGATCTTATCCTCCTTCGTTTCTGCCGGAAGTGCTTCCTCGAGCAGCTTACATCCACCGTCAATGAGGATTCCAAGGAGCTTTCCTTCTTCATTTACCGGATATTCCTGCGGATCCAGCGTGCTCACTTCATCCAGATTAAAGCCTGCCAGCTTAAGAGCTAAGCTGTTGCACCAGAAGGCATGGCCGCAGCAGCGGGTCAGCTTGACCGGATGATCCGGACATACTGCATCCAGCTCCTCCTTAGACGGGAATTTTCCGTCCCATGTGTCCTGATTCCATCCCATACCGGTGATCCACTTTCCCGGTGCAAGATCTTTGGCCTTTTCCTTTACCTCTGCTAAGAGCTCATCCTTCGACTTGCCGGTTGCATTGATCGCCAGCATAACTGCGCCTGTTGTCTCCATGTGTACATGACAGTCGCATATTCCGGGCAGCACCGGGCATCCCTTCAGGTCTTCCAGAGCCTGATCCGCAGTCTTTTCCGCCATCAGCTCCTCTGTCGTTCCCAGTTTCACGATCTTTCCGTCCTCCACGACCATAGCCTCGTAAACCGTATTGTTCCGATCCATGGTGTAGATCCTTCCGTTTACATAAAGCGTACTCATTTTCATTGTTTCGCTCCTTTCATTATTTGACCGAATCAAGTAAGTCCCCTGCTTCAATTGCGAAAAGCAATAAGCAGTGGGTGGGGACTTGCTTGTATCAGGAGGA